>JAHFPT010000054.1 GCA_023266625.1 Novosphingobium sp. | reverse complement strand
AGCCGATCCGGGGTGAACGGCCCCGCCGCATTGGCCCATTCGACCACCTTGCCCAACCGCGCCTTGAGCCCTTCGTCGGCAAGCCCATAGGCACCGCTCTCGCGCACGGCGAGGGTGAGCACTTCGTCCGGCGCGAGCAGCCCGGCCTCGCTCATTGTGCCTGCGACTTGGCGAAGAGCCCGGCCATGCGCTCGCCAAAGTCCGGGCGATTGGTGCAGCGTAAGTGCCGGGCGGTCTCGATCTCGATATAGTCGTCAAAGGACAGCGTCTCTGCCGAGACCGCATTGGCCTTCATTAACCCCAGCGCCAGCGGATCGCGCGCGCAGAGTTGCCCCGCCAGCTTGCCGACCTCATCATGCAGGCTGGCGCGGGGAAACAGCCGGGTGACGAAGCCCAATGCCAGCGCATCTTCGCCGGTCAGCTTGCTGGGAAAGAACAGCAATTCGCGCGCCCGCGCGCCGCCGAGAATGCAGTTCAGCGACCAGCCCAGCCCCATGTCGCCCGAGACCCCGACATTGAGGAAGGCGGTCGAAAAGCGCGCTTCGGGTGTGGCAAAGCGGAAATCGCAGGCTGCTGCCCAGCCCATTCCCGCCCCGGCACAGCCGCCGTCTATCGCCGCGACAGTAACTTGCGGCATTGTATGGAGGAGTAGCGATGCCTGATAGATCGGGCCCTGATCGTCGAAGCCGGAAGGCCGCGCTTCTGGTTCACCTTCGCTCGCCCCGCCAATATCCGCACCAACGCAGAAATCGTTTCCCGCACCGCGCAGGATCACCACTCGCGCATCGCTCGCAGCAATCTCCCCCAATGCGTCGTAGAGCCTGGTGCACATGCCCAGCGTAACGCCGTTGCGCCTCTCCGGCCGGTTGAGCGTGACAATCGCCAGCGCATTTTGCCGCTGGGTCAGCACTGCTGCCATCTTTGTTTCCTCTTCGGGCATCCTCACTGCTCTGGTGACTGCAATTGCCAGCCCGGTCAAGCAGGCGGGCCGCTTGCCCCGTCCAGCGAAAGCGCTATGGGCTTGGCCAAACCAATGCCGAGAGGAATGGCCCGATGCGAGACCTGGCCGGAAGCACCAGCGCCGAAGCGCGCGATGCCGAGATCAACGGCCAGCCGCCGCGCATCGGGCCGCTGCCCGACGATCAGCTGACCGACGAGGCGCGCGAGCTGTGCAAGCGGATGCGCACGATGTTCGGCATCCCGGAAGACGGGGTCGTGCCCGAAGTCGTCGCCACCATGCTGCGCCATCCCGGACTTTATGACGCGCAGATGGTCATCGGCCTGCAACTGGGCGGCAAGGGTGCGCTAAGCCCACGCGAGCGCGAACTGGCGGTGCTGCGCCAGGCCTGGCTGGTCGGCGCGCCTTATGAATGGGGCGAGCATGTCGATATTTCGCGGCGTATCGGTGTCAGCACCGAGGAGATCGAGCAGGTGATTGCCGGCCCCTCCGCACCCGGCTGGTCGCGGCATGAGCGCGCGCTGCTGACGGCAGTCGATGAGCTGATTTCCACCTATATGATTTCCGACGCGACATGGGCGGTTCTCGCCGAAAGCTGGGGCGAGCCACTGCTGATGGAGCTGCCGGTTCTGGTCGGCACCTATGTCGCCACCGCCATGCAGCAGAATGCGCTGCGGGTGCGGCTGAACAGCAATAATCCGGGACTCAGCCACCGCTAACAGGGATCACAATAATGGCCACATTGAACGGCTACGATATCAAATCGCGCGAGGCCCATGTGCTGGGCGACGGGCCGCGCATTGCCGCGCTCGCTGACAACGAGATGGAAGGCGAAACCCGCGCGATTGTCGACCGGGTTCGTATTGCCGCCGGGGCCGGTTCTGCCGCCGAAGTGCCCGAATATATGCGCACCATGGTCAAACACCCCGAACTGTTCCGTTGCCAGATGGAAATGGGCGCGGTGCTGTTCAAAGGCCGCATCCCGCCGCGCGAGCGCGAACTGGCGGTGCTGCGTATCGGCTGGCTGGCAGGCGCACCCTATGAATGGGGCGAACACGTCAAGATCAGCCAGCGCTACGGGGTGAGCCGTGAGGAAATCGCGCGGGTACAGCAGGGGTCGTCGGCTCCCGGATGGAGCGAACACGATGCGGCTATCCTGCGCGGGGTCGAGGAATTGCTCGAGGATTTCGCCCTCTCCGATGCGACCTGGGAAGTGCTGGCGAAGAGCTGGGACGAGGCACAGCTGCTCGAGTTCCCTTCGATGGTCGGGCAGTATGTCGTCACTGCCTATATCCAGAATTCGGTCCGCAGCCGCCTCGGACCCGAAAATCCGGGGCTGTCGCACCGCTAGCCGAGTCTCGCTCCTCTCCCCTTGCGGGAGAGGATACGAAGGCTTGGCGCTTTAGCGCCTAGCCGCAGTTGGAGAGGGGGCGAGACTCGCGCTATTCCGCCCCCCTCGCCAAGCTACGCTAGCGGGCAAGCCCGCAAGCTCCGCTTTCCTCTCCCGCAAGGGGAGAGGAGTGAAGCTGCGTAGAGTGCTGGATATAGAGTACACGCTTGCCCGCTTTTCCTCGCACTGGCATAGTCTTGCCACATATGGAGGCGCAGATGAGTTATGCTCCCGATACACCCACCGAAACTGCACCCCAAGGCGGCGATCTGGTCCGGCGTCACCGCCTCTCCACCCGCCTGTGGCACTGGGCCAATGCACTTGCGCTGTTCATCATGCTGATGAGCGGGATGATGATTTTCAACGCCCACCCCCGGCTCTATTGGGGCGAATATGGTGCCAATCCCGACACGCCCTGGCTGACCATCGGTAGCATGGAAGGCATCGCCTTCCCCGGCTGGGCGACAATCCCCTCGACCTACAGCCTCGCCGATGCGCGCATCTGGCACCTGGCCTTTGCCTGGGTGCTGATCCTGGGCGTGCCGCTTTATCTGCTCTGGTCGCTGGTCAACGGCCATCTCCGCCGTGACTTGCTGCTCACCGGCGACGAACTGCGCCCCTCGCACATCTGGCACGACATCAAGCAGCACGCCCGGCTGCGTTTCCCGACCGGCGCGGCGGCGCTCAAATACAATGTGCTGCAAAAGAGCGCCTATCTTGGCGTTCTGCTGGTGCTGCTACCGCTGGTGATCCTGACTGGCCTCGCCATGTCGCCGGGATTTGACGCCGCCGTGCCGGTCTCGGCGTGGTTTGGCGGGCGGGCATCGGCGCGTTCGATCCATTTCCTCTGCGCCTTCGGCTTCGCGGCCTTCATTGTCATCCATCTGGTCATGGTGGTGCTCGCGGGTCCGTTCAACGAAGTGCGCTCGATGATGACCGGCTGGTATCGGCTGCCGAAGGGTAAGCCATGAACGAGGCTCCCAGAATCCTCACCCGCCGCCGCTTGCTCGGCGCGGGCGCGCTGGGCGCGGGTGGGCTGATCCTTTCGGGTTGCGACAAGCTCAATGCCAATCCCACCTTCCGCTCGCTGCTGCTCGAGGCCGACAGCTGGCACCAAGGCGCACAGCGGGCCATCGGCGGCAAGCAGGCGCTCGCGCGCGAATATGCGGTGGCCGACATGTCGCCGGAGTTCCGCGTCAACGGCAATGCCGATCCGGGCGATCCGGCCTATGCCCGCCATGCCGCCGAAGCTTTCGCAAGCTGGACGCTCAGCATCGACGGGCTGGTCAAGCGCCCGCTAGCGCTGCCGATGTCTGCCCTCCAGGCGATGCCGCAGCGCGAGCAAATCACCCGCCACGACTGTGTCGAAGGCTGGAGCGCGATCGGCCAGTGGCAGGGGCCGCAGCTGGGGCAGATCCTGAGCCTGGCAGGGCTGCTGCCCGCCGCACGCTATGCCGTATTCCACTGCGCCGACCGCTTTGGCGCTGCGCCCTATTACGAATCGATCGATCTCGTCGATGCCTTCCACCCGCAGACCATCCTTGCGCTGCGGATGAACGGCCAGCCGCTAACCGTCGCCCACGGCGCGCCGTTGCGCCTCAGGGTCGAGCGCCAGCTCGGCTACAAGCAGGCGAAATACGTCATGCGCATCGAACTGCGCGACAGCCTTGCCGGTCTATATGGCGGCAAGGGCGGCTACTGGGAGGATGCCCGCGATTACCAGTGGTACGCGGGGATTTGACCCGCCTGGTCAGCTTTTCATATGCGGCATCACCTTGTCGGCGAACAGCCTCATCTGCTTGTAGACTTCCTCGAACGGCATGCCGCCGAAACTGAAATTGGCCAGCATGTCGTATTCGCCGACCATCGCGGTGCGCATCGCGTGCTTTTCCAGCATGACTTCGGGCGTGCCGATCAGATTGCCGTCGATGAAGCCCTTATAGGCCTTCTCCGGTCCGCCCGCCGCCGCCGTCATGTCGCCCAGCGTGACGTAGGTCGAATAGGAGGGCAGCGACTTGAAGTGCTCGCCGCCCCACTCATAGTGGTTGGCCACCTGCATGAACTGCGCGGCGAAAAAACTGTCGGTATGCTTGGCGACCGTAGCGGCGTCTTCGTGGCAGACGATGAAATCGCTGATGATGAAGGGTGGTGCCTTCGTGCCGTGCTTGGCCTCGAACGTGGAGCGGTAGGTATTGATCTCGGGCATCGAGGCTTCCCACTGACCCTGGCTGAAGCGCAGCGCTTTCAGGCCATAATCCGCCGCAACCTCGGCGGAACTTGGCGACATCGAGACCATCACCATCCGGTCACGTGTCCAGCCAGTCGGGCGTGGGCGAATTTCAGTGCGCGGCTGCTTGAAATGCTTGGTGTCCGCCTCGACAAAGCCGGTCTCCAGTCCATTCATGATAATTATCGCCGATTCATCGAACATCTCACGCGAATCCGCGAGCTCCTGGCGGAAGGCCCTAAACTCGCGCCGCGCCGCGCCGCGGCCCATGCCGAGGATCATCCGGCCTTCGCTCATCGCATCGAGCATCGCGGCCTTTTCCACCACCCGCAGCGGATCGTTCCACGGCAGGATCACGGCAGCCGGCATCAGCTTGATCGTCTTGGTCTTGGCCGCAATGTAAGTCAGCGTCTGGATCGGATCGGGGCAGGCGGCATAGTCGGTGAAATGGTGCTCGACCGAACCGATGAAATCGAAGCCCATCGCCTCGGCCTCAATGCCGATCTGGGTTTCCTTGCGGTGAAACTCGTAATCGGGAATGCCGTGCAGGTTCTGGAACGACAGATGTACGCCGATTTGCATTAAATTCTCTCCCTTGGAATGTTTCGGACAGGCCCGAACCGCATCGGGATGCAGCTTAACTCACAGCCATGATTGGTTCTTCGCCGTTCAGTGTGCAGCGGTGAAACTCGCGCACGCTGCCTTCTTCAAAAGGCATGGCGCGGTGCATCGCGCCGGTGTTGTCCCACATGGCGAGATCGCCGACCTGCCATTTGTGGCGATAGGTATATTTGTCCTGCGTTGCGTGGATCATCAGCCGTTGCAGCAGATCGTGGCTTTCGGCCGCGTGCATGCCTTCTATCCAGGCCCCCGAGGTGCTCAGCACCAGCGACTTGTGGCCCGACTTGTGGTGCCAGACCAGCGGATGCGAGCGCTGCGGATAGCTGCTCCACACCGCGAATTCCTCGGGCGTGCAATTGCGCTTGGCGGGGAACAGCGCGGCATGCATCGTATGCACCACTCTCAGACCATCGAGCCGGGCCTTCTCGTCCTCAGGCAGGTCTTCATAGGCGGCGTAGGTGCTGGCGAACATCGTGTCGCCGCCCTCTTTCGAGAGCCGGTAGGGCATGAACAGCGTCGCGAAGGGGGGCACATCCTCGTAGGTTCCGTCCATGTGCCACAGGAAATTGCCGAACAGGAAGCGGGCGTAATCGGGATTGACCTTATCATCGAGGCTGACCTTGAGCACCCCTTCTTCGCCCTCGCTCAGCGTCGCGCCGTCCGAGCCGCGCTTGGCGCCGCCGAGGCGCAAATCGCCAAGCGTGCGTGCGACAGTGCGCAATTCGGCATCGTCGAGATTCGCGCCGCGCACCACCAGCGCACCGCGTTTGACCAGCAATGCCCGAATTTCCTGCGCATGCTCGCCGCTGAGCAGCGCCGCCTTGTCGATCTTGAGCTGCGAACCGATCTTCGGCGTCAGTTCGACAGACTCAAGCATTGTCGTCAAAGTCATGTCCGGTTCCTCTCACCCAATCGGCGACTCGGCAGCTATTTGATTATCACCCATATCGTTTCAATAAGTGGCGTTCAAGCGCTATTTAGGCGTTGCCACGCTTGGAATATCACCTTAATCGTTTCAATATATCTCAACCAGGCGGAGAGGTGTGCATGCTAGCGGAAAATATTGGCGAAACTGTCGAACCCGGTCGTCGCCGCCCCGGCCGCCCGTCGCTGAGCAACGCGGAACTGCTCGACAAGGCGCTCGATCTGTTCCTCACCCAGGGCTTCGATCGCACCAGCATCGAGGCGATTTGCGCCGCCGCCGGCATGGCCAAGCGCACGGTCTATGCCCGCTATGGCGACAAGACCAGCCTGTTCAAGGCGGCGCTGCAACGTGCGATCGAGGAGTGGATCGTCCCGGTCGAGCAGCTCCGCGCAGCGGAAGCGGGCGATCTGGAGGAATGCCTGCTCGCCGTCGGCCAGATTCTCGTCGCCAATATCATGAGCCCGGCAGGCCTGCGGTTGCTGCGGCTGTCCAATGCCGAATCGGGCCGGATGCCTGAAATCGGCGCCTTCACGGTCAGACAGGGAACCGAGCCGACCATCGCCTATCTCGCCGACCTGTTTCGCCGCCATCTCGATCCCGGTGGTACAGGTCTTGTAGATGTTGAGGCGGCTGGGCGGGCTTTCCTCAACCTCGTCGTTGGCGGGCCGGGCAATGCGGCGGCGCTGGGTGTGCCGCTGCAAGAAGCCGAAATCAACCGGGACACTGTCTACAGCGTGCGGCTGTTCCTGCATGGTCTGCTGCCGGACCGGGGTGCCAATGCCGACGGCGGGGAGAACCGGCGGCTTGCGCAACTCCTCGACGAATCCTTGGCTGCGCTCGATGCGGCGCGCGAGAGGATCGCCTTGGCAAAGGCCGCCGGACAGACGTAGGCTCGCCTTCACACGATTCGCTGGGGGGAGGGAAGCATCATGGCCGACTATGAAGTGATCGCGGAAGGTCTCGCCTTCCCCGAAGGCCCGGTGGTGATGGCCGATGGTTCGATTATTGTGGTCGAGATCATGGCGGGCACGGTGACTCGCTGCTGGAACGGGCGCAAGGAGACTGTCGCCGAGCCGGGCGGCGGGCCGAATGGCGCGGCGATCGGGCCGGATGGGGCGCTCTATGTCTGCAACAGCGGCGGCATGGGCCACGACGGCTCGCCGACCGAGGCCGGGCGGATCGAGCGGATCGATATTGCGACTGGCAAGGTCGAACGGCTTTACGACAGCTGCGACGGAGCCGAACTTGGCGCGCCGAATGACCTGATGTTCGATTGCGACGGCAACATCTGGTTCACCGATCTCGGCAACAGCGGGGTGGGCTGCAAATTCTACGGCGGGCTCTATTGCGCGCGGCCCGATGGCAGCGCGATCACCCGCATCTTTGGCCGGGCAATCAGCTACAACGGCGTCGGCGTGTCGCCGGACATGACAAGCGTTTATGTCGCCGACACCTTCACCGCGCGGGTCTATGCTTTCGAGCGCCGGATCGAAGCCCAGACCCCGCGCTGGCTGGCCTCTGCGCAAGGGCCGTCGATGTTTGACAGCCTGGCGATGACCGCTGCTGGCAATGTCTGCGTTGCAACCTTGATGCCCGGCGCAATCACCACGGTGACGCCTGCCGGTGAAGTCAGCGTGCGAGCGATGGACGACCGCATGGTCACCAACATCGCCTTCGGCGGCGCAGACATGATGGACGCCTGGCTAAGCTTTTCAGGGCATGGCACGCTGGTCAGGACGCGCTGGGACGAGCCGGGGATGAAGCTGGTTTACAACGCCTAACCCCTCAATCCTTGATATGCGCCAGCAGCGGGTCGGCCATCAGCGCGGGCGAGAACGGCTTGAGCTGATCCAGCTTGCCCGCCTGCACCAGCTTGGGCCAGTCGGGCTCGGCGATCATCGCCCGGCCGACCGCAACGAAATCGAAATCGCCGCGGTCGAACCGGAGCATCAGCTCGTCGAGATTCTTGGTGTCGGTTTCCGACTGCTTGCCATCGGCAAGGTTGGTGAAGAAATCGGAATCGAGGCCGATCGAACCGATCGTGCAGCTCGGCACGCCGGTTACCTTCTTGACCCAGCCCGCCATGTTCATATCGCTGCCACCGCAAAGATCGGTCTCGAAACACGGCTCCCAGAAGCGGCGCTGCGAGCAATCGAACAGATCGACCCCGGCCTCGACCATCGGTGCCAGCAGCTCTTCCAGCTCCTGCGGCGTATCGGCCAGCCGCGCGTTGAAATCGACCATCTTCCAGTTCGACATGCGCACGATCAGCGGCATGCCCGGTTCCAGCTGCGCGCGACAGGCGGCAACCACTTCGGCGGCAAACTGGCCGCGCGCGCGCGGGCTGCCGCCATATTTGTCGGTGCGGTGGTTGAGCGCCTGCCACAGGAACTGGTCGATGACATAGCCATGCGCGCCGTGCAGCTCGACCCCGTCGAAGCCGAGCTCGACTGCTTTGGCCGCGCCGCGCGCATAGGCGGCGATGACCTCGTCGATCTGTGCCCGGGTCATGCCATCGCAGACCTGCTTGCCCGGCGCGATATAGCCCGAGGGGCTGACCTGGCCGAGCTCGGGGCGGAAGGCGAGCTCCTTGCCGGCAAGCGCATCCGGCCCGCTGAAGATCAGCCCGACATGCCACAGCTCGGGCACGCAGATGCCGCCCTTGGCATGCACCTTGGCGGCGACATTGCGCCAGCCTTCGTAGGCGTCCTCGCCATGGAAGCGACCGAGCAACGGATTGTCGCCCGAGGAGTGATGATCGATATAGACCCCCTCGGTCACCACCAGGCTGGCGCCGCCCTCGGCGCGGCGCGCGTAATATTCCGCCGCCTCGTCGCTTGGCACGCCGCCCTCGCAGACTTCCAGGCCCATCGGGGGGAAGATGAAGCGGTTGGGCAGGGTGAACTTGCCCAGCTGGAAAGGGGTGAACAGCCCGCTGAAATCGGTCATGGAATCGGGCTCCCGGATCCTCTCAGCGTCTCTCCAGCCGGGCGATATCCTCCGCCCGGTCGACATCAAGCATGACACCTTCGTCCTCGGTCTCAACGAATGCAACATCGTTCCGCGCTTTGAGCAGCCGTCCTGCGCCATCATCGCCCGCGAGCTGGGCAATCTCCGGGAAGGCGCGGGCGGAGAGCAGAACCGGGTGGCCGGCTCGGTTGCGATAGTGCGGGATAGCGGCGAAGTGTCCGCCAATCGCTGCGGCGAGTTCGGCGGGGAGGTGGTGCGGGATCAGCGGCATGTCGCCGAGGAAGACAAACACTCCCTCGGCACCGGCAGCCTCTGCGATCCCGGCCTTGAGCGAGGTGGACAATTCGGTGCTGGCAATGCGCAAGGCCTCGACTGGCGGCAAGCCATCCCATTCGCCGATGTCGAGCGCGGGCGGACAGACGACGATCACGCGCTCCACTGGCGCGGCGCGGGCGGCACGGATGGCATGGGTCAGCAGCGGCTCGCCCCGGAATTGTGCGGAAAGCTTGTCTCCGCCGAAGCGCGTCCCCGCACCGGCGGCCAGCACGATGGCAGCGAGTTTCATCACTTCTCAAGCCCCTCCCCTGAAGGGGAGGGGAGGAAAGATGGCGGCGGGCGTCACGCCCGTTCCCGCGCCGGGTTCATCGCCTGCATCACTTCGGCAAGGATGCCGGTCGCCACTTCCCACGGCGCTTTGCCGAGGCCGGGGATGCCGGGCGAAAGATGCAGCCGGGCCAGTTCATCGTGACTGGCTCCTGCCGCCTCCAGCGCCGCCATCCGCCCCAGCGCGCGCGTCTTCGCGCCGATCATGCCGGTCCAGGCGGCATCGTGCCGCAGCGCATGGAGGCAGGCGGCGAGGTCGTGGTGGTCTTCATGCGTCGCGCCGACAAAGGCGGTCCAGCGGTCGATGCCGAGCGCTTCGAGCGCGGTCACGACCTCCTCGCGCAGATAGCGCGATACTGCGAAGGGCGGCGGCGCTTCCGGGCCACCGGGGCGCACCAGTATGGTTTCGAAATTGGCTTCGTGCGCCAGCTTCGCCAGCGCCAGCGCACCGGGATCGCCGCCCGAGACCACCAGGCGGCGCGGCGGATCGAAGCGGCGGGCGATGCGCAGCGGGGGCTGTGTGACTGTGAGCAGGGGTCCATCGCCGGCAATTACGCGCTGGTCGCTGCCATCACTCGACCACAGGCATTGCCGCCGCGCACTCGCGCAGTCGAGCAATTCCCGCGCCGCCGCGCAATCGGTAGCAATCCGTTCGACGAGAACATGCAGTGCCCCGCCACAGCGCAGGCGAATGTCGATCCACGGGCTGCCCATGCCATAATGGAGGCGGCGCACCTTGCCATCGGCAAGCACTTCGGCGGCGTGGCTGGCAACATCGCCTTCGATGCAATCGCCGGAGAAATAGCCGCTCGCCCCAATGCCATCAGACCTGCCATCGAACAGCATCTGCGCGCCAGGCCCGCGCGGGGCGCTGCCTTCGACCCTGAACAGGGTGGCGAGCACAGCGGGGCGGCCTGCCTTCAGCGCAGCGGCCAGCGCCGGGCGAATGTCGTCGGCCCAGCCAAAGATGGGCCAGTCAGCGCCTTCGATCAAAGCGTCTGCCATGCCTTAAAGTATTTCCGGTTTTGATTGAGGCACACTGATTTCCCTTATTCCGTCTACCCTGAGCTTGTCGAAGGGCTGCACTTTTCTTCGGGCCTCTCACCCTGCCTCGAGAAGAAGGGCAGCCCTTCGACAAGCTCAGGGTAGGCGGGTTTGGGTTTGATTCGATTCAACCCGTAACAATTCTAGCGGCTTGGTGGGCGGGCAATGAAATTGACGATGACCGACCGTTGCGCCGGATCGGACACCGCTATGACCATCCGTGTGCCGGGCACCATCCGGCCCGGCCCTGAAAGAAAGCGGTCAAGATTGGCGCGGGTCCAGACGATGTTCGAAGCCTTCAGCGCGGGCGAATAGTTGAACGTGGTCGCAGCCGCCTTGCGGTTCAGCAGTCCTGCAAGATTGGGTGCCAGCACTGCCCGCCCGCCTGGTGTCACGCTATGGCAGCTGGCGCAGCGCTGCTGAAACAGCTGTGCGCCATCGGGCGCCGGGCTCGCCGCAGGCAGGGCGCTGGCCATGAGGGCAGCGGCGGGGATCAGGAGAAGTGCTTTGCGGTTCATGTCCAGCTGAGGTCCTGCTTACGGAAGGGAGTGGAGCGCAGCCGCTTGCCCATAGCTGAATAAATGGCATTGCCAACCGCCGGGCCGATCGGCCCGACCGGCAGCTCGCCCATCAGATCGAAGCGGTCGTGGCCCGACAGCGCTTCGAAATGGACGTGGATTTCGGGCAGGCTGTCGCCCATCCGCAGCATCGGATATTCGTCGTAATTGCCCTCGACAATCGCGCCATTCAGAATCGTCACTTCCTCGTTCAGCGTCATGTTGAGGCCGAACAGGGTGCCGCCTTCGATCTGCGCGCGCACCGCATCGGCATTGGCGACCTTGCCGCAATCGAATGCAATATCGACGCGTTTCACGGCAAGCACGCCTTGCTTGCTGATCGAGATCCGCGCCACTGTCGCCATGACCGAGCCAAAATTGTGGATCGTCGCCATCGGCCAGCTGGTGATGGCGACGCCAAGCCCCTCGCCCTTTGGCAGCTTTTGCCCCCAGCCCGCCTTGCTGGCGGCAAGCCTCAGTACATCGCTCCACGGCTTTTCCCATTTGGCGAGCAGCGCCAGCCGGTATTCGACCGGGTCGATCCCCGCTGCATGGGCGCATTCGTCGATGAAGGTCTCGGTGATGAAGGCGTTGGAATTGAAACACGGGCCGCGATAAGCGCCGTTGAGCACATGCACCGGGAAATTGGTGGTGGTGAGGCGGACGTTGGGGATCGCGCCGCTGTTGAAATAGGGCGGGTCGCCATAGCCTTGCGTGAGCTGGAACAAGGGCCGGTCGCCGGCGAAGCAGAGGTCGCCCGACACCGCCTGCGGCAAGCCACTGGCATCGTCGAGCACCGCCTTGAACCTGGTCGAGATCGGTGTGCGGTAGCGGCCCTGGCGGAACATTTCCTCGCGGGTCCAGATCGTCTTGACCGGCACGCCGGGGAACTGGCGGGCGATGGCGACAACCATGCGCAAATCTTCCGCCTGCGTCCGCCGCCCGAAATTGCCGCCGACCAGCGTGTTGTGGACTGTGACCTTTTCGGGCGCGAGGCCGGTCTCGTCGATCGCCACCCAATAGGCCTGACGCGAATCCTGCGTCGCGCACCACATCTGGCATGAATCGGCCGTCACCAGCGCGGTGCCGCCAAGCGGCTCCATCACGGCGTTGTCCGCATAGGGGGTGAGATATTCACCCTCGACCACGCGCTTGCCCTTGGCGCTGGCGGGATCGCCCCTGGCGAGGACGACCTTGCCCTCGCCGGTATCGCGGATCGAGGCCATACCCTGGTAGATGTCGTCTTGCGTGCGGTAGTGGGTGCCACTGCCCAGCTCCCACTCGACCGGCAGCGCATCCAGCGCCATTTTCGCCTGCCAGAAATGGTCGGCGATCACCGCGACGCCGTGCTGGACCTCGGTAGTATTCGCAACGCCGAAGCTGGTCTCGTCCTTGAGCGGTGTCTTGCGCGAGTTGGCGGGATCGATCACGACTACGGCGCGCACTCCGGGCATGCGCAATGCCACTTCGGGCTTGTGACTCTTCAGCCGCCCGCCCATCACCGGCACTTGGCGAAGCGCCGCATGGACCATGCCGGGCAGCTTGACGTCGATGCCATAGACCGCCTTGCCCGTGGTCAAATCGGGAATGAACAGCTTGGATGGCGACTTCTTGCCGATCAGCGTCCATTCGGCCTGAGACTTGAGGCTCGGTTCGGCAGCAAGCTTGATCCCTGCCGCTGCGCCCGCGACTTCGCCGAAGCGCAGCGTCCGGCTGGTGGAGACATGACTGAGAATGCCGTCCTTCGCTGTCACTTCCGCAGCGGGCACTTTCCAGCGCGCTGCCGCCGCTGCCTTGAGCCGCTCGCGCGCGCTGGCGCCAAGCTGAAAAGTGCGGGCCATCCGCAGTCTGTCGGTGCCATGGCCGCTGAAGAACGGCAGCGAGGCAACCGTGTAAACGTGGTTCTCGGTATAATCGCGGCTGACAGAGGCATTGACCACCCGGATATTCGACCAGGCGCATTCGAGCTCTTCGGCGACATTCATCGCGATCTGGGTCATCGTGCCATTGCCCGATTCCGGGTTGGGCACGCGGATCGTCACGGTGTCGTCAGCGGCAATCTCGATCCAGGGCGAGAATTCATTCCCCGCCGCTGCATCGGGGCCCCAGGGCCCGGCAGCCACCACATCCGAACTGGCTCCGGCAGGTGAAACCGCCAGCGCCATGCCTCCGGCGACAGCGCCGGTAGTGACCAGGAAGCTGCGGCGGTCGAGCTCGATCGTGTCCATTGCCGCCTCCCTCATGCCGCCACCCCTGCGGCGCGCTTGATCGCAGCGCGGATGCGGGGATAGGTGCCGCAGCGGCAGATATTGGTCATTGCCTCGTCGATGTCGGCATCGCTGGGCCTGGGCTTCTTCCTGAGCAAATCCGCCGCCGCCATCAGCATGCCCGACTGGCAATAGCCGCATTGCGGCACATTCATCTCCGCCCACAGGTGCTGGAGGGTCTCGCCGCCCCGCGCCGCGAGGCCTTCGATGGTGACGACCTCGGCCCCCGCCAGTGCGTCGAGCGGCACCTGGCAGGATCGGATCGCCTCGCCACCCAGGTGAACAGTGCAGGCACCGCATTGCGCGATGCCGCAGCCGTATTTGGTTCCCGTCATCCCCAGATGATCGCGCAGCACCCACAGCAGCGGGGTCGAGGCATCGGCTTCGACGCGCTGCGTCTGGCCATTCACCTTGAAGCTGACAGCAATCACAGTATCCTCTTCCATGGCTGCCCTCTGTTTGGGGATGAGCGATCAGTGTGAACGCCAGATACACGCAAATCTAGCGCGTGACAGCCGGTTTGCGAAGCGATCCTTGCTTGCCGCGCAATTCCCCGACAGCTGGCTGTGCGACTCGGGGGATCAATTGCTGGTGGTTTTGCCAAACAAATCGGCCCTGCCGCCCAGCAGCGGCGCGATGATCAGCCGGTCGAGGATTGCAGCGATCTGGTGCGCCGGATAGTCTTCCATGCGCGCCAGCCACCAGGCGAGCAAGTCGATAGTGGCGCCGGTGGCATAGACCACCGCGAGATCGGCCGGCAGCCAGATGTCGGGCTGGGCCATGCCGATAGCAAGATCGCGCGCCTGGCGAATGAATTCTTCGCGCAAGATGCCCGCCGCGCCGCCGGTCAAGAGGGCGGACCACAGCGTGCGGTGCTCGGCGACGTGCTGACAAAGCGCCCTGGTGGTTTCGGCGCTGCTGGCAGAGCAGAGGATGGGCAGCGTCATCGCCAGCAGGCTGGCAATCTCCTGCGAAGCAACATCGCCCAGCAGTGCCTCCTTGTCGGGATAATGGCGGAAGAATGTGGCATAGCCAGTGCCGGCGCGGGCGGTGATCTCGCGGATAGTCACCTGATCGAATGGCGTTTCTTCGAGCAGCGCCAGCATCGCGCCGGTCAGCGCCTTGCGGCTGCGCACCTGGCGCGCATCGGTCGGCGCATTGTCCTGGCGCTGGAGGTTTCTGGGGAGAATTCTCGCTTCCATGCCAGCGGCTTAACATTGCTTTGCGTTCATGGCAAAAGTCGCGGTTTCTGACCCTAGCTCATCCGCGCCGACCACCCGCCATCGACAGCATCAGCTTCATGAAATCGTCCTCGCCGAGCAGTGCCTGGCTCGGCTTGAATTCGAGAAACAGCCAGTTGCCGTCGGTTTGCCGGCGGCATTTCATGCTGCAATCGGCGACGGCAGAAGGGCCGACCAGCCCCGTGGCCGGGGCCGGGCCTTCGGCGGCATAGTTGACGTTGGTGAAATACAGCGTCGCATTATGGGCATCGTGGATGTGGCAGCGCACATTGAGAAAGGTGTGCCGCCCGGTCCGCTGGCCGTCCTTCTGGTATTTGACGACATTCTCGTTGCGCTTGTCATAAAAGGCCTGGATCGCGGCGGGGCCGACAAAGGAGCCGCCCGGAGTGACGAACGCGCCATCGTCGGTATAGAACCTTCCGGCATCCTTGCTGCCATTCAGATCCAGCTCCTCGATATAGTCATAGAGCATCTGCTCCAGCTCGAAGGCGATGAGCATCTCGTCGACGGTGAACTTGCGCATGTCCTCTCCAGTTTTTTGACCTTGCCAGTCTTTTGACCTTGATCGCCGGGCAGCATAAAGGAGACGCGGCGCGGGAGCGAGTGAGAAAACATGCAAATTTCGCGCGGCAGATTCGTCATTACCGGGGGTGCGGAACCCAGCACAACACCGACGCCCTGGTGCTCGACCTCACCGACAAGCCGATCCCCGGCCTCTATGCGGCAGGCGAACTGGTCGGCGGGTTGTTCTACCAGAACTATCCGGGCGGCACCGGCTTGCTCAATGGCTCGGTCTTCGGCAGGCTCGCGGGCAGGAATGCGGGGCAAGCTGCGCAATAACCACCAGGAGAGCACCGATGTCCAACTTCGCCGAAGCCCAGGCCGGTATCCGCGATCTGCATGCGCGCTACACCGACGCCACCTGGCGCAAGGATTTCGATGCCTTTGCAGCCTGCTTCACTCCGGACGGTGAGTGGCGCATCTCGGGCCGGGTGTTTCGCGGGCGGCAGGAAATCCGCGACGGAATTGCCGTGATCCTCGACAAGTTCCACGGCGTGCTGATCAGCTTCCGCAATCCGATCCTCACAGTCGGTGACGGGGTGGCCTCGGGCCGCACCTATATCGACGAGCGCTGCGCCTGGAAGAACGGCAACACCAATATCTCGATCGGCTGCTACTACGAACACTTCGCCCGGGCGGGGGATCGCTGGCTGTTCGAATGGCGGCTGTTCGAAATGCATTATCGTGGGCCACCGGACATGACCGGCACCTTCCTCGAACGCCGCGACTATGGCCCGCCGCCCGCGATGCCGCCGCGCGATGCCAATACCGAGGATATGGCCTCGGCCCGCTGGGGGCTTCCAGCAGCGGGTGAGCCGGGGGGCGGGGTTTGAGCTATCAATCCTTCGGGCGGCTGAGCGCGCGCGGGTCTTCGGGAACTCTCAGCGCGCGCAGATTGGTCAGCGGGCGGCGATAGGACGGGTCCTGCGGCCCGCGCTGCGCCGCTCCATTGGCATGGACGTCCGCGACACCCGCAAACAGCGGCACTTCATTGCCTGCGAGGGAGCCCGACCATTCGATAATCGTCATGCGGAACGCCACCCGCCATTCGCCGCCGCGCCGCTCCACCCGGTCGAGATAACGCCCGCCTGCCAGCCAGTTCGATCCGTCGCGGTTGCGTCCGGCATATTCGAAGTAGGTTTCGGTGTGGGCCGTGTCGCCGTCGATCTCGCAATAATGGTTCATGAGGTTGTGCAGGGTTGAAGACTGCCCCTCCTGATGCAGCGCTGCGCCGCTGTCGTAGGATTGTTCCGGCGTGCCGACCAGTGCTCCTGCATCGACCACCGCATCGGGGTGATAGCCCGAGACGAACATCTCCCGGTCGAACCGGTCGATGCCGCGGCTGATGCGCTGCAGGCAGTCGAAGATGTCCTGCCGGTCGAGCATTTCTTCGAGCCTGGCTTGGCGATCCGGGGTAGCGGTCATGGCGTCGGTCCTCTCAGAGAAAATAGGGACTATTTTTCCAGCACCCTCTCCAAACTCGCCCCGAAGTCGTGCTGCTCCCACAGGTTCAGGCCCGCCACAAACGTATGCATGAAGCCTTGCACCACCTTGTCGCGCGCGATCAGCGGATCGTCCAGGCCGGTAAGCGCAGCGATATCGGGCATGCGTGAGAGGACCAGCGCGGGCGTGTCCATCATCAGCGCCAGGCACATCTCGGCGATGGTAAGATCGAGGTGGAGCCGCAGTTCTTCGGCGCCAATCTGCGCTCCGCCATTTGCGGCCAGCTCGGCGGTGAACAGCGCCAGCAGCTCGTCCAGATGACTATCCCAGAGATTAAGGTCCGCGCCTGACAGCCCGCCCCATAGCGCGGTCGCGACATTCATCTGGCGGACCAGGCCCCAGTCCAGCAGACCGGCCTGGAGTACGCCAGCCTCGTCGCGCCAGAACCAGGCGTTGTCGATATGGGTGTTCCAGTGGGCCAGCGCGATGAAACGCGGGTCGCCGAACAGGAAGCGGCGGACTGAATTGTCGTGCTGGAGGAACGCTTGCGTATCGCGCGCGAAGCGGGCGGCGAATTGCGGTGTGGTCAGATTGGCGGGGAACAGCTGCGGACATTGGGCGATGAAGGCACCGATAGCTGCTGTTTTGTCCTGCAACTGCGCCGCGTCCCATGGCACCGGCATCTCGGCACCGGCGGCCTCGGCATCGAAGGGAAAAAATTGCTCTGCTTGCGGAGACAGCCGCCCGCTCTGGTGCGCAGCTGCGAGGTGGGCGAGGGCAGTAACGGTGGCGCGGTAATATTCCAGCGGATCGGCCAGTTCGTGGTCCATGTTCTTGACGCGCAGCGGCTCGATGCTGCCCTCGCCAAAGCCAATGCGCTGGGTGATCAGCACGCCGACGCCGCTTTCCGGGTCGAAATCGGCGAAATAGGGTTTGGCCACCGCGACCGGGAAAGCCGGATCGCGCGACAGTGCTGCAAGGCGGACTTCGCCGCGAAGTTCGTGGGCACGGCGGTCGCGGAACGGGTCGCCAAAGCAGCGGGAGAATTTAACGAAGAGATCGGTGTGGAGGGTGGGATCGGGGCGGGCGTATTCGACGGTGAGGAGCAGCTTGTCGCCGGAATTGCCCGCAGCGAAACCCTCGCACCGCGTGACGCGGGCAACAGCATTGTCCGGAGTGAGTGCGCCATAGGCACGGAAGGCCTGGGTCAGCCATTCGGCCCCGGCCTGCTGCATCGCCTCGGGATGCGCAGGGACGGCGAGGCCGGTGGCTTCGCCGGGGGCGAAGTCCATTGGCAAGGTGGTAGCCGCGCTTATGATTCGGGATTCCCGTTCGGGATCAGCGAGTGCACAATCGAGGAATCGAGCTCTTCATACTGGTGATAGCCGATCGTCGCATAGAGTTCCGCCCGGGTCTGCATGCGCCCGGCCAGTGGCTTTGCCCAGCCCGTGTCGCGCAGCGTGGCATAGAGTTCCTCATGCGCTTTTGCCGCCATGCGCAGCGCCGAGACCGGCCAGATCACCATCTTGTAGCCAAGCGCCTCGAACTCCTTGGCGGTCATGAACGGGGTCCGGCCGAACTCGGTCATATTGGCCAGCAGCGGAACCTTAACCTCACTTGAGAATTTGTGGAAGTCCTCGGGATCGCTGAGCGCTTCTGGGAAAATCGCGTCGGCCCCGGCCTCGACATAGAGCTTGGCCCGGGCAATCGCGCCGTCCAGCCCTTCGCGCTCCAGCGCATCGGTGCGGGCAATGATATAGAGGTGGCGGCGGGCTTTCCGCGCGGCGGCGACCTTGGCCGCCATTTCCTGAGCGGGCGCGAGATTCTTGTTGTTGAGGTGGCCGCACTTCTTGGGCAGGAACTGGTCCTCGATCTGCACCGCGCCGGCCCCGGCATCCTCGAAGGCGCGCACCATATGCATGACATTGAGCACTTCGCCAAAGCCGGTGTCGCCATCGACCAGGACCGGCAACTGCGCGGCACGGGCGATCTGGCGGGTGAAGAAGCAGACATCCTCGACCGAGATTATGCCGAGGTCGGGCAGGCCCATTGCGGCAGACATTGCCGCGCCGGAAAGATACAGCGCCTCGAAGCCTGCCGCTTTGGCTTGCAGCGCGGAGAGGCCGTTATAGGCACCGTGGAGCTGGAGGATGCCGGGGCGCTCGACGAGGCGGCGGAAACGCAGGCCTGCGGGTTCGGTGACGAGATCGTCGGCGACGAGGTAGGTCATGCTGACTCCATTCGGATCGCAAGATTCGGTTCGCGCAGAGGACGCTAAGAACGCAGAGAATTTAATCCAGAGGCGAAGCCTCTCAAACCATCATCCTTCGCACAAAATGCAACACTCAAAACAAATTAATTCGCTCTTGGCAGGCACAGCCCCTTTGCGCTCTCTGCGTCCTCTGCGCGAAAAAACATCAAAACTTCATCGAAAACGGATCGCGCTTGTCGCCCGAAAAATCGATCATCACGTTTTTGGTGGTGGTGAACTCCAGAATCCCCGCCTCGCCGCGCTCGCGGCCGAAGCCCGAATCCTTCATGCCGCCGAATGGTGCTTGAGGTGCCGCCACCCGGTAAGTGTTGACCCAGACGACGCCGCTGCGGATCGCGCGGATCATGCGCATGCAGCGGGTGATATTCTCCGACCATACCCCGCTGGCCAGCCCATAGGGCGTGGCATTGGCGATGGCGACGGCCTCTTCCTCCTCGGCGAAGGGAATGATCGACAGCACGGGACCGAAAATTTCCTCCTGCGCGACTTTCATGTCGTTGGCGACATCGGCGAAAATCGTCGGCTGGATAAAGAAGCCCTGCTCCAGTCCAGTCCCATCGGCCCGTCCGCCCCCGGCGACAAGCCGCGCACCGCCCTGTTTGGCAGCCTCGATGAAGGACAGGATGCGGTTGAACTGCGGCTCATTGGCTGCCGTGCCCATTTCGGTTTCGGGCAGGCGCGGGTCGCCCATGACGATCTTGCCGGCGCGGTCGGCCAGCCCCTCGACCATGCGGTCATAGATCCCGCGCTGGACCAGCAGCCGCGATCCGGCGATGCAGGTCTGCCCGGTCGCACCGAAAATGCCCGCCAGCGCTCCGACCAGCGCGCGGTCGAAATCGGCATCGTCGAACACGATGTTGGGCGATTTGCCGCCCAGTTCCAGCGATACCGGCTTGAGGTTCGCGCCCGCCACAGCGGCGATGCTGCGGCCCACAGCCGGGCTACCGGTGAAGCTGACCTTATCGACCAGCGGCGAGGAGGTCAGCGCCTTGCCCACTTCCGCCGCGCCGGTCACGACATTGACCACGCCCGCTGGAAAGCCCGCCTGCTCGATCAGCCTGGCGATTTCCAGCGTAGTGACCGAGGCATGTTCGGAAGGCTTGATGACGATGCAATTGCCTGCCGCCAAGGCAGCAGGCAGCTTGTTGGTCAGGATCGCCACCGGCGAATTCCACGCGGTGATCGCCGCGATCACGCCGTAGGGTTCGCGCATGGCGAAATCCATTGTGTCCTTCTGGTCGAGCGGGATCACCGTGCCGTGCAGCTTGTCGGCCCAGCCGGCGAAATAGCGGAAGATGCGCGCGGCATAGAACATCTGGCTATGCGTCTCGCGGATCACCTTGCCGTTGTCGGTGGTCTCGAGCAGCGCCATGCGGTCGGCATCGGCGTCGAGCAGATCGGCGACGCGGTTAAGCAGCTTCGCCCTTTCGCCCGCCGTGGTGTGCCGCCAAATGGTCTCGTAAGCACGGCGGGCGGCGGCGATAGCTTCCTCGACATCGCCCGGCGTGGCGACGGGGACATGCGCGTGGACTTGCTGATTATAGGGATTGATCGCGGGCATCGTTTCGCCAGAGGACGAACCGCGCCATTTGCCGTCGATGTAGAGCTGGTAGGTTTCGATCATGCGAGCCTCTTTCGCAATCGGGATGGGTGTGTCAACAGACCATTCCACTCCCCAAATCCCCCGTTCGTGTCGAGCGAAGTCGAGACACGGCTGGCGAGGTGTCTCGACTTCGCTCGACACGAACGGAGAAGGGTAAGGATAGATTGAAAGCCCTGCCTTGACCGCCAATTCCCTCAGCCGTCTTCTCGCCCGCTTCGCCGGCGGGCTCGAAATTACCATGCACGACGGACGTATCCTCAAGCGCCATGTCCGGGTCAACAGCGGCGCGGGCGAGCGGGCGATGAGCGCGCAGCAGGTCACCGCCAAATTCATGGCCTCGGCATCGCTGGCGATAGACGAAACCAGGGCGGCGCGGATTGCCGATGCAGTGCTCGATCTTGAATGCACCACTGCGCGCGAGTTGATGGCGCTGCTGCGCGCAGACTAGGCGCTTGTACCCGCTCTAGGTGCTTCTAGGTGCCGTTGTGCAATCGCCGGCAGCCCCAGCAAAAGGAACATCGCACTGCCGATGAAAGCGGTGGTGGCGGCGGTTATCAGGTAGATGTCAAAGCTCTCGGTCGCCCCCAGCGTGTAGGCGAGCAGCAGATTGCCCAACCCCATGACCAGACCGATCGCCGCCGAAAGCATGCCGACAACGGTGCTGAACACGGTGATGCCGAAATGGCGCATCACCAGATAGGGCAGAATATCGCCCTCGCCGCCAAAGGCGAAGCCGATCAGCCCGATCGCCAGCGCGACGGCGGGCATGGCGTCGAACGACGATGCCAGCAGCAGCAAGCCGATGAATGGCATGGTGAAATTGAGCGCGGCAATGAGATGCGCGGGGGCATAATCGAGCGCGCCGCCGGAAATGATCCGCCCGACGATCGAGCTTGCCGCAAAAACCGAGACCATCACTGCGGCGGTGCTGTCCGGCAGGCCTTGCGCCAGTACCACCAGCTTGATTTGCGAAGTGGCCAGGGTGAAGGGCAGGTTCACCAGAAAGAACGCGGTGAGCATGATCCAGAACGCCGGCATGGCGAAGATCGCGCGGTAGGCGCCGACTGGGCGCGCCTGTTTTGCCGGGCCTTCGATTGGCTCATGCCGGGGTAGCAGCGCCATTGTCAGCATCGCGCAAACCGCGCAGAATGCTGCAATCGTCAGGTAACCCGCGCGCCAGCCGTGGTCAGCGACGAAGGCGGAAATCGGTGAGCTGAACAATGCGGCGATCAGCGGCGGGCTCGATCCGCAAATCCCCAGCGCGAGGCCCCGGCGGACCTTGAATGTAGCGGCGACCACGCGCGAATAGACCGTTGCCGTCGATGTCGAGCCGAGAATGGTCTGGGCAATGTAGATGGCAACATAGGTCTTGATGTTGCCGTCCATCATCGCAATCGCCACGAGAAACAGCGGAAAGCTGAGCGCGCCGACGGCGGCGACCCGGCGGACACCGAATTTGTCGGTCAATCTTCCGGCAATCGGCAGGCAGACCATCACCAGCATCTGAACCGTTCCCAGCATCGCCCATTGCGAGCGGCTCCAGCCGAAATCGTCGATCAGATAGGGGGCGAAGACGCTGAGAATATAGGAGTTGAGCGACAGCGCCGACCCCATGCCGATAAAGGCTCCGAGCAGCGGCCGCCAATGCTGCCGGAATTCGCTGAAATCTGGCATCCTTGCTCCCTTTGCATTTTTCCAAGCTTATTGATTGCCCGCTGGCCCCCGGCAAGCAAATTGTCCGCCCGCTGCGTTTGCCCGCTTTCCTTGACTTTTCGCCCGCCAGCCCCTAGCTGCCCCGCTCCCCATAGATTCTCGTAATACGGAGTGCCCCATGGCGCGCGTTACCGTCGAAGATTGTGTCGACAAGATCCCCAACCGTTTCGACCTCGTGCTGCTGGCTGCCCAGCGCGCACGCGAGATTTCCGGCGGTGCCGAACTGACCATCGATCGCGACCGCGACAAGAACCCGGTCGTCGCCCTGCGCGAGATCGCCGAGGAGACGGTGGTGCCCCGGCTGCTCAGCGAAACCCTGATCGGCTCGCTGCAACGCGTGCTGCCCGACGATGACGACGCTGCCGACGAGATCGGCTCGCTCAGTCAGTCGGCCGAAGCCCTGCGGATTACCGCTGCGGCGCCGGTGCGCAATACCTCGCTGGGGGGCGATTACGAGGGCTGATGCGGGGCGCGCGTTTGAATGCCAAAGAGGGCTCCGGGGGACCGGGGCCCTTTTTGTTGGTGGGGAGATCAGGGGTGCTAACCCGTTATTTACAAGCTATCAGATCGTTATGATAGAACGGCTGTCCGGCAGCTGCCTGTGCGGCGCATTCAGGTTCGAGGTTACAGGACCGTTGGGCAAGGTGCGCTTTTGCCACTGTGAAATCTGTCGTCGCGCCAACGGCACCGCCTTTTCTGCAAATTGCCGCGTTCCAGCTGAGCGGTTCAAAGCTCTTACCGACTACTCCACAATTACCGAATACCAGTCCTCACCGGGTGCATGGAGAGCGTTCTGCAAGACTTGCGGATCACCCGTCTACGCGCGCGTTGATGCAGATGCAGGCGCAATCAGATTACGGCTTGGGACCCTGGGTCGTGAGGCTCGGGCCGACGTGACGGGCCACGTATGGGTTGGCTCGAAAGCGGCTTGGGACAGGATCGATGATGACCTGCCCTGTTACGAGCGTGGAGCGGATGGGCCGTTGATCACAGATCGCTAAGGCCGCCTTTGTGCCGTCAGCCAGCGGCAGGCAATACAACACTCAGCACCCCCCCCTCATTCCCCCGGCGGATATTGTCTGCGGCTGTGGATGACGTTGCGGATAGTCACACTGTCCGAACCCACTTCGTATATCACGATATAGTTGGGGTGGACGACAGCCTCGCGTGTGCCTTGAGCGCGTCCGATCCGATACATGAAGGGGTGGTCGGTCAAGCGTTCGACACAGCTTTCAATGCGATCACCCAGCTCAGTGGCTGCCTGGGAGTTCCGTTCCGCGATGAATGTGACGATTTGCTTCAGTTCCGCACGTGCCCTCTCGCTCCAAACGAGCCTCATTTCTTGTGGGCAGCGGCGTCTGCGATGATTTGCCGCATCTCTGCCATGACCACGTCATGGGGAATCGAAGGGCGTGGATCGGCCCGCGAAGCTTCGACCTTGGCCTTCAGCCAGACCAGATAGGCTGCTTCCTCTTCCGCAGAGCCGAACTCGGAGACGATGGGCGAATATTCGTTCATGGTCCCAGTCTACTCCCTTCCGCGCAGAGTGCCAACCCCGCCCTCAGGCCCCCTGCGGCGCGGCCCCCGGTCCGGTAAACCGCTTGCCTGCCTTGGGGATCGCCGAGCCGCGCACCGGGGCTGGCGCTGCCGGACCCTTCGGCACGTCCGGCCGATCAAGCTTGCCGCTGTCCAGCAGCTCCTTGATCTCGTCGCCGGTCAGCGTCTCATATTCGAGCAGCGCCCCGGCCAGCAGGTGTAGCTTGGCCGTCTCGGTCTTGAGGATTTTCGTCGCTTTGGCATGCGCGCCATCGACCAGGGCGCGAATCTCGCTGTCGATCAGCTTGCTGGTCTCGTCCGACATCAGCACGCGCTGGTTGGCACCATAGCCGAGATAGCCTTCGCCCTGCTCCTCATATTGCAGCGGGCCGAGCTTGTCCGACATGCCCCATTTGGTCACCATATTGCGCGCCAGACTGGTGGCAAACTGGATGTCCGAGGATGCTCCGGAAGACACTTTGTCATGCCCGAAGATCAATTCCTCGGCGACGCGGCCGCCCATGCTGACCGAGAGGTTGGCATGCATCTTGTCGCGGTGGTAGCTATACATGTCGCGCTCGGGCAGGCGCATGACCATGCCCAGCGCGCGGCCGCGCGGGATGATCGTTGCCTTGTGGATCGGGTCGCTCGCCGGTTCGTGAACCGAAACCAGAGCATGACCGGCCTCGTGATAGGCGGTCATTTTCTTCTCGTCGTCGGTCATCACCATCGAGCGGCGCTCCGCCCCCATCATCACCTTGTCCTTGGCGTCCTCGAACTCCTGCATCGCGACCAGCCGCTTGTTGCGCCGCGCCGCCAGCAGCGCCGCTTCGTTGACCAGATTGGCGAGGTCTGCGCCGGTAAAGCCCGGCGTGCCACGCGCGATAACGCGCGGATTGACATCGGGGGCGAGCGGCACTTTCTTCATATGGACGGCCAGAATCTTCTCGCGCCCTTCGATGTCGGGGATCGGCACCACCACCTGACGGTCGAAGCGGCCGGGGCGCAGCAAGGCAGGATCGAGCACGTCGGGGCGATTGGTGGCGGCGACGATGATGATGCCTTCATTGGCCTCGAAGCCGTCCATCTCGACCAGCAGCTGGTTGAGCGTCTGTTCGCGCTCGTCGTTGGAATTGCCGAGGCCATGGCCGCGGTGGCGGCCGACCGCGTCGATTTCGTCGATGAAGACGATGCAGGGCGCATTTTTCTTGGCCTGTTCGAACATGTCGCGCACGCGGCTGGCACCGACGCCGACGAACATCTCGACGAAGTCCGAGCCGGAAATGGTGAAGAACGGCACGCCCGCCTCACCCGCAATCGCGCGGGCGAGCAGGGTCTTGCCGGTGCCGGGCGAGCCGACCAGCAGCGCGCCCTTGGGGATCTGGCCGCCCAGCTTTGAAAAGCGGTGCGGATCGCGCAGGAATTCGACGATCTCCTGCAGCTCCTCGCGCGCCTCGTCGATGCCCGCGACATCGTCGAAAGTGACCCGGCCCTGGCGTTCGGTCAGCAGCTTGGCCTTCGATTTGCCAAAGCCCATCGCCCCGGAGCCGCCGCCCTTCTGCACCTGGCGCAGCGCGAAGAAGGCGACGCCGAGGATCAGCATGAACGGCAGTGCCTGGATTAAGATATATTGCAGCACGCCCATTTCGGCCTTGGCTGCGCCCGCATATTTGACGCCATTATCTTGCAACAGCTGCGGCAGGCTGGTGTCATTGGGGATCGGCACGGTGGTGAAGGCATCGCCATTCTTGAACTTGCCGACAATGCGATCTTCGCCGACCTGTACTTCGGCGACGCTGCCCTCAGCGACCTTGCCGCGGAAATCGGAATAGCGGATTTGCGTGCCCGTTGTCTCGGCTTGGCTGCCGAACATCGACACTGCCAGCAGCAGTGCGAGGAAGATCCCGCTCCAGATAAGCAGGCTCTTGAGCCAGGGATTGCCGTTCGGCTGCTGATCGTCGTTCATAGAGCGGAAAACCGTCCTTTCGCTTGCCAATGTAGGCGCGAAGGTCTGAATGGCAAGTTAGCAAAAAAATGCGGCTGCGCCAGAATTGCCGGGATTGCGACGAATTGAGGAGAAAAATGCCATGCCCGGCAAGATGCCCATGAAGATGATAGTCATGGTGAAGCGCAAAACGGGCCTCACCCCGCAGCAATTCCGCGACGGCTACGAGGGTAGCCACTCGCGCATCGCGGTCGAACTGTTCGGCCATTTGTGGAGCTCCTACCGCCGCAATTACCTCACCAGCGGCTATGCTTTCGAGCCGATTGGCAATGTCGCCGGGGCGGATGAGGTGGGTTTCGATGCGGTTTCGGAGTTCGTATTGAAGGATGCGGGCGCGCGGGCGGAAATGGGGCGGATTGCTGCCTTGCACGAGGCGCGGATCAAGGAGGATGAGGCCAAGTGGTTTGATCAGACGCGGAGTTTTCTGGTGGCCTGCGAGACGGTGGAGGAGGGGTTGGGGTAGCGGACATGCTATTGCGTGTCTCCCGCGCTACGATATTGACAATTCACTAAGTTCCCGTTATGTTCCAATCTCCCTTTGGAGCAAAACCATGGCAACCCAAACACTTTCCCAGCAGAAATCCGCTGATCGACTCGCTTTCGAACATTATTTGCGCACCGGTGAGAGGTTGACTTCCGCCCAATGGCTCGCGCGCTATGAAAGCAAGTATAATCACATCCACGACGAACGCGGCCGGTTCGCCGCTGCGACCGGCGGCGTGGCGGCGATGGGCCATGGTGCTGCCGGAGGCCTTGCCGCCCAGCAGGCGCGCAGTGCCAGCCAGCGGCGTATCGAGAGCAATGGACAACCGCGAGTTGATCCGGAGCGTGACAGCGCGAATGACATCGGTGGGCTTTCCGCGAAGCACGAGTCATCACCAGGAGGCGATCCGGGTCGAATCTCGACTGGGAGGAACGATCCTGGTGGAGTTTCCTATGGTTCGTATCAACTCTCAAGCCGCGCAAAGCGAGTCGATGCTTTTTTGGCAAGCCCTGAGGCGCTGCCATGGGCAGCCCAGTTTAGGAATTTGAGACCGGCTACACCTGCTTTTAATGACCATTGGCGTGCTGCTGCAGCAGGCAATCCCGCCGCATTTCATGCCGCGCAGAAAGCTTTTGTAGGCCGTGAAAATTATAAGTTGACCGTCAAATCGGTTGCCCATGCCACGGGCTATGAACTTCACAATGCGAGCAACGCGGTCAGACAAGTCGCTTGGTCAGTCGCTGTTCAGCACGGGGGAGCAAGGTTTATCTTGGGGGATGCAGTGAGGAACACGGACCTCAGTTTCAGGCGCGATGACCAAAGATATCAGCGTGCACTCATTAACAATATATATGATCGTCGAATCCAATACGTTACAGTCCTACGAGATCGGGCTATAGCGCAAAGTCACCCTGGTACTGCCAGGACATTCAACAACGACATTACCGGTCGATATCCTCAGGAACGCGTCGAAGCTTTGCAGATTTTTGATGGAAAGTGATTTGTAGCGCATTGTATTTTGTCATCCGAATTGTAGCTATATGAATAATATTCGAAATGTTTCCTTCCTGTCTCTATTTCTCCTTTTGGGCATAGATTGTCATGCAAATGCCAATCAGTCGCGAAAGAACGGGCTTTCGGAGACATATAAGCGATGTATCGATCACGCGGGCGGCATTACTGCCAATCTGAACGACTGCGTTGGCACTGAACAGATCCGACTCGATAATATTTTGAATTTGACATACCAAAACGTCATGCGTTCTCTCTCATCAACAAGGCGGATGGAACAGGGGGAATCGGAACGTCGCTGGCTACACTGGCGGGATCGCCACTGTTGGCCAGACCTGAAAATGGCGGGCATCGACTACTATGGAACTCTCGATGTGCTGAGCGCAAGAACGTGTCTGTTGGATGTGACCGCCAAGCGCATCGATTGGCTGAGTGCGCACTATCGTCGTTGAATCTTTAGTGCGGCGTAGTAGCTCAGACGAATGGATTCGTCCGCCAAACAACTTTGAAGTCGCTCACCCCCTAACCAGCTCATAATCCCCCGCATCGTCCACCCGTGCATTCCAGCCCGGATAGACGACAATCGTCGTGAACGTCTCCTCGATGATCGCCGGCCCCGGCACTTCATTTCCCGGCACCAGCTGCGCCCCCAGATAGATCGGCACCTCGCCAAACCCCTGCCCCAGATTCGCCCGCCGCGTCTTGGCGGGCTTGGCCGCGCTCGCCTTCGCGGTGAATCCGCCCACTGCGGCGGGCGAGGGCGTCACCACATGTGTCGCCAGCCGCACGCCGGTGACTTCGGGGACTTCGTGTTCGCGGATGTGGTTGTATTCTTCCATGTGGCGCTGGTTGAACTGGGCGATGGCCTGCGCGCCGAGGCCCCCGTCATCACTGGCATCGATGAACGAGAGGTCGTGCAGTTTCGCCCCCGCCTTGACATTGAAAGTCAGTGCGAAGTTCTGGCCGGGGTAGCGCATGTTGAGCTGGTAATCGGCGATCACGTCGTCGCTCTTGAACTGGGCGTCGGTGAAATATTTCTCGGCGCGGCCCGACAGCTCTTCCCACAGCCGCCGCAGTTTGGGCAGGTCGAGCTCACTCGCCTTGGCGATGACCGAGCGTTCCTCGTCGATCATCGGATTGGCCACCAAAGTTCCGAGCGCCGAGAAGGTCGGCGAGGCCTTGGGGACCAGCACTTTGGTGATGCCGAGATCCTCGGCCTGGATCGCGGCGAAGGCGGGGCCGTTGCCGCCATAGGCGAGCATCACCAGATCCTTGGGGTCGATGCCCTTGCCCGCCGTGGTGCGGCGCACGCCCTGGCTCATATTGGCATTGACCACGCGCCAGCTGTCGAAGGCGGCCTGTTCGGCTGATGTGCCCATTGCGTCGCCGATCGCCTTGAAGGCTTCCGCGATGCCGTCGCGCTTGAGCTGGAAGCTGCCGCCGGCAAAGCCCGCGTCGGTCGAGAGGATGCCGAGCATGACCAGCGCGTCGGTCACCGTCGGCTGGGTGCCGCCGCGCCCGTAAGCCATCGGCCCGGGCTCGGCCCCGGCTGACTTGGGGCCAACCTCGAGCATGCCATTGTTGACATGGCAGATCGAGCCGCCGCCCGCGCCCAGCGTCTCCACCTTCACCATCGGCACGCCGATCAGATAGCGGTGGTGCATGTTCCAGCCGGCTTCGGCCGGGGCGCTGCCCTTGATCACCACCGACATGTCGTAGGAGGTGCCGCCCATGTCGACGCAGAGCAGGTCCGGGTGGCCCTTGGCCTTGCCGGTATGGGCCGAGCCGATGACGCCGCCCGCCGGCCCGGAGGCGAGCACGCGGATCGGCGCGCCGTCGATATATTGCTTGGTCATCACCCCGCCGCTGGCCTGCATGACCATCAGCTGGTTGGTGTAGCCGCCTTCCTTGAGCCGGGTCACCAGCCGCTCCAGATAGGAGGTGACGCGCGGGCCGACATAGGCATTGACCACGGTGGTGC
>JAHFPT010000411.1 GCA_023266625.1 Novosphingobium sp. | reverse complement strand
CGTTTGCGCGCGCAGGGAGACGATACCATCGTCATCTTCGATTTGCCGCCCGTCTTTGCCAATGACGATGCCATGTTGTGCATGCAATATCTCGACGGCTATCTGCTGGTGGTCGATCATGGCCATACGACCGCCAAGCAGATTGAGGAGACGATCAATCTACTCCAGCCAACCCCTTGCATCGGCACCGTGCTCAATCGTTACAATGGCGGTTTTGCCGATTCCTACGGCTATGGCTACGGGGACACCTACGGCCTCAAGGATTATAGCGCTGATTAGAGGTTTGCTGTTTAGACGGCATCGACCCACAGTCGATCAGTGACATTCGCAAACTGAGGTTGCCGCTAGAGTGCTGACTTTGATTGCATCAAAGTCAGCACTCTAGATTCTTGTTTTACCGTGATTTCCGAGTCGCCAGATGATTCCATCTGGCTCGAAATCACTCTAACGGGATGCGAATGTCAAAATCAATCCACGAGTGTCTCGATCCCTTCGGCCAGGCCGATCCGCTGCTGCCAGCCCAGTGCCGTTCGGGCACGATCGTTGCTATAGCGCAGCGGCCTCCAGCGCACCCGCTGGCGGGGCAGGTCGAGCATTTCCGGCAACCGTGCCCGGCCTGCGAAGAACAGCTGACTGGCGAGCCTCGCTGCCACGCCCAGCCCCAGTACCATCCAGTAAGGCACTGGCACGCCGAGCCCAACCGGCGCTCCCGTGCGGCGTGCGTGGTGATGAAACCGCCAGTGCCCGGGTTGCTCGGCATCGACCAGATTGATGATCAGTTCGCGCTCGACCGGTGCTGTCAGGGCGGCAACGATTGCATCGGCGCAGTTTTCGACATGGATCAGCCGCATCGCCGAAAAGGGCGCGAAAATCAGGTCGAAGCGTCCCAGCCGCAGACTGCGGCCAAAGTCCCATTCTTTGCCCGGGCCATAGATCGCGCCGGGGCGCACCACGATCAGCGGCAGGCCCCGATCCCGGGCATGATCGCGCACCATGCGTTCCTGCATCAGCTTGGTCTGCGTATAGGCATCGCGCCGTAGCGGATCGGCCTCCAGCGGCACCTCCTCGTCCAGATGTCCGGGCCAGCGTGGTGCATCGAAATCATAGACCGAAAAGCTGCTGACATGGACAAAGCGGCGCAGACTGGCGGGCAAGGCGGTGAGCAGGTTTTCGGTGGCCAGAACGGTCCCGGCGAGCTGGGTTGGCAGATCGCCGGATGCAGCTGCCGCGCAATGGACCACGGCTTCCACCGCGCCGAGTGCGCCGGACCATGGACCCGGCTGGCGCAGATCACCGGTCAGCAGCGTCACCCCCTCAGGGACAGGATCGTCTGAAGGTCTCGATGTTGCGCGGTGAAGCGCGACCACTTCGTGGCCCGCCCGCACGGCCGCAGCGACCACCGCCCGGCCGAGAAATCCGCCGGCACCGGTCACCAGCAGCTTCATGCCGGTTCTTTCAATGCAACGATCCGGTCTGTCAGCCTGGCCGTAGCCAGCATCTCGCGGGGGGTGAAGGGAAGTGCGCCGCCTGTGCGGATCGCGGTATAGATCGCGTCCAGCATGCGCGGCAAGCCGTGGGTCGTGCCGTGCTGCATCACCTTGTTGCGGAAATTGGCCAGCCCGGCGCGGATCAGGCCAAAGCCGTTGGCAATCTGCCCCAGCGGCGCGCGCTTGCCGGTATTGGGCGCTCCGTCCAGCCGGAGGAAGGGGTTGTAGAGATCGGTTTCCACGCTCGCCATGGTGCCGCGCAGGGCAATCCGGAACGCATCCGGCTGGACATCGGTGGCAATCCGCAACCGCCCGCGTACCGGGCCTGCATCCAGCAATGTATCGAGAAAGTCGAAGACTGCGCGCGGATTGCCGCTGCGATTGGCAAGGAAGCCGCGCACCTCGCCGACCGTCTCCACGCCGGTCAGCGAGAGGAACAGATAGGTGAGATGCGGCAGGAAGTCTTGAATCGCCCCCCCCGGCAGCAGCACGGATGGTCCTGTCAGATTCTCATCGCCGAACGGCCCGGCCAGGAAATTCAGCGTCAGCAGGATATCGCATTCCACCACCCGCCCCAATCGCCCGGCGGCAATCAGCCGTTGCAGATCGAGCACGGCATCGTTGAACAGCAGGTTGCGGCTTTCCATCAGCACCCGCCCCGCAGACTGCGCCGCGCCGAGCAGCGCTTCGGTTTCCGCCGCCGTACCGGTCATCGGCTTTTCGCAGATCACATGAGACCCTGCGGCCAGCGCCTGCCTCACTATGGCGTCATGACTATGCGGCGGGATCAGGACATGGACAATGTCGGGGCGCGCTTCGGCCAGCAGCATCGCGACATCGCCATAGCACGCCTCTGCGCCGAACCGGCTTTGCGCCGCCTTGGCCATAGCCGGTGAGCGGTCACAGACGGCGACCAGCCGGGCTTGTCGCGAGGTGGCCAGATAGGGCAGATGTTCATAGGCAATCGCTCCGCAGCCGATCACCGCTGCTCGCAATGGCGCCGTCCCCGGACCGCTCATTGAATGCTGC
>JAHFPT010000222.1 GCA_023266625.1 Novosphingobium sp. | reverse complement strand
AGCCAGCCGTGGCGCGGCGACGTGCGGGGCGGGAAACAATGCTCGACCAGGGCATAGGCCTGAAAAAACACCCAGCCGGTGAACAGCCAGCCAAGGTAGTTGGTAAATGTCCAAAGGGGATACTCGCCAATGTCTTTTGGGGCGGGGTAACGCGGCCACGATCATTGATGTCCGTGCGATGAAATGCAGGGCGCAGTGCTGTTGAGCGGCATCGCCCTGACGAAGCTGCATGGCCGCGCGATTGCAGCGGCGAGGAGACGGGCATAGCAGGCAGACTGGCGATGCGAGCGAGAGATGCCGATGACTATCTACGAAGCCGATTTTCCTGTGCCCGCTGTACTAACCGCGCCCGGCGGATGCTATGAGATCGAGCAGCGCCGTTTTCGCGGACGTGACTATCCCATGTTCAAGCATGCTCCGCGCACGCTGGGAGCCCTTCTCGGGGAAGCGCTCGTCCGCCTTCGCTGCCGGGCGGACGAGCGGATGACGGAACAGGACGGTGTCGTCACCACCTTCGGCGAATTCGAGCGCGGATCGGCTGCATTGTCGCTGTTTCTGCAGGAGGCCATGGCCGTTCGGCCGGGCAAACATGTCGCGGTCGTGATGGCGAACCGCGTCGAATGGATGATGTCGTTCTTCGCGATATTGGCAGCGGGCGCGGTGCCGGTGCTGGTCAACAGCCGGGGCGCGGGGCCGGAAATCCTGCGCGCGGTCAACATGACCGATTGCGTGGCCGCGATCTGCGACCAGGAACGACACGCGCTGCTGGTTGGCGATGCTGGCTGGCCGGGACCGGTGGTTCTGCTGGGTGAAAGTGCCAGCGGCACGCACGATTTTGCGCAAGCTGCCGCTGCCCGGCCGGGGTTGATGTTGAAATTCGCAGCCCGTGATCCCGAAGCTGCGGCCTTCATCATGTTTTCCTCGGGCACTACCGGTTTCCCCAAGGCCATCGTCCACAGCCAGGGCGGGGCGGCCCATGCACTCACCATGGGGATGCTGGCTATCGAGGCTTTCGACTTTCTTTACGAAGCAGAGTTCGGCGTACCGCCCGCCAGGGGTCTGCCGAAAAAGTTCCCGCCGAACATCATCTCCAGCCCGATGTTCCATGGCGGCGGCGTTGTACCCTACCTGCGTTCGATCATTACGGGGCAGGCAACCATCATCGTAACCCGGTGGAACGCCGACACGGTTTTCGACATTATGGAGCGTGAAGGCGTCTCGCGCCTCAGCCTGGTGCCGACGATGATCTTCGACATGCTCGCCTCGCCGCGCGCGCAGGGCGGGGTGATGTCGCAGCTTCGCTATCTTGCCAATGGCACGGCAGCGCTTTCGCCTAAGGTGGCGGCCGCATTCCGGGAGGCGTTGCCGAACTGCCTGATGCTCAACACCTATGCCCAGTCCGAAAGCCTGGAGCGCGTGACGACCTTTGGCGGACGGGAGTTCGAGCAGAACCTGGCTGCTGTGGGACGGGTCGCACCAACCATCCGGCTGCGTATCCTGCGCGACGACCGCAGTGACGCCGATCCTGGCGAGCCGGGCGAGATTGCAGTGCTGGGTGCCATGACAATGTCGGGTTACTATAACGATCCCGAAGCGACGGCCGAGGCCATCTGCGACGGCTGGCTCTTGACCGGCGACATCGGTCGTTTCGACGAGAAGGGTCTGCTTCATATCGTCGATCGCAAGAAGAACATGGTGATCTGCGGCGGCGAGAACATCTATTGCGCCGAAGTCGAGCGGGTCCTGAACGAGCATCCTGCCGTGGCAGAGTCGATTGCTTTCGGCGAGCCTCACGGCCGGCTCGGCGAGCGACTGGTAGCAGTGGCCGTTCTAAAGCCGGGGATGGATGCTAACGAGGACGAACTGAAGGCATATGCCAAAGCCAACCTCGCCATTTACAAGGTGCCGCGTGCAATTGCCTTCAGCAACGATCCGCTGCCCCGCAACGCCACGGGCAAAGTCGCCAAGGGCGTGTTTTTGGCCGGTTTCGACAGGCCTTGGGTGGTGGAAATGCCTGGTTGAGGCGACGACGGGCTGCGATGGCTTTGGTCGACAGTCATCGGGCAACATCCGCGCCACGATATTTGCTAAAGGTAAGGTGTTTCGCATTGCCCAAAGCCGCGATGGCCACGATGATCAATGGCCGGGTCGAAAGACAGGACGGGCCAAGGTAGGTCGAATTTGGAAATGTTGTGCAATCAAGCAAGATGAACCTGGATACGATCGGCGGCGTAATCCGCGCTCAGAGCCAGCTGGGAGATCGCCCGCTGGTCGTCATCGACCATAGCCGGATCAGCTACGGCGACGCCGAAGCGCGGTCTCGCCGCGTGGCCTCGGCAATGCTGACGGCAGGAATTGGCCGGGGCAGCCGGGTGGCGATGCTGTTTGGCAACAGCGCCGAGTTCGTGGTCTGCTTCCTCGCGCTGGCCCGGATTGGCGCAATTGCCATGCCGATCAGCACCCTTTCCACCGCTGGTGAGATCCGCGGCATCGTCGACCGGGCGGACGCCGAACACCTGATTGCGACCCCGGCCTATCGCGGCAAGGACTTGCGCCAGGTCGTGGCCGAAGGCATCGGCGCGGATCTTGCAGGTCCGCTGATGATGCCGGAACTGCCGGTTCTGCGGCAAGTGTGGTTCGGCATCGCCGACCTGGAGGCGCGCGGCGTGCGCGACGATCTGCGGGTTGCCGCCGCCGAAGTGCAGGTTACTCCGGCCGATCCGCTGGTGGTGATCCACACATCCGGTTCGACCAGCACGCCCAAAGGTGTGACCCACACCCACGGCCAGATTATCCGCAACATGCGGCGCCAGAACGTGCTGCGCAATTACACGGCGAAGGAGTACCTGTTCTCCAACTCGCCCTGGTTCTGGGTTGGCGGCCTAGCCTTCAGCTTAATCGCCACGATGGTGGCGGGTGCCCGGCTGCTTTGTTCCAGCGCCACCCCTTCCGCCATGCTCGACCTGCTCGAGGCGGAGCGCCCGACGACGACCAACGGAGTGGCGGCAACTATCCTCAACCTTGCCAAGGATCCCAGCTTTCCAGCGCGCGACCTGTCGTTTCTGAGGGGCGGCAACATGCATGCGATCCTGCCCCCGGACCTAAGGCCGGCGGACCCGGAATTGCGCTACAACATGCTCGGCATGACCGAGCTTGGCAGCGTCTATCTCTACGGTCGGCATGAAAATGACCTGCCCGAAGCCAAGCGCGGTTCGTTTGGAAGCCCCGTTGAGGGGGTCGAAACCCGGATCGTCGATCCTGAAACCGGCCAGAATGCGGCCGCTGGCGAAATGTGGGTGCGTGGCCCCAACGTCATGCAGGGTTACTATGGCCGTGAGCGCCATGAATGTTTCGATGAGGATGGCTGGTTCCATACTGGTGACATCATGAGCGTCGATGATGACGATGACCATTTCTTCAAGGGCCGGGAAGGCGACATAGTCCGCACCTCCGGCGCTCAGGTTTCCCCGCGCGAAGTCGAGGGCGCGATCAGCGAAGTTACCGGCGGACGGATGTCGATCGTCATCGGCGTCCCCGATCCCGAACGTGAGCAGCTGGTCACGGCGATCCTGGTCGGAGAGGCACCGGTGGATTTCGAGGCCTTGCGTCTGTCACTCAAGACGCGCCTGTCGCCCTACAAGATACCGCGCAAGTTCATGACCATGGGGGAAAACGAGTTGCCGATGTTATCGAGCGGGAAGGTCGATCTGCGCAAATTGATCGAGATAGCCAGTGCCCGCTGAGACCATTCCGGCCCTGTTGGCCGAGCGCGTGGCGCACACCCCGGACCTCGCGGCGATAGCGGCAAGCCATTGCTCCGTCAGTTATACCGAACTGGATCGGCGGTCGGCAGCACGGGCTGCCGGTCTGGTCGCACGCGGGGTGGGCAGAACTCACCGCGTCGGCTTGCTTCAGCAGGACGGGGTGGACTGGGCGATCAGCACCCTTGCCGTGATGCGGATCGGCGCTGTGCTGGTGCCCCTGGACAGCGCATTGGACCCGAAGGCGCTGCAGTTCAGGCTGGCTGCGGCGGCGGTACGCCATGTCATCATAGCATCGGCGTCAGACGGAATCGCCGATGCAGGGGAGGGTGCCACTATCGAACGAGCCGGCCTGCCGACCTTGCGCAATATCCTTGCGGCGGATGAGCTGGATGAAGTTGCGGATAATACAGCGCAGGCGGTCGCCGCAGCGCTGGAGGCACGGGCCGCTCGGGCGGATGACATGGTCATCCTCTTCGGATCGGATGGCGCGGCCGCCATTCATGGACATGGGGCAGCGATCCGCGCGATCCGCGCTGCTGTCTCGGTCTATGGTCCGGTGCCGGGAGCGATTCATCTTGTGTCCGAGCCGCTGTTTAAGATCGGCGGCTTTGGCGGCGGTCTGTTAGCTGCGCTTGTCGTTGGCGCCACATTGCTGATTGATGCGCGGGCGGATGGCGACCAGTCTGGCGGCAGCGCTGGTGCTTCAGCCACGCTTGAAAGCTTCGGTCCCTATTGCGGCCATCCGCCCGGACATGCCTTGCCGGCCGGCAAGCAGGGAAGTGCCGGACACGTGCTTGACGGCATCAAGCTTCGCGTTCGCAACCCCGGTAGCCGCGAACTGGTTCAGGCGGGCGAGACGGGCATGATCGAGATCGGCGGTCATAACCTGCTGCGCGGCATTGTCGGGCTTGAGCGGGAGCAGGCTTTCACGGCGGACGGCTGGGCCGGAACCGGCGACATGGGGCGTGTGGATGCCGATGGCTTCGTCTGGATTGTTGCCCGCGAACAAGGAACACGCGTCGGCCGATCCGATCGGGGCTGATGCCGATCGGCTTAGGCCGGCCTGATGAAAAACAAACGCTGCAGAGCAATAAGGGGAGAACTGGCATGGAATTTGGTCGACTGGGCTACGCGCTACCACTGCAAGGCGCGAAAATGGCCAAGGAAGATGAAGACCTTGGTTTCGACATCCGCTATTTTGGTGACAACACCTGCTTCTGGCCGGACACTTTCGGGGAACTGCGCGATGCCGTTCGCGCCACCAGCCGGATCATGCTGGCAACCGGGGTCACCAACACGGTCACCCGGCACCCGTCTGCCGTCGCCGCCGGAATTGCGCCGCTTCAGCTTATCTCTGACGGTCGCATGATTTGCGGCGTGGGCAAGGGCGATTCGTCCATGGCCGTGATCGGGCGCGGCCCGCAGAAGCACGCTGAGTTCGTCGAGAAAACGACCTCGCTGCGCAAATACCTGCGCGGCGAATCCCAGTTTATCGAAGGCTGGGACAGCCGCCTGCAATGGCTTGACGACTTTCCTGCATATCAGCCGGTCCCGATCGAGATCATGTGCAGCGGACCCAAAACCCTGAAGGCGGCCGCCAAAATGGCCGATCGCATCACGCTTGCCATCGGCGCGGCGCCCGAGCGCCTCGACTGGGCATTTGACATCATTGACGAGGGACTGGCCGAAGCCGGACGGACGCGGGCCGATGTCACGATCGGTGGCTGGTTTTCGTTCGCGATCGAGGATGATGCTGCCACGGCTGCCGAAATGCTCCGCAGCCGGGTAAGATCGGTTGTCCACATGGCGAGCTTCAAGGGTCAGGACCTGAGTGCGCAACCCGAAATCCTGCGCAAGATGACCGAGCGGATGCGCGTGGAATACGACTACAAGCTGCATACCGACACAAGCGTCGACAATCCGATGAACGCGATGTTCGATGCTGAATTCGGTGCCTGGTTCGGCATCGGCGGTTCAGTTTCCCAGGTGGTTGATCGCATCGGTGCGCTCAAGGAACGCGGCATCGAATATACCATTCTCGGCGGCTTGCCGCCGGGCCGTGAGTGGGAAGACTTCATCGGCAAGGTGATGCCGCAATCACGATAATGTAATTATGTTCGTGCCCAGACCGGATTTCTCCCTCTGGTTGTGAAATCCGGTCTGCAGCGGCGGACTCTATCCCCTCCGGGTGATAATGACGATCCTGGGTGTGGAGCCCGCAGACGAAGCGCTGATGCTGCGGCTGACCCAACTCATCCTCTCGGCGCAAGACCCTGATTTCCAGGGCGACAAGAACGAAGGTGCTGGCGCCCTGATCGAGATGTTCCAGTATTTCCTGCCGATCATCAAGGACCGGCCCATCAATCCCCGCAGCGACATCGCCAGCGTGATTGCCACGGCTCGGATCGATGGGGAGCAGCTGTCCGATGCGGACGTCTTCGGCTATAATCTGCTGCTCGCGACCGCCGGCCACGATACGACCAGCTACAGCCTCGCGGGAGGCCTGTTCGCCCTGCTAATCCGGGGGAAATGGCAAAGCTCCGCGCTGACGCCTCGCTGATCCCCGGTGCGGTCGACGAGATGATCCGCTGGGCAAGCCCGGTTCGCCACTTCCTGCGCACCGCGACACAGGATTGCGAGATTGCCGGCAAGGCGATCAAGGCGGGCGACATCGTATTGCTCAGCTATCCGTCGGCCAATCGCGACGAAGTTGCATTCGACGACCCTTTCGCTTTCCGGGTCGATCGCAAGCCGAACCGCCACCTGGCCTTCGGTACCGGCCCCCGTGTCTGTCTCGGTCAGCATCTCGCCAAGATGGAGCTGATGGCTTTCATGCGCGAGTTTCTGGGCCGGATCGACCACATCGAACTCGCCGGATCGGCGCGGTTCACGCAGTCCACCTTCGTTGGTGGAATTAAGCAGCTGCCGGTGCGGTATCGCTTCAAGCCGTCGCTGGAGCAGGCCGCATGAGTGCCGCCGAAACCGTCACCACGATGATCGCGGCGTGGGAACGCCTGGATGCCGCCGCCGTGACTGCCTGCTTTTTCGAGGACGGAATATGGCACAACATGCCGTTTGGCCCGATAGCGGGACGCGCGGCCATCGCGAGCGCGGTCGAAGCGTTTCTGGCGGACATGACAGAGGCGGAATTCATCTTTCGCCACCAGGGTGAAATCGCCGCGGGCGTGGTCGTTAACGAACGCACTGACATTTTCCGAAGCAAAGACGGCAAAGTCTTGACCATCCCGGTCATGGGAGTCTTCGAAATTGAGAACGGCGAAATCCGGGCCTGGCGCGATTATTTCGACGCCAACGTCATGAACGGCTGATCCGCAGGAACAGCCTCACCACGCCGGCCGCCGCGTTTCAGCCGTGCTTGGCCATGAGTTCCTTGACGAACTTCACCAGGTTGGGTTGCCCGGTATGAGCGGTGATGCCGCCGTCTGCGATGACGATGGACCCGGTCATGTAGGAGGCGGCGTCCGATGCCAGGAACAGCGCGACCTTGGCCATTTCGTCCGCCGTACCTCCGCGGCCCATGGGGATGATTTCCCTCCACATCGCCTGCACCTCCGGGGTCATCATTCCGGTCAGGCGGGTGCCAAGGATCAGGCCCGGGCAGAACGCGTTGACCCGGATATTGTCGATAGCATGGTCGATCGCCATGGTGCGTGTGTACTGGATGACCGCACCCTTGGACGCATTGTAGGCTGTGTGGCCATAATCGCCGGCCACGCCCGAAATCGACGCCGTGTTGGTGATTGTCCCGCCGCCCTGCCTGCGCATATGCGGAATGGCCGCACGCGCGGCATACATCACCGCGGTCACGTTGATCTTGAAGACTTTCTCCCAGTTCTCATCCTGAATATCAGGAGTTTCCTCCAGATTGCCGAAGCCGGCGTTGTTGAACAGGTGGTCAATCCGGCCATGGTCGGCGACCATCCTTTCGACCATCGCCTCGACTTGTTGGCGGTCGGTCATGTCGCACACATGGTTGATTATGCCGGGGGCATCGTGCTGCAGGGCGCTGCCGTCGATATCCGCGGCGAACACCGTCGAGCCTTCGGCAGCAAGTTGCATCGCGATTGCCCCCCCGATCCCTGCAGCGGCACCGGTTACGATTGCTGTCATGCCTTCAAAGCGCGCCATCTAAATTCATCCCTCCACTGCTATCGATTTCGCAGTAGCCGGTGACCACGGTCGAGTCATCGCATCCGCCGC
>JAHFPT010000053.1 GCA_023266625.1 Novosphingobium sp. | reverse complement strand
GTAGTCGTCAAGGAAACCGATCGCGCCGAAGCCGATCGTCACTGCCAGACAGGCCCAGACAAAGGGGTTGGTCAGATCCATCCACAACAGCATGGCGATAATTAGCGAAAACAGGATCATCAGCCCGCCCATCGTCGGTGTGCCGCGCTTGGCGAAATGGCTTTGCGGACCGTCTTCACGGATCGGCTGACCCTTGCCCTGGCGCACGCGCAGCATGCTGATGAATTTGGGGCCGATCAGCAGTCCAATGGTCAGCGCGGTCATTAAGGCGGCACCGGCGCGGAAACTCTGGTAGCGAATGAGGTTCGCAAAACCCTCGAAATGGAAATATTCGGCGATCAGATAAAGCATGGGGTGCTACAACCTAACGTCATCTGGCCTAACCTTGTTTGCCGGCGAGCGCCGCGACCAGCCCGCCCAGCCCGACCGAATTCGATCCTTTGACCAGGATCGCATCGCCGCGTTCCAAGCCGAAGCAGACGAGCGCCTCGCGTGCTTCGGACGGTGTTTGGCAATGGGCGAATGGCAAGGCTTTGCCAAGCGCATCGCCCCCTGCTTTCCCCAGTTCCCCAGCCCCAAGTTCACCGGCCCCCAGTTCACCGGCCCCCAGTACATTGGCCCCAAGTACATTTGCCAGCGCAGCCATCTCTTCACCAACGAGTATGGCGAAATCTATCCCCGCCTCGGTCAGGGGCTGCGCCAGTGCGGCATGGAAGGCGGGACCATGCACGCCCAGTTCCTTCATCGCGCCGAGCACGGCGATGCGCCGCCGCGCCGGGGTCTTGCCGAGCTGAGCCAGCGTTGCGCGCATCGAGGCGGGGTTGGCATTGTAGCTCTCATCGATCAGCAGGGCGGTGCCGCCGTCCACCGCAATCTCGATCCGCGCGCCGCGCCCCGCCAGCCCGGACATTTCGGCAAGCGCCACCCCAGCTGCGCCAAGGTCAGCGCCTGCCGCATGCACTGCTGCCATCACCGCCAGCGCATTAATCACCCAGTGATCGCCCGGCTCGGCGACAGTGAAGCATAGCCGCCGGTTGCCCCCCTCTGGATCCCGGATCTCGGCAGTAACCAGCGAACCGCCGCCTGCGGCAGGCACCGCGTCGAGCAGGCGGACATCGGCATGGGGTGCCCGGCCGAAGGACACGACCGTGCCTGTATGGCGTTCGGCCTTGTCCCTCAGTCGGGCATAGTGGGGGCTGTCTGCTGGAATGATTGCGACACCGCCGGGCTCACCATTGGCGGCCTCCAGCCCCTCAAAAATCTCGCCCTTGGCATCTGCTATGGCTTCTTCGCTGCCGAGCATCTCGATATGCGCAGGCGCGATCGTGGTGATCACGGCGATATGCGGGCGCACCTGCCGGGTCAGCGCGGCGATTTCGCCAGGATGATTCATCCCCATCTCGAAAATGCCATAGCGGCTGCGGGCAGGCATTCGCGCCAGGCTGAGCGGAACGCCGACATGGTTGTTGTAGCTTTTGACCGAACGATGCGCCGCGCCCTTGCTTGACCGGTCGAGCGCGGCGAAGATCGCCTCCTTGACTCCGGTCTTGCCGACCGAACCGGTGACGCCGATGATCGTCGCCTCGCAGCGCGCCCGCGCGGCCTGGCCAAGGGCAATGAGTGCCGCGGTGGTGTCGGCAACGCGGATATGCGGTCCGGCGACCTTGCGGTCGGTCACCGCTGCTGCTGCGCCCTTCGCCAGTGCCGCTTCGACAAAGCGGTGGCCATCGGTGCTTTCGCCCAGCAGCGCGAAGAACAGATCGCCTTCGACGACATCGCGGGAATCGATTTCGACGCCCGATGCGGCAAAATCGCCAGCTGCGTGTCCGCCGGTCGCATAGGCAATCGCATCCGCGCTCCACAGCGCCAGCGGCAGATCGTCATTGGCAGCGGCGGGCCATTCCAGAATGCGGCGAAATGCGTTCATGCCAATTCCTTCCCGGAGGCAGCAGCGCACTCCCTGGCGACGGCGACATCGTCGAACGGCAGGACGCGCATGGCATCGCCCCGCCCGACAATCTGCCCCTGTTCGTGACCCTTACCGGCGATCAGCACAATGTCGCCCGGCCCTGCTTCTGCGATGGCAAAGGCTATTGCCTCGCGCCGCCCTGCGATCTCGCGTGCGCCCGTTGCGCCTGCCAGCACCATCGCGCGAATCTCGGCGGCATCCTCGCCGCGCGGATTGTCATCGGTGACGATGGCGATATCGGCATGGGCAACGGCCACCCGGCCCATCTGCGGCCGCTTGCCCTGATCGCGGTCGCCGCCTGCGCCGAACACGGCGATGATCCTGGCGCTCGCATGCGGCCTCAGCGCGGAAATCGCAGCTTCGAGCGCGTCGGGGGTATGGGCATAATCGACATAGATCGGCGCGCCTGCTGGACTGATCGCGGCGCGTTCCAGCCGCCCGCGCACTGGCTGGAGCCGCGCCATGGCGTCGAAGGTCGCCGCTGGTGCACCGCCCGCCGCCAGCACCAGCCCGGCTGCAACCAGGGCATTGGCCGCCTGATAGGCACCGATCAGCGGCAAGTTCACCTCTAGCCGCTGCCCCCCATGTTCCAATTCGAGCGTCTGGCCCAGCTGACTCGGGCTTCGCGACACCAGCCGGATCGCTGCCCCTGCCTCGCCCACCGTCATCAGGCGCAGTCCGCGCTTTTCTGCATGGGCGATGGCCCGATCCGACCAGGCGTCGTCGGCCCAGATCACCGCCGCACCTTGGTCGATGACAACCTCGTCGAACAGCCGCATCTTGGCGGCAAAATAGTCCTCCATATCGGCATGATAGTCGAGATGATCGCGGCTGAGGTTGGTGAAGGCACCGGCAGCGACCGCCACGCCCTCATTGCGATATTGCGCCAGCCCGTGGCTCGATGCCTCATAGACGAGATGGCTGACCCCCTCGCGCGCCAAGCCACTGATATTGGACAGGAAGGTTACGATGTCCGGAGTGGTTAGGCCGGTTGCCACGGTGTCGTCGCCGGTGGTTACGCCCAGCGTGCCGATCGATGCGGCAGAGTGGCCAGTCATGCGCCAGAGCTGGCGGGTCAATTCGGCCACCGAAGTCTTGCCGTTGGTGCCGGTTACCGCGACGATGGTGCCGGGAACGGGGGTGAAGAACTGCGCGGCCAGCCGGGCGAATGCGCGGCGCGGCACAGCATCGGCGATATGCACCGCGCCCGCCACCTGCGCCTCAGCCCGCGCCACCACGGCGACGGCCCCGGCGGCAACGGCAGCGGGAATGAAGGTCTCGCCGTTGACTTTCGCGCCTTCAAAGGCCCCGAACACTGTTCCCGGCGCGACCTTGCGGTGATCGATGGCAAAGCCGGTCACCGCCGCGTCCCTGCCCTCGGCCCCGCTCCCGGCCAGGCGCAAACCGGCGCGCTCGGCAAGGGCGGCGAGCATCATTCGCCGCCGCCTTTGCCAACCAGCGGCGACAGGTCGGAAATGTCGATATCGCGGCTGTCGTCGGGCATGATGCCAAGCAATGGGCCGATACGCGGCACCACCCGGCCGACGATCGGCGCGGTGTTCCAGGCGGCAGTGCGCTGGCCGGAGGTGGCGGTCGTGCCCTTCGGTTCGTCGAGCATGACGATGACGACATAGCGTGGACGGTCCATCGGGAAAGCGGCGGCAAAAGTCGCAACCAGCGAGCTCCGGCTGTAACCACCTGGACCAGAAGGTTTTTCTGCCGATCCAGTCTTGCCGCCAACCCGGAAACCGGCGGCATTGGCCTTCCTGCCGGTGCCATCGACGACAATCATCCGCAGCAACTGGCGCATGCGCGCGCTGGTCGAGGCCTTGAATACGCGGCGACCTGCCGGTGCCATGCCCGGTCCCAGCTTTTCCAGTGTCGCCGGACGCCAGACACCGCCATTGACCAGCGCGGCATAGGCCGAGGCAAGGTGCAGCGGGGTGACGGCGATGCCGTGACCAAAGGAAACGGTCATGGTGGTGATCCGCGACCATTCACCGGTCGGCCACAGCGGGAAGCCCCTGGCAGGCAGCTCGATATAGGGCCGCTCGTTCATTCCCAGCGAGCGCATAGTCGCATTGAGCCGCACCCCGCCAAGCTCGTCGGCGACCTGTGCGGTGACGATGTTGGAGGAATGGATCAGCGCTTCCGGAATGTTGAGCGATGGCCCGAGATTGTGGCTGTCATGAATCTCGCGGTCTCCGACTTTCAGCGGGTGTCCCGACGGATAACGGCGCGACAGATCGGTGACGACGCCAGCGTCGATGGCCGCAGCGATGGTGATCGGCTTGAAGGTCGAGCCCAGCTCATAGACCTGGTTGGTGAAGCGGTTGAAGATGTTCGCCGCGCCTGCACTGTCAATCAGATTGGGGTTGAACGAGGGCAGCGAGACCAGCGCCAGCACTTCACCGCTATCGACATCGAGCACGATTCCGGCAGCGCCGATCGCTGCGGTGTCGCGGATGCCGCGCTCCAGCTCGTCCTCCAACGCTCCCTGAACGCGGAGATCGAGCGACAGCATCGCGGGCGTGCTGCGGCTGAGCGGATCGGTCAGCCGCTGGTCGTAAACCTGCTCCATGCCGACTCGGCCATGACCGTCGGCAGCGACGAAGCCGAGCACATGCGCTGCCATCGAACCCTGCGGATAGAGCCGCTCGGTCTCGAACGGCGATTCGAGCGCCGGTTCGCCCAGCGCATGGACCCGGTTGGCCTCCTCCGGCAGGATGCGGCGCTTGAGATAGCCTGCTTCGCCCGATGCCAGCCTGGCGGCGAGCCTGGCAGGGTCCTCGCCGGGAAATATGCGCACCAGGGCGGCGGCAACTTCAGCCGGAGATTTAACCAGGGCCGGCCCGCCATCGCCCATCGCCTTGGGGTTGAACCACAAGGAATAGGCGGGGAAGGCGCGGGCCAGCGGAATACCGTTGCGATCGACGATGTCGCCGCGCGCCGGTAGCAGGGCATCGGCCATCGACTGGCTGGACGAAGCTGGCTGAAGCACGCCGAGCAGGAGAATGCGAAGCAGCGCGCAAGCCGCGATCGCCGCGAACAGCACCAGCAGCCACAACACGCGCCATTTCGCCGTCAGCAACAGCTGACGGCGGACATTGACCAGCTGGCGGCGGCCCGGCGCGATGGTGGCGGTGACGCTGACGGCGTTCATTCGCGGGCAATCTCCCGCGACTGGATTTGCGACAGGCGCTTGCCGAGACCGGCGGCATCGATCGGCTTGACCGGAACTCTGCCCCTCGCCTCTGCGGCCCCCCTCGCTTCTGCGGCCCCCCTCGCTTCTGCGGCCCCCCTCGCTTCTGCGGCCATCGCCCTGCCGGTCAACGGCGAGACCATGGCGGGAAATGGCGCGGAGTCTTCGGCCAGCGCGCTGGCGACGCGGATCGGCGCGGGTGCATCGGGCGCGGCGGGCTTGCCGAAAGCAGCAAGCTGGCGCTCGCCAGCAAGATATTGTCCGGCGGTCGGCGCCGCATAGCCGAATTCGATATCGTTGAGCGCGCGCAGCTGCTGCTGGTTGGCGCGGGTTTCGAACTCGGTTTCGAGGAAAATCTTCTCACGCTTGAGGGCAACGACCTGACGTTCGGCCAGCCGCACCTGGCTCTTGACCGCATTGACCCGGACCATCAGCGCCATAGTCAGCGCGAAACACACCGTCAGCACAAAGGCCCAGCCAATCGACCGGACGCGGTCACGGGTAAAATTCATGCGGCGCTCCTCAAGTTGCGGGGTGGAGAATCGGTGCGAATGGCGGCGCGCAGCACGGCCGAGCGGGCGCGGGGGTTGCGGGCAATTTCGACCTCGCCCGGGCGGATGGCCTTGCCTGCCAGGGCGAAGGTTGCAGGTGCTGAAGGAGCGGCCTGCGGCATGTGGCGTGAAGCGGCGGCGCGCGCGCCGCTGGCCTCGCGCAGGAACTGCTTGACGATGCGGTCTTCGAGGCTGTGGAAGCTGACGACGGACAGTCTGCCGCCGCTGCCAAGCAGGCGTTCGGCGGCGATGAGCCCGGCTTCAAGCTCGTCGAGCTCGCCGTTCACATGGATCCGGATTGCCTGGAAGCTGCGCGTCGCCGGGTCCTTGGGCGCGCCCCTCCCTCCTGCATTGGGGCGGTATCCAAGCGCCTTGCGCACTGTCCGCGCCAGCTCGCCGGTGGTGCCGAGCGGGCGCGCCGCAACAATCGCGCGGGCAACCCGGCGCGACTGGCGCTCCTCGCCATAGCGATAGAGCACGTCGGCAATATCGCCTTCGGCGGCAGTGTTGACGAAATCGGCAGCGCTCGGCCCTTCGCGGCTCATCCGCATATCGAGCGGTCCGTCGGCAGCGAAGGCGAAGCCGCGCGCAGGCTGGTCGAGCTGCATCGAGGATACGCCGATGTCCATGACGATGCCATCGACCCGCGCAATCCCTGCTTCCCCCATGGCCTCGACCATTTCCGAGAACCGCCGGGGATGCAGCACAAGGCGCGGTGGCTCGGCCCCAGTCTCCGAGCAGGTCTCCGACCACTCTTGTCCGGCGGCGACGGCATCGGGGTCGCGGTCGAAAGCATGGACCGTTGCGCCCGCATCGAGCAGGCGGCGGGTATAGCCGCCAGCGCCGAAAGTGGCGTCGATCACGACATCGCCGGGCTGCACCGCCAGCGCGGCGATTGCTTCGTCGAGCAGCACCGGAATATGCGGGCTCGCGTAAGCAGGGGGGCTCATCCCTTGCCGCCCTTCTTGCCCGCGCCCGCAACGAAATCAGCGCAGGCCGCCTGGGCGCTTTCCCAGCCCTCGCCCGCCCCGGCCAGTTCCTCGGGTGCCCAGATGAAGATGAAATCGCCGGCGCCGCGGAAATAGAGCTGCTCGTTAATCCCGGCGAGGCGGATCAAATGGTCGGGGATGACGAAGCGGCCGCTGTCGTCGAACGGGGCCTCGTCGCAGCCATAGAGCTGCTGGGCCATCATGTCCCAGTCGAAATCCTTGCCGTGAACGTCCTGCTCGCGCTCGAGCCTGCTGCGGAAGCCATCGACGCGGGCGAGGCCGAAGGCGGTGAGGCATTTGAAGCGGTCGTGCTTGGTGAGGCAGATTGTCTTGTTGTTATAGCTTGCTTCGCGCACGGCCTGGCGGAAGGCTGCGGGCAGGACGAAGCGGTTCTTGTCGCCTCTCAGCGAAAAACCCTGCCCCCTGAATACCGTCGGCCGCAGCGCGTCCATTTCGTCCTTCCCCGAACCCTTGCCCCCGGCACGAACGATCCCGCCTCCCGAAGCGCAGATGCGCGAGGGGAGCCGCCCCGGTTGCAGGACGCGTGGTTTCGGTCATTCCGATAGGAAATCTGAATAACCCTGGAAAACCGGGGAATCTAGGGAAAAAGACGGGATTACTGGGGAAAAGTTATTTATGGATTTATATCAGTATCTTATTTTAGCCTCTTGCCACTCATGTTTTACCTATGTTCTTCACGCAAATCAAGCCTTTGCCGCGACTCGCGCGATTTAGGATCAGAATTCCCGCATAATCCCCGCTGCCGGGCGGCAAATCACAGGTGGTTTCCCGCGAATTCCCCGATGCGAACATGCTACCGTTTGATCTCGGCAAGGACATTTTCGAGCGCGGCAGAGCGGACAGTGTCCCCGGCGCAGCCGCTCAGCACCAGCGCTGCGACGAACACAAGCGCCAGAGACGCAAGCTGGAACGCCCCGTCTCTAACGCCCGGCCTTCTTGGCCGCTTCAGTACCACTGGAAACTGCGGCGGGCGCGACACCGATATCGGCCAGCGGATCGCCTGCAGCAGAGCTCTTCTGCACGACAGGCTGTGCGCCCAGCCCTGCTTCCGAAAGCTGCGCACGGTTCATGATGATATTGGCGAGTCCGACCAGCAGCAACATTCCGGCCAGCCCGGCAATGCCGATCTGCAGGCGATGCACCGCCTGCGCGCGCATCTCCCTACTTGTCGGGGGCACGTAATGTTGGGGTGCGGCGACCGTTAGCACCATGCTTGGCTGGATTGTTTGAGCCATTACGACCCGTCTAGCCTATCCCTCAAGCCATGGGAAGACCGGCAGGCCTTTTTCGCGCAGCCAGACGGGATTATAGAGCGAGGAGAGATAGCGAAAGCCGGTGTCGCACAGGATCGTCACTACCCGTGCACTCTTGCGGCCCTCTGCGACCAGCTGCTTGCCCAGTGCCACCGCCCCGGCGACATTGATGCCTGAGGAAAGGCCGAGGCACAGGCCTTCCTCGGCCAGCAGCTGGGCAACCCACTCGATCCCCTTAGCGTCGGAAATACGAAACTGCGTATCGATCGGTGCGCCTTCGAGATTGGCGGTGATGCGGCCCTGGCCGATACCCTCGGCCCAGGATGTGCCTTCGGCCTTGAGCTCGCCATGCGCATAGTAGTTATACAGCGCTGCGCCGTGCGGGTCGCTGAGCGCGATGGTGACATTCTCGTCGAACGCCTTGAGCCCCAGCCCGACCCCGGCGATGGTCCCGCCGGTCCCCGCCGAACAGGTGAACCCGTCAATGCGGTGTTCCATCTGCTCCCAGATTTCGGGCGCGGTCGATTCGATATGCGCCTTGCGGTTGGCGATGTTGTCGAACTGGTTGGCCCAGATCGCCCCTGGGGTCTCTTCCGCCAGCCGCCGCGAGGTGTGGACAAAGTGCCCCGGATTGGAAAAAGGCGCGGCCGGAACCAGCATCAGCTCGGCGCGCAGCGCGCGCAGCGTATCCATTTTCTCGCGCGACTGGGTCTCGGGCATGACGATGATCGTCTTGTAGCCCAGCGCATTGGCGACCAGCGCCAGGCCGATCCCGGTATTACCCGCTGTGCCTTCGACAATCGTGCCACCGGGCAGAAGCGCACCCGACGCCTCGGCATCGCGCACAATCCACAGCGCCGCGCGGTCCTTGACCGAGGCACCGGGATTGGCGAATTCGCACTTTCCCCAGATTTCGCAGCCCGCCGCCTCGCTTGCCCCCTTGAGGAAGACGAGCGGCGTGTTGCCGATCAGATCGAGTGGGCTGGCTTGTGCTGCGGGTGCGGACATAGCGCTATGACCTAGGCCGCTCCCCTCAGAGGATCAATCCTCTTGGGCAATCGTGACCTTGAGGCCTTCGAACGCATCGCTGATCGGAATCTGGCAGGACAGCCGCGAAAACTCATTGCGATGGTCCGAGCTGTCGAGCAGATCGTTCTCGTCTTCGCTAACCTTCGGCATCTTGTCCATGAAGGCGGGATCGATGTGGACATGGCAGGTGGCGCAACTGCAGCAGCCGCCGCACAGCGCCAGCAGCTCGTCGAAGCCGCTGTCGCGAATGGTTTCCATCAGCGTGCGGCCGACAGTGGCAGCGACGCTCGATTCTTCGCCCGACTGGTTGATAACTGTGATCTGCGGCATGGGTGGTAATTCCTCTGATAGCCCGCCCTGTTCGGGCTTTGCCGGGGCTGCTACTGGCAAGCTTGGCGATTTGCAAGGTGTAGCTGGAATGGGACTGAATGCCGAAGCACTCCGCGACGGGCTGGACGCAATTGCGCTGCGCGAACCGGCGATTGCGCGGGCACTGGAGATCACAGGCTATCCCGAGCCGCGAAAAAGGGATCCGGGCTATGTCACCTTAATGCGCACGATTGTCGGCCAGCAAGTCAGTGTTTCAGCGGCGAATTCCATGTGGCGCAAGCTGGAGGAACTGCTCGGAGAGGGGCAGCCAATCGAGCACCTGCTGGCCGCAAGCTTCGACGAACTGCGCGCCTGCGGCCTCTCGCGCCAGAAGCAGGGCTATCTGCGCAGCCTGTGCGAGCTGGTAGTTGAGGGCGCGCTCGATTTCGACGCGCTCCCCGCCGATGACGAAGCGGCCATCGCCACCCTCACCCGGATCAAGGGCATCGGGCGGTGGTCGGCGGAAATTTATTTGCTGTTCGCGGAAGGGCGGCCCGACATCTGGCCCGCGGGCGATCTGGCAGTGCAGGCTGGCTTGCACAAGCTGCTGGGGCTGGAGGAACGCCCGGGCGAGAAGCTGACCCGCGAACTGGCAGAAGGCTGGCGGCCGCATCGCGGTGCTGCGGCGATTTTCACCTGGCATTGTTATAACAATCCGGCGCTTTGACCCCCCACTTCCCTCTCCCCGTTCGTCCCGAGCGAAGTCGAGGGACAATCAGCCGAGCGAAGCCGAGGCTCTGCCGGTTCTATTCTCGGCTGCGCTCGAACAAATCCCTCGACTTCGCTCGGGACGAACGGGTTAGGGTTGGTTTAGGATATGGTATCAATAGCCCGCGCCATCTTCACATCCCGCTCGCTCAGCCCGCCTGCATCATGCGTGGTCAGGGTGATGTCCACCCGGTTCCAGACATTCGACCACTCCGGGTGGTGATCCGCCTTCTCGGCCAGCAGCGCCACGCGGGTCATGAAGGCGAAGGCTTCGCTGAAATCGGTAAAGGTGAAACGGCGGGTGATCGCGAGGCTATCGTCGCGCAGCGTCCAATCGGGCAATTCCGGCGTGGCCGCATCGCGCTGGGCATCGGTGAGTTTGGAGATGGGCATTTTGTCCTCCTTGCGGCGCGCTGCTTGGCAGCAGCTATGACATCCACTATCGCCTGCGCCCATGCAAGAGTGCAGCCTCACTGCCACCGATCTGGCCTGCCGCCGGGGCGGCCGCGTGCTGTTTCACGGACTGTCGCTGAGGCTGCAATCGGGTGAGGCGCTGCAAATCACCGGGGCCAATGGCATCGGCAAATCCAGCCTGATCCGCATCCTCGCCGGGCTGCTGCCGCCCTTCGCCGGGTCGCTGGACGTCGCGGGCACTATCGGCCTGATCGACGAACGCCCGGCGCTCGATCCGCAGCAACCGCTCGGCAAAGCCCTCGCCTTCTGGCAGCGGCTCGACGGACTGGCGGACAATTCCACCGAACGGCTTGGCCTCGCAAATCTGCTCGATGTGCCGGTGCGCTATCTTTCGACCGGCCAGAAAAAGCGCGCCGCCCTCGCCCGGCTAATCGGCCAGGGCGCGGGCGTCTGGCTGCTCGACGAGCCGCTCAACGGGCTGGATCGCGATGCAGTGAAGCTGGTCGAGACACTAGCGAGTGAACACTGCCGGGCAGGCGGCATCTGCCTGATCGCCTCGCACCAGCCCTTCGCGGTGCCTGGCATGGGACAAATTGCGCTGGCGGATTACACCCCGTGACCGCCGCGCTGTTCCAGCTCTTGCGCCGCGACCTCGGCCTGCTGTTGTTTGGCAGCAGACGCGGGGGCACGATGCTGCCACTACTGTTCTTCCTGGCCGTCGCCATGCTGTTTCCCTTCGCCGTCGGGCCGGACCCCAAGCTGCTCGCCCGCACCGGTGGCGGGGTGATCTGGGTGGCGGCGCTGCTCGCGGCGATCCTGCCGCTCGACCGGCTGATCGAGCCCGATATCGAGCTGGGCTTCTTCGACCAATGGGCGCTGCGCGGCATTGCCGAGGAATGGATCGTGGCCATCCGCGTGCTCGCCCACTGGCTGAGCTTCGGTCCGCCGCTGATGCTGGCAGCGCTGCCCGCAGCGGCGCTATTGGGGCTAGATAGTCAAACCTTAAGCATGGTTGAGCTTGGCTTGTTAGCCGGCACGCCGGGGCTGGCGGCGCTTGGAATCATCGTCGCGGCAGTGACCGCCGGTTTGCGCGGAGGGGCGGCGCTGGCCGGACTGCTGGTGATCCCGCTGGCGGTGCCATTGCTGGTATTCGGCGCAGGCAGCCTTGCAACCGGGGGGACAAGCGGGACTGCCCTGACGGCGGCGGTCAGCCTGGTGCTGCTGGCGATGGCGCCGTTTGCGGCGGGGGCGGCAATCAAGGCGGCGAGGGGGTAAGGCGGCGGCTGGGCCTTCGACAAGCTCAGGTTGAGCGGGTCTTTTGTATGTTTCCCCAACTCCGCTCATGCTGAGCTTGTCGAAGCATATGCACAGCGCCAGCCCCAAACCCCCACTCAATAAGGCGGCTTGTCCAGCCCCTTGGGGCTCAGCGTAAACACCTCGCAGCCATCCTCGGTGATCCCCACCGTATGTTCGAACTGCGCCGACAGCGAGCGATCGCGGGTCACCGCCGTCCAGCCATCCTCAAGCAGCTTCACCGGCGACTTGCCGAGATTGATCATCGGCTCGATGGTGAAGAACATGCCGGGCACCATCTCCGGTCCGGTGCCGGCCTTTGCCGCATGAACCACCTCGGGCGCATCGTGGAACAGCCGCCCGACGCCGTGCCCGCAAAACTCGCGCACCACGCCGTATCGATTGGCCTCGGCATGGCGCTGAATCGCCGCGCCGATATCGCCCAGCCGCGCACCGGGTTTCGCCTGCCCGACACCCAGCATCAGGCACTCATAGGTGACATCGACCAGCCGCCGCGCTTTCAATGGCACATCGCCGACCAGAAACATCCGGCTCGAATCGCCATGCCAACCGTCCAGCAGAGGGGTGACATCGATGTTGACGATATCGCCGTCCTTCAGCGTCCTTTCCGAGGGAATCCCGTGGCAAACGACATGGTTGATCGAGATGCAGCAGCTATGGGCATAGCCGCGATAGCCGAGCGTTGCGGGCACGGCGCCATTGTCCAGCGTGAACTCGCGCACGAAATCGTCGAGCGCCTGCGTCGTTACCCCGGGCACTACCCGCCCCGCCAACGCATCGAGGTTCTCCGCCGCCAGCCGCCCGGCGCGGCGCATGCCTGCGAATGCCTCCGGCCCGTGCAGCTTTATCGTGCCGTCGCGCAGCTGGGTCTCGTCGGGAGCGACTGTTTGATAGTTGGTCATGCCGACGCATCTAGCGAGCCGTGCGGGAAATTGCGAGCCTCAGTGTTTTTCCGCTCGCACTTTTGGCACTGCGGCGGCTAGGTTCTGTGCAATATGACTGACCGAAACGCATTGATCCAGCCCGACAAGGGCCAGGACGCCTTCGCCATCCATCTGGTGAACAAGGCCGGGTTGCCGGAATGGCTCAAGACTCTCAGCGCCCCACAGCGGGCGGCGCTGGCGGCGCAGAAGTTCGAAGGCGGCGGCTACGACTATGCCATCGTCCCGGATGGTGCCGATGCGAAAAATGCCTGGTTTGTCGTCAGCGGCGTCGCCAATCCCGAAAAGCTGTCCAGCTGGTGCCTGGCAAAGCTCGCCGAAGTGCTCCCGGCGGGAACCTATCGCCGGGTCGGGGGCGAAACCGGACCCGCGTTGCTCGGTTGGGCCACTGGCCAGTACCGCTTCGAACGCTATCGCTCCGAACCCGAGACGCAGGGTCCGCGCATTCTGCTGACCGGGGAGGTCAAAGCCATTGCCCCCGCTCTCGCCGAAGCCGCGGCGACCGCATGGGTGCGCGATCTGGTCAATACGCCCGCCGAGGACATGGGGCCTGCCGAGCTCGAGGCGGCGGCGGAGGGCCTGGCCAAGGCGCACTCAGCGCAGCTGCGGGTGACGCGCGGCGATGCGCTGGAGCGCGAATTTCCGATGGTGCATATGGTCGGCAGGGCAGCGGCGCGCGGGCACGCCCCGCGGATGATCGAGCTCGAATGGGGCAATGCAAAACACCCGCGCATCGCAATCATTGGCAAGGGCGTGTGCTTCGATTCGGGCGGGCTGGATATCAAGCCGAGTTCCGGCATGTTGCTGATGAAGAAGGATATGGGCGGCGGCGCGCATGCTTTGGCGCTGGCGAAACTGATTATGGCAAGCGGGCTCAAAGTCCGGCTGCATCTGCTTGTCCCGGCAGTGGAAAATTCGGTGGCAGGCAATGCATTTCGCCCCGGCGACGTGCTGCGTTCGCGCGCGGGGATCAATGTCGAGATCGGCAATACCGATGCCGAAGGGCGGTTGGTGCTGGGCGATGCGCTTACCCGCGCCGGGGAAGGCGCTGCTGGTATTGGCCCAGACCTGATCCTCGACTTCGCCACGCTGACGGGTGCTGCACGCTCCGCCCTCGGTCCCGATCTCCCCGCCCTCTTCGCCCGCCGCGACGAGACTGCCGTTGCGCTGCTTGCCGCTGGGACCGAAACCGACGACCCCTGCTGGCGGTTGCCGCTGTGGGACGGCTACCGCGAATATCTCAAGTCCGACATCGCCGACATCAATAATTCGCACACCAATGGCTTCGCCGGCGCCTCGGTCGCGGCGCTGTTCCTCGACAAATTCGTGCCAGAAGGCATGGACTGGGCGCATTTCGACACCTTCGCCTGGCGACCCGCCGCCAAGCCCGGAAGGCCCAAGGGCGGCGATGCGCTGGGGCTGCGGGCAAGCTGGCGGATGTTGCAGAGCCGCTACGGATAGCGCATAATCGCGGCCTGGCTTTCAGGAGAGGCAGACTGACATGCAGAGGCTCGACGAACTCAAGCTCCCCCATCTCGCCATGGAAGACCAGGGCTTTGCCGAAGACCCCCTACCCCATTTCGCTGCCGCGCGCGCGCAGCACCCCTGGCTGGCAACCTGTGCCTTCGGCCATGTTGTGCATCAGTATGACGCAATCAAAGATCTGCTCTATCTCGATCATTCGCTGATCGGTGCCTATACCGACGTTGTCGACATCATGGGCGCACGCGACACCAGCTGGGGGCGGTTCCAGCAGGAAAGCATGCTGGGCAGCACCGGCGAGACCCACGCCCGCATGCGCCGCGTCCTCGCCCCGGCCTTCACCCCGCAGCAGGCCAAGAAGCACCGCCCGCTGATGCGCGAAGTGATCGCCAAGCAGCTCGACGAATGGGTGCCCAAAGGCGCCTTCGATTTCGAGGAATTCGCCTCCTATTTCCCGATCAGCGTGATGTGCAGCCTGATCGGAGCGTCGCCCACTGTCATCCCCGCGATCAAATCCTCATTGGAAGCCTTCGGCATGTCGATGAGCATGGACCGCGAAATCCTGCCCCAGCTGGTCAAGGCGATGGACGTGCTCGATGCCTTCGTGCAGGATTTGGTGGCGCAGCGGCTCAAGGCGCGCAAACCGGCGGGCGAAGAGGATCTGCTCGAAATTCTGGTCAGCACGCTCGACGATGGCGGGCTGAGCGAGCGCGAGCTTTACGATGTGCTGATCTTCCTGTTCGTTGCCGGATACGACACCTCGAAGAATGCGCTGACCCTGGCAATGGACTCGCTGATCCGGCAGCCCGCGCTTTACCAGCGCTGCGCGACAAGCCTCGATTATTGCCGCAAGGTGATCGAGGAGAGCTTCCGCTTCCTCACCACCTCGACCATCGCCCGCACCGTGACCAAGGATATCGTCTACCGCGATGTGCTGATCCCCGAAGGCAGCCTGCTGTTCTTCACGGTCAATGTCGCCGGGCGCGATCCCACTGCGATTGCCGATCCCGACAGCTTCGATCCCGATCGCGAACAGGCGAAGAAACACATCGCCTTCGGCCAGGGGGTGCATATCTGCCTCGGCCAGTTCATCGCCCGTGCGCAAATCGAGGAAGGGCTGCATCAGATCGCCCAGCGCATGCGCAACCCAAGGCGGACGGGGCCATCCAGCTGGCGTCCGTTTTTCGGAGTATCGGGTCTGCGCGGCTTGCCGATTGCGTTCGATCCAGCCGCTGCGCTGGAGGAGGTAGGGTAAAGGCGGGCTAGTTCCCCCCACTTGCGCCCAAACCCGACACCCGGCAGACGGCCCTGCATGAGCAAGCTGCTGGCGCGCCTCAATATCGATCCCTATGTGCTGGCGCTGCTGGCGGCGATGGCGCTGGCGACGTTGCTTCCGGCGCAAGGCCAATGGTCGACCCTTGCAGGTTGGGCGACAGCAGCGGGAATTTTCATCCTGTTCTTCCTGCATGGCGCGCGGCTGTCGCGTGAGGCGATTGTCGAGGGCGCGCTGAACTGGCGGCTGCATATCGCCGTCGCGGCGATGACCTTCCTCGCATTCCCGCTGCTCGGAATATCGATCCGGGCGCTGCCGGGGATCGATCCGGCGCTGGGCACCGGCATGCTGTTCCTGACCCTGCTGCCCTCGACCGTGCAGAGCTCGATCGCCTTCACCGCCATGGCGCGCGGCAATGTCGCCGCCGCGGTGTGCAGCGCCTCGTTCTCCAATCTCACAGGCATCTTCCTGACACCGCTGCTCGCCGCGCTGCTGATTACCGGCAAATCGGGCGGGTTTTCGCACGAATCGGCCGAGCGCATCGGCGTGCAACTGCTGTTGCCCTTCCTCGCCGGCCATCTGCTGCGTCCGCTGATCGGCGGCTGGGTGACGCGGCGCAAGCGCCTGCTCGGCCTGGTCGATCGCGGTTCGATCCTGCTGGTGGTCTATACTGCCTTCGCCGCAGCGGTGACCGAAGGGCTGTGGAGCCGAGTCTCGCCCGCCGATCTGGGGATGATCACAGCACTATCCGCAGCCTTGCTTGGCGTGGTCCTGTTGCTTAGCCACGCGCTCGGCCGCTGGCTCGGCTTCAACCGTGAAGATAGCATCGTCCTGCAATTTTGCGGTTCGAAGAAGAGCCTCGCCTCAGGCGTGCCAATGGCCGGCGTATTGTTCCCGGCGGCGCAGATCGGCGCGATCATATTGCCGCTGATGATCTTCCACCAGATCCAGCTGATCGTCTGCGCCGTGCTGGCGCGGCGCTATGGCGCTGCGGCTAGAGCACGATGCGATTAAGTGGGCACCGGTTAATCGCAATAAATCGTGCGGCAACAAAGACGCGCAGAGCATGATGCGATTCTTTCTAATCGCATCATGCTCTAAGGACTAACCCCAATGCCCGATTGCAACGCACCCGTTGCAATATGCCCCGGCCTGCCATATCGCCAACTCCAGAGGCCAGACAGGCACCAGCCCCGGGAAGAGCGCCAAGATGCATCCTCGCATTCATGCCCAGAACCAGCCGGACACCCTCGCTCTGGTGATGGCCGGAAGCGGCGAGACCGTCACCTATGCCCAGCTCGAAGCGCGCGCCAATCGCGGCGCGCATGCCCTGCGCGCGCTGGGCCTCGGCATCGGCGACACGGTGGCAATGGTCTGCGACAATCGGCCCGAATATTTCGATATCTTCTGGGCTACCCAGCGATCCGGCCTGACGCTGGTGCCGGTATCGACCCGGCTCAAGCCGGACGAGATCGCCTATATCGCCCTGGACAGCGGGGCAAAGGCGCTGCTGATCTCGGACTATTTGACCGACACCGCGCTGGAGCTGGCGAAAGCGCGCACCAGCATGCCGGGGCTCGAGCACATCCTCGCCATCGGCGAGATCACCGGCTTGTCCGGCTGGGGTGAGCTCTGCGCTGCCCAGCCGGAAACGCCCATCGCCGACGAAGCCAATGGTGCCCGCATGGCCTATTCCTCCGGCACCACAGGCCGACCCAAGGGTATCCGCATGGCAACGCCTATCCCCGGCAGCGATCCGATCGTGCTGCTGGGCGGCGCGCAACTGTTCGGCAATCTCTACCCATTCGGCGAAGGCACTATCTACCTCTCCCCCGCCCCGCTCTACCATTCCGCGCCGATGGGCTTCACCACGGCAGTGCAATCTCTCGGCGGCACGGTCGTGGTAATGGAGAAGTTCGATCCCGAAGCCTATCTCGCCCTGATCGAGCGGCACAGAGTGACGCTGACCCAAGTCGTCCCGACCATGTTCGTTCGCCTGCTCAAACTGCCTGAAGACGTCCGCAAATCCTTCGATCTCTCCTCGCTCAAAGCGATGATCCACGCGGCAGCACCCTGCCCGGTTCCGGTCAAGCAGGCGATGATCGAATGGCTGGGGCCGGTGATCGAGGAATATTACTCGGGCACCGAGGGCAGCGGCTTCGTCAAGGTCAGCAGCGAGGAATGGCTGAAGCGCCCGGGCACGGTCGGCCGGGTGATTACCGGCAAGATTCATATCTGCGACGACGAGGGGAACGAACTCCCGGTGGGCGAGATTGGCACTGTCTTTTTCAGCGGCGGTCAAGGTTTCGCCTACCACAATGCCCCGGAAAAGACCGCCTCGGCGAGAAATCCTCACCATCCGGACTGGACGACAATGGGCGACGTCGGGCGGGTCGATGAGGAAGGCTATCTGTTCCTCTCCGACCGCAAGGATTTCATGATAATTGCGGGCGGGGTGAACATTTATCCGCAGGAAGTGGAAAACCTGCTGGTGACGCATCCGCAGGTTGCCGATGTTGCCGTGTTCGGCGTTCCCAATGCGGATTTCGGCGAGGAAGTGAAGGCCGTGATACAGCCGGTTCATTGGGAAGATGTCGGAGAGGAATTTGCGCAGCAACTCATCGGCTGGTGCCGCGAGAGGCTCGCCGACGTCAAATGCCCCAGGACCATCGACTTCGAGATGCAACTGCCGCGCGCGGAGACAGGAAAGCTCTACAAGAAGGAGCTCAAGTCGCGCTATTGGCCATAAGGATGAGCCTGCTCGCGCTGGGCGCGCTTTAGCTCGATCTCCTCAAGCAGTCGCCAGATGGCAGCGTCCAGCACTTGCGGGGAAGCGCCTTCGCCGCGCTCGGCCACGCCATGCGCTTCGACCAGCAGCATGCGCAGCCGGTGGTTTTCGGCATCGAGCTGGCTGATCCTGAGACCGGGATCGCTAGAGAGCGATGCCGCGCGCAGCCGTGCCGACAGGTCGCCGTCCAGCGATACCGACGCCTCGGCCAGAACCTTCCGGATCGCGGCGTTCTCCTCGACCCGGATTGCGGCGGCATCGTCCACCCAGTTGGCGCAGATAGTGAGCAAGCCACCCGCCATCCGCACCGACTGGGCGAGGAAAGGCGTCTGCACCTCTGGCCCCACTTCGTCGCGCAGCAGATCGACGATCCGGCGCAGCGAAGCCTCGATCGTTAGTCTCATGGCGTCAGCCTCATGGGGTCAGCCTCATGCGATTGCTCCTCTCTCGCGCAGCAGCGCGAGGATTTGCTTGCGGTGAAAGTGCCCCGCGCGGATGCCTGACAGCGCGACGATCATCTCGTGGCTTTCGCCCGATTGGACCGCCGCCTCCGCCGTGGTCCAGATCGCGCAGGCCTTCACCGCAGCAAACAGCCGCCACCAGTCGAGCGCCTCGCGGTCGGCGCTGAGACCGCTCGCCGCCTCCCACGCCGACAGCCCATCCTCCAGCGGCAGGTGGCGGGTGATCGGCCAGAACGGGTCGATCGCCCAGGCGGCATCTTCCAGCGGATCGCCGATGTGGCACATTTCCCAGTCGAGGATCGCGCTGAGCCGCCCGTCGGGGGTGAACAGGAAATTGCCCGAGCGGTAGTCGCCATGGACCACTGCCGGCTTGGCGGGTTCGGGCGGCGGATTGCCCCGCAGCCAGCGGATTGCCCCGCGCACGATCGGCTCGATCACCGCCTCGCCCTCATTGAGGATGCCTTCCCAGCGACCCAGTTCGCGCGACCAGAAGCCGCCCTCCGCCTCGCCATTGCGCAGACCGGCAAGCCCCACCGCGCGGTGGTCGATAGCGGCGAGTGTGCCGAGATGCGTCCAGAACTGCCGCGCAATGGCCTCGTCATGGCCGTCGTAGGGATCGGGCGATGCGAAGGGATCGCCGGGCCTTCCCGTGCAAAGGTCCATGATGAAAAACGGCCGATCAAGCCACACGGGATCGAGCTCGAGAAAATGCGCCTCGGGGATCGGCACTCCTTGCCCTGCGAGCGCGCGATAGACGTTGAATTCGAGATCGCGCTCAGCAACGACCAGCCCGGCGGGTGCATCGCGGCGCAGGATCAGGCGCTTTTCAACCGCCTCGCCATGTTCGCGCCAGCGCGCGCGCAGGCGATAGGTTTCCTGGCTGGAGCCACCATAGATGCGCGCCAGCTCGTCGACCGCCAGGCCCTCGGCCTTCGGCATGCGGTGGGTGAGATAAGCGGCGATCCGCGCCGCGAAGCCACTCATGGCCAGATCGCTCATGGCCAGATCGCTCATGGCACCTCGAACATGCTGGTCAGCCCAGAAGGCGCGTGACGGCCAAGAACAATCGATTCGAAGCAGCCCTGCCCTTCCAGCACCGCACCTTCCGGCGTGGTCATGGTCAGCCGGGCGAAGGCCTGAGGATGCTCGTAGCGCGAGCCATGGGTGATCCCGGCACTGCTGTCGATCTCGTCATAGCCGACAGCCAGCGCCCCCTTGTTGAGCCCGTGCGCCCAGTCGGGGTTCATGTAGCCGATGCCGGAAAGGTAGAAGCGCGCTTCCGCTTCGATCTCGATACGATAGGCCCCGCCCGCCGCGTCGCGCGCGGTTACCAGCCCATGCGCCGGATAGCGGGTACCCTCTTCGAACTCGACCTCCAGCCGCGCATCGCGCAAATGCTCGACCTCGCCGCCGTCCTTCAACATGACGCAGCCGAGATTCCACACCTTGCCCTGGCCATCCTCGTTGACGAAGAAATGCAGCACCCGGTCGGGAAAATGGGCGGGAATCCAATACCACCAGACCTGCAATTCGGGCGCGACGACCGGCACTTGTGGATCGCGCAGGCCTATGGGGCGAATGCCCCAGCTGCGGTCGCGGGTGCCGGGCGTATCGGCTGCCTTCAACTCGAGACGCTGCCCGCCCGCCTCGATCCAGCCCGACCAGTTGCCGAGCTGGGTCAGCCGGGTGATGTCCTGCATGATGCGCGGGCCAGTGCGGCGCGTGGTGCGCGGCTCCTCGATGGGGAAATGCCGCCCGGCAATGACGAGATCGGCGGCAATGCCATGCTCATTGTCCTCGACCACGACACGCAGCTTTTCGAGCGGCTCAACCACTTCGATGCGGATCGGCCCTACCTGCGTGTCCATGCGCTCCATATGCAGGTGGCGCGAAGCATGGAGATTGTATTGCCGCGCGCCGATGCGCACCGCGAATCCGGCGTCGATGATATTGAGATGCGGATAGACGCCAAGAGCGGCGGCGAAATAGACCCCGCCGTCGCGGGTGTAGCCGTTGAAGAAATAGCGGTCGTAGAAATTGCGGTCAGTGCCCGAGTAAGCGATCGGGTCCGGCGTCTGGTGGATCGGGTAGTCGTCGCCTTTGGTCAGCATTGCGCGGGTATCCTCACGCGTCGAACATCAGCACGGAGCGCGCCAGTTCGCCCTTTTTCATGTCATCGAACGCCTCGTTGATTTCGGCGAGCGGGCGGCGGCGCGAGATCAACTGGTCGAGATGCAGCCTGCCGTCGAGGTAGAGGTCGACATAGCGCGGAATGTCGACCGTCGTTCGTACCCCACCCATCATCGAGCCCTGGATCTTGCGCTCCTGAAGGAAGGCCAGCGCCGGCAGCTCGATCCTTGTGTCGGGGCGCGCCATACCGACCACGGTGGCTATGCCGCCCTTGGCGAGGATGCGGAAGGCGTCCTCGATGGTCTGCTTGAGGCCGATCGCCTCGATCGCGTGGTCGACGCCGCGCCCTTGGGTAAGCTCCTTCACCTGCTTGGCGACATCGCCCTGGCTGGCGTCGATCCCGTCACTCGCGCCGAACAGCTTCGCCATTTCGAGTTTGGACGGCACCATGTCGATGGCAATGATCCGCGCGGCGCCGGCCACCGCCGCACCATTGATTGCCGACAGGCCAACCCCGCCGCAACCGATCACCGCTACGGTGTCGCCAGGCCGCACCCCCGCCGTGCGCGTCGCCGCGCCGAAACCGGTGGTGACGCCGCAGCCGATCAGGCAGGCCCGGTCGAACGGCATGTCGTCGCGGATGGGAACGACACCGCTGTCGTGCACCAGCATCTGCTCGGCGAAGGCACCCATGCTCATGAAGGCGGAGATGCTCTCCTCACCGCGATAGAAGCGCGGCGGCTCGTCGTCGGCGCGATTGGCCTCGGCGGGAAAACAGCGGTGGCTATTGCCGCCCAGGCATTGTTCGCAGTGCCCGCAATGGAAGGTCAGGCAGACGATCACCCGGTCACCCGCCTTTACATGACGCACATCCGGCCCGACCTGCTCGACGATGCCAGCTGCCTCATGCCCGAGGATGGCGGGCAGCGGCTGGGGAAAATCGCCGGTGAGGACATGCAGGTCAGAATGGCAGACGCCAACCGCCTGAAGCCGCACCAGCACCTCGCGGCCCTGCGGCTTGGAGATCGAGATTTCCTCGATTTCCATTGGCTGGCCCGGGGTGCGCAACACGGCTGCTTTCATCTGATTTCTCCTGCGGAAATGGAAGAATCGATCCTCATATGAATCGCCTCTGTTGCATTAATCACGACCAGCCTTATTGACGAGCTTGGCAACCAGAGCAACCACAACGAGGATGCAGCGTGACCGAAAACGACCTGCCCGCCGAAGCCATCGCCGATCCCAAGACATTTACCGACCAGGCAGCGCTGCATGGCCTGCTGGCGCGGCTGCGGCGGAGCGATCCGCTGGCCGTGGTTCAGGCGGAAGATCACGATCCCATCCGCCTCATTACCCGCCACGCCGACATCATGGCAATCGAACGCGATGCCGCGCGCTTCATCAATGCGCCGCGTCAGGCCCACTTCTCCAATGCCCAGATGGAAGCTTCGCGCGCAGCGGCGGGCGGTGTCGATGTGCAGAAATTCATGCGCAACCTGGTGGCGATGGATGGGCCGGATCATCTTGCCTATCGCGACATCACCCAGGGCTATTTCACGCCCAAGGGTCTCGAAGGCCTGCGCGGCGAGATCGAACGCCTGGCTGCGGAATTCGTCGGGCGCATGGCCGACCATGTAACCGACGGGCGCGGCGAATGCGATTTCGCCCAGGTCGCGCTGGCCTATCCCCTGCGGGTGATCATGACCATGCTCGGAATTCCGGTCGAGGACGAGCCACTGATGCTGCGCCTAACCCAGCAGACGCTGACCAGCCAGGACCCGGAATTCCAGGCGCAGGGCGGCAGCAGCATGGGCGCGATGATGGAAATGTATATGTATTTCCAGGCGATGATCGCCGACCGCCGTGCCAAACCGCGCGGCGATCTCGGCAGTATCATCGCCAATGCCAGGGTGGGCGGCGAACTCCTGCCCGAGGCCGATGTCTTCGGCTATTTTCTGATCGTTGCCACGGCAGGCCATGACACCACCAGCTATGCGATCACCGGCGGGCTGCTGGCGCTGCTGGAGAATCCGGGGGAAATGGCGAAGCTGCGCGCCGATCCTGCGCTGATGCCGACGGCGGTCGAGGAAATCATCCGCTGGACCACCTCGGTGCGCCACTTCTGCCGGACCGCTACCGAGGATTGCACGTTCGAAGGCACCGCAATCAAGGAAGGCGATCTGTTGCTGCTGAGCTACCCCTCGGCCAATCGCGACGACGCGGTGTTCGACGATCCCGATGTCTTCCGCATCGACCGCCGCCCCAACCGCCAGCTCGCTTTCGGCACCGGCCCGCATGTCTGCCTCGGCCAGTATCTCGCCCGGCTGGAACTCTCGCTGTTCCTGCGCGAGCTGCTGGCGCGGGTCGAGGATATCGAACTCGCGGGCACGCCGCGCTATGTCGAAGGGACGTTTGTCGGCGGGGTGAAATATCTGCCGGTGCGCTACAAGATGCGCTAGTGACCCGAATCTGAAGTTCGTCACATAATGCCGATAGCTCGGAACGAACTTCAGATTCAAAAGGGTCACTAGCAACTATATGATTCTAGTGTGGTTTAAGGATTTGAAATTCGCTCCGTGCCTAGCCGCTTAATGTGGCGAATTTCAAATCCACCACACTAGGCGGGGAGGCTTATTGGGAGAAACAACCATGGCCACATTCGTACTCGTTCACGGCGGCGGCCATGGCGGCTGGTGCTATCAGCGGCTCGCCCGGGTGCTGCGCGCGGAAGGGCATGAAGTGTACTGCCCTACGCTGACCGGGCTGGGCGAACGCTCGCATTTGCTCAATCCCTCGATCGATCTCGAAACCCATATCGAGGATGTCGTCAGCCTTCTGTTCCACGAAGACCTGCACGATGTCTATCTGGCTGGCCACTCCTACGGCGGCATGGTGATCACCGGCGTCGCCGACCGCGCGCTCGACCGGGTCGGACATCTGGTCTTCCTCGACGCCTCGCATCCGCAGGACAATGAATCGCTCGCCGATGTCGCGCCGGGCATGATGGAATATGCCTATCGCCACATGCGTGTGGTCAATGGCATCGAACTGATCGAACTGCCGGAAGATCAAGCGATACCTTCCTATGGCCTTTCCGACCCGGCTGACATGGCCTGGGCCAAGCCGCGCCTCAAGCCGCATCCCTGGGCCTGTTTCACCCAGAAGCTGCGGCTTACCCGCGAGGCCGAGGTCCGCAAGCTGCCGCGCACCAGCATCAATTGCACACCGACGCTGAAGATCCGCCCGCCCGAACTGCTCCACCGTGCGCTGGAGGGCGACCATATTTTCGAGATCGATACCGGCCACGATCTGATGATCACCGAGCCGCGCAAAGTCGCCGATATGCTGATCGAAGTCGTGCAGCGCGAGGAAGCGAAAGCGCTGAAACAATAACAGCGCAGTCACTCTTAATTCCTCCCCTAAAGGGGGAAAACTATTCGCAAGGGAAGACAATGGCCACAATCGTACTTGTCCACGGCGGCGGCCATGGCGGCTGGTGCTGGAGCAGGCTGACGCCATTCTTGCAGGCCGCCGGACACCGCGTGATCACTCCGACACTTACCGGGCTTGCCGAAAGAGCCGCCGAACGCACAGCTGAAACAAATCTCTCCACCCACATTGCCGACATGATTACGTTGTTCGACGATAATGGCATCGAAGAGGCTGTCCTGCTTGGACATTCGTATGGCGGGATGGTCATAACCGGTGCGGCGGACCGTTTGAGCGGCAAAGTTAACCAACTGGTTTATCTCGATGCCCCACACCCCCGCAGTGGTGAAGCTTTGATCGATACCATGCCAAGTGCCGAGGAACGGCTCATGCAGGGAGTTGAGGTGTTAGACGGTGTGCCCCTCACGCTGTTTCCTACCCCCGAAACGCTTGAAGTGGTTTATGGCCTGACTGACCCAGTCGATGCGGAATGGGCCATGCAGCACCTAACCCCGCACCCGCTCGCCTGCTTTGTCGAACCACTGGAATTGGCCGACGAGGCAGCGCTTCTGAATATACCTCGCGCCAGTATCGATTGTGCAAAGACGCTAAGCCTGCGAACTCCCACTCTCATCGAACGGATTGAAACCTGCAATCCGCGCTTTGTGTTCGATACCGGCCACGATCTGATGATCACCGAGCCGCGCAAAGTCGCCGATATGCTGATCGAGGTCGTGACGCTTGCGGAAGCGAAGGGGCAGGCGCGATGAATCGCTTGAGAGCTTGGCCGGATAAGCGATATTGCGGCCTGAACGACGTGCATGATTGCCACCTGAATTGAATTCACACTCGGAGTACCAACACATGAACCCACCCCGGCCCCGGCCCAAGCTCGACGACGACAACCGCGCCTTCTGGACCGGCGGCGCACAGGGCAAGCTCAAGATGATGCAATGCGGCGATTGCGGTGAATTCACGCATCCGCCGCGCGTGATGTGCCGCCATTGCCAGTCGGAGAACATGGCCGCGACTGCCGTTGCCGGGACCGGCGCGATCGACAGCTTCTCGGTCAATCACCAGCCCTGGGCACCGGGCCTCGAAGTGCCCTTCGTCATCGCCCGGGTGCGGCTCGATGGGGTTCCCGGCGTTTATCTGACGACCAATATCGTCAATTGCCCGGTCGAGGATGTGAACTTCGAAGACAAGGTGCGCGTCACCTTCGAGGAGCAGGACGGCATCTTTTACCCCCTCTTCGAGAAGGCGAACTGAACATGGCAAAAACCCGCGAAGCCTATATCTCCGGCGTCGGCCAGTCCGAAGTCGGTGTCCGCCTGACCCGCACGCCGCTCGGGCTGACGGTCGATGCGGTCAAAGTCGCGCTCGCCGAAGCGGGGCTGGAACTTTCGCAGATCGACGGCGTCTCGACTTTCCCCGGCAAGTCGCACGGCTATCTCGGCTTTTCGCCGATAGGCTCCGACGAATTGATCGAGGCGCTGGGCATCAAGTCTAAGTTCCAGTTCGGCGCGATGGAACAGCCCGCCCAGCTCTCCGCGATTGCCGCAGCGGCGATGGCGGTGAAGGAAGGGCTTGCCCGCCACGTCATCTGCTTCCGCACGGTCTATGAAGCCGCCGCCATGTCGCGGCCCGAGGAATTTGCACCCTTACAGCACAAGGAAGTCTCGGGCGGCTCGCAATGGACCTCGCCGTTCTGGGCGCTGTCGGCGGCCTGCTGGACCGCGCAATATGCCAACCGCCACATGCACCGCTATGGCCTGACCCGCGAACAACTGGCGATGATCGCGATCAACGGCTCTAAAAACGCCATGCTCAATCCCAACGCGCGGGCGATCACCAAGGAGGAGCTGACTCTCGACAAATATATGTCGGCGCGGCTGATCTCGACGCCGCTGTGCCTCTATGATTGCGACCGCTTCACCGATTGCTCGACGGTGGTGATCGTCTCGTCCGGCGACGCGCTCGACGAGATCGCATGCGAGCCGATCCGTATTGCCGCCATGGCCGGATCATGCGACCGTTTCAGCTGGGACCAGGTCGAATGGCCCGCCGCCTATGAGACCGGCGCGGATTTGTGGAAGCGCACTGACTACAAGCCCAAGGATGTCGATACCGTCCAGTTCTACGACGGCTTCGCCTTCCTGCCGATCACCTGGCTCGAAGGCCTCGGCTTCTGCGGCAAGGGCGAAGGCGGGCAGTTCATCGAGGGCGGCACCCGCATTGCCCGGGGCGGCGAGCTGCCGCTCAACACCGGCGGCGGTCAGCTTGGCGCCGGGCGGCTGCACGGCTTCGGTTTCGCGCATGAGGCGGCAACGCAATTGCGCAAGAAAGGCGGCGCACGGCAAATTCCGGGCGATCCCAAAGTGGCTATCGCGAGTTCTGGCGGCGGGCCGCTGGCGGCGGCGCTGCTACTGGCGCGGGATTGAGGAGGCTGGCAGGCCGCTGCGCTTTCCGCAAAGACCGCTATTTCGAATCCCGCGCAATCTTGCGTTGGAATCGATGTCAATTCGCCCTACCAAGCTGCAAGATGGCCAATGCACTCATCGCGCTTATCCAACCCGCTTGCGGCGGCGAGGCCATATCGCAAGCCCACCAGGGCGTGCTATCCGCCCTGCGCGATACCGGGCTTGCCCTCTGCCTGTTCGAAGGTGAAGCAGGCTCCGGCTATTTGCTCGACGATCTGCGCCGCTTTCTGGAGTTACACCGCCCGAAGGGGGTGATCCTGCTGCCGCCGCTTTCGGCTGTCGCCGGGATCGCTGAGTTGTGCCGGGAAGCGGGCTGTCGGCCAATTCGCCTTACCCCTGACGCTCTGGATGGATCCGCCCTGTCGCTGTGCTCGAACGACCGCCAGGCGGCAGCCGACATGACCCAATATCTGATCGCGCTCGGCCACCAGCGGATCGGTTTCGTCGCCGGGTCGGAAGCTGACCGCGCTGCGCGCGAGCGCGAGCTTGGCTATCTCGACGCCCTGGCTACGCAGGGGCTGGATCGTGGGGCCAATCTCGTAGCCGAGAGCGACGGCAGCTTTGCCTCCGGCCAGGCTGCAGGGCACTTGCTGCTGGAAGTCAGCCCGCGACCGACGGCGATATTTGCCGCCAGCGACGAGTTGGCAGCCGGCGTGCTTCATGCTGCGCATGAGCAGGGAATTTCCGTGCCCCTCAAACTGTCAGTCGCCGGATTCGGCGACAGCCCGGTCGCATCGCAAATCTGGCCGCAGCTGACCAGTATGCGGCTACCGTTTGGCGAAATGGGCTTCGCCGCTGCCATCGAACTGATCACCAGCGAGGCGGCCGTGCCCCAGCCGGTCGAGTTTTTCGGCAGTCTGGTGCGACGATCTTCGACCGGGCCTGTGGTCTAGCGCCAATCGGGTTGAGGCACACCGATTGGCCTCTACTTGGCCAATTTCTCCAGCGCGAAGGCATTGCCCGGGGCGCATTGCTGGACTTCGATGACATTGCCCTCGGGATCATAGCCGTAAATCGTCTTTACGTGGCCGACATCGACAAAATCGCGGTCGTTGAAGGTCATGCCGCATTGCTTGAGCAAGACGATGTCCTTCTCCATCTCGGTGACATCGACGCAAAAATGGGTGTAGCCGCGATCATGGGGCCGCTGGGGTTCGGGCGATTCCGGTGGCGGGGCGCTATATTGGAACAGTTCTAGGTAGCAGGTGCCGGCGCGCAGCATGATGCCCTTGGCCGCCGAGCCTTTCACATCGACAATGTGGTCCATCATCGGCTCGTCGGCCCAGGCAAAGCCTTCCTCATCGACCGGCTTGAAGCCGAAGGCTTCGCCATAGAATTTCTGCATGCGCGCCATGTCGCGGCAGTTGATGCCGACGTGGTGAATGCCTCTGATCATCGCATTGTCTCCCTCCGTGCGCCATGCGCAAAATCTAAAGCGCTACTTCCAATTCCCACTCATCCTGAGCTTGTCGAAGGACCATCGTGCTCACGCAACCTCACCGTAACAACCTGGTGCTTCGACAAGCTCAGCATGAGCGGGCCTGGTCAGATATCTTGTATTTTCCTCTATTCCGGATCGATCCATGTGGTGTTGGTCACTCGGGGTGACAAATATTTCGTCTTGGTCCAGCCGCCATCGACGACAATCGACTGACCGTTGACCATTTCCGCGCCCGGCGAGCACAGGAAGGCGATGACCGCCGCAGTGTCTTCAGGCTCGGCAAGGCGCGGATAGGGGGTGGTCTCGACATTGATCCGCTTGAACGCCTCGTCCTCGAAGCGATGTGCGACCATCTCCGTGCGGGTGACGCCCGGTGCCACGCAATTCGAGCGGATGCCGCGCGGGCCATATTCGCAGGCCATATGTTCGGTCAGCGATTTGAGGCCGCCCTTCGCCGCCGAATAGGCCCCGCCGCGCCGCCCGCCGATATGCGCGAAGGTCGAGGTGATATTGACCACGCTCGACCCTTGCGAAAGGTGCGGGATCACTTCGCGGCACAGACGGAAGGGCGCGACCAGCATGATGTCCAGAAATGAGTCGAGCGTCTCGTCGTCGGTCTCGTCGAGCGGCTTGGGGCTGCCGATGCCGGCATTGTTGACGAGGCAGTCGATCCGCCCGAAACGCTCGAGCGCCAGGGCGACAATCTTGCCCGGCGCATCCTTGGCGGTCAGATCGACGGAAATCGTCGCCACCATCGCCGGATCGCCGATGGCTGCCTCCAGCGCCGCCAGCTTGGCCTTGTCGCGCCCGACCCCGACAATCGCATTGCCCGCGCCATGCAGCAGCTTGGCCGTCGCCAGACCGATGCCGCTGCCAGCCCCGGTGATAATCGCAACTTTCACAGATATTCCTTTCCGACTCACTCCGGAACGGAGCGGTAGAAGCAGAGACATTTACCGTCGAGGTCAGTCATCATCGAACAGTCGAGAAATTGACCGCGCTTCCCTTGGACACGCCTCTGGAATCGCCGCGCATTTCCGCCGATCTTGCCCGCAGATAATAGCGGATAGCCTCCAGCTTGGTATCGCTGAATTCGGCATATTTCGGCATGCCACGCGCCTCCAGCGCTCCGCCACGCACCACTTGCTCAAAGCTGGCCTGGTCCTGCGGCACTGCTGAGCGGCGCAGATCCGGACCGTTGCCGATGCCGATCGCGCGGTCGCCGTGGCAGTTGAGGCAATGCATCTCATAGCCCAGGAAACCAGCATCGAAACGTGCGGGTTCGGGCCTGAAGCTGGGATCGGGCGTCGGCGGCGCTGGCTGGCGGGGCGGCGGCAAAACCTTCGTGCCACCAATCGCGAAAGTCAGCACCCGGCGCGCCTGGGTCAGCGGATCGATGCCATAGCGCTCGACCATCGGCCCGATCAGCGCCCCGGCATTCATCGCATAGCCCATGCCGAGCCCGGTCAGCACCGTGA
>JAHFPT010000221.1 GCA_023266625.1 Novosphingobium sp. | reverse complement strand
AGCCGCTCGCCATCGCGGATTTCGCAAGGTGAAAATGCGCCTGGGCCTGCCTGGCACGGAAGACGAGGCCCGCTTTGAGGCTCTGTGCGAGGTCTTTCCCGAGCCGCGCTCGATCGCGGTTGAGGCCCATTTCAAGTACAGCTCTGAGCGAACCAGCCAATTCATGCATGGCGGTTCGCGCGAGCCGATGTGGATCGAGGATCCGATGCCCTATCACGCCATTGCCGGGGCGAGTTGCAAGAATCTGGTTGCGGCCGGCGAAGCCTGCATTTCGCTTTCGGAACTGCTTGCGCTGCGCAAGGTGGGAATCGGTCGACTGATCCTCGACGTCCAGTGTCTGGGGGGGCCGCTTCGCTTTCTGGAAGCGGCCCGCACGCTCCAGGCGCTTGGCTGCGAGATTGGCTCGCACACGTTTGCTTTCGAGTCGTTACATCTGCTGGGCGCGCTTCCGCAGAGTATGCCTGTCGAAGTGTTCGATTGGTGGGACCCGGTCTTCGCCGAGGCGCCTGAACCGGATGCTGCGGGCCAGCTCGCAGTCCGGGGGCCTGGTCTGGGGCGCAGTCTGAATATTGAGAGTCTGGAACGCTACGGACGGTCTGTGCAATGATCTGTCGCCGCTTCAAGGCAAACGTAAAACCTGGAGGATGATATGGCCAAGACAATTGACGAGTTGCTTGATGAAGCGGCGATCAAGGAGGTGCAGGTCCGCTATTGCCGGGCCGCCGACCGCGTCGATGCCGAGGCTTTGCGAGCCTGTTTTCACCCGCATGCGACTGCGGACTATGGCGAGGGCGTATGGAATCTCGACGAATATATGGCGCATGCAACGGCAATGATGGCAAACTTTATTGCCACCACGCACAATACCGGAAACCAGCTTGTCGAAGTGGCTGGTGATGCCGCCTGGGCCGAGCATTACACGGTTGCCACTCATCGCTGGCCGCTCGACGAGCAGGGCGAGACACGCGATTTGACCGCTGCAGTACGCTATATTGACCGAATGGAGCGGCACGGCGGGGAATGGCGTATCGCCCGGCGTGTCATGGTCCTGGACTGGCACCGAATTGACCCAGTGGCCGGGGTGAACGCGAGCGCGGCGCGTGGCAAGCGCGATCTCAGCGATCCTTCCTATTCGCGCTGACTGGCTGGCTTTCGAATCGGCCAAGTGGACGGTCTAGGGCTACTCTCGAGATGTAGGCGTGGCCTACTCAACCGTCTGTTTGGTCAGGCAAGGGGTTCTTCGCCTGCCAGCATGGATCGGTGCATCAGGCGTCCGCTATCGGGCGCATAGGCCAGCGCGCGGTGCAGGGTGCCGGTGTTGTCCCATACGGCCAGATCGCCCAGTTGCCAGTGGTGGCGATAGACGAATTGTGGCTGGGTCGCCCAGTCGCGCAGGCGGACCAGAAGATCGAGGCTGTCGTCATGCGCCAGGCCTTCGACATAGCCCGCCGTTGCCCCGACCACGAGCGACTTGCGACCGTCACGGTGTTTCCACACCAGCGGCTGCGAGCGCGCCGGGGTGTTGCGCGCGCGCTGGAATTGCTCGTAGCTCAGTTCCGGATTGATATTGCGCTGAAGCTGGAGATTGGAATGAACTACCCGTAGCCCGTCGATCGCCTCCTTGTCCTCCTCAGACAGCGCCTCATAGGCCGCGTAAGTGCTGGCCCATTCGGTTTCGCCGCCTTCGGGCGCGAGCTTTATGGCTCTCAACACCGAGGCCAGGATCGGCGTCTCACTGGTGGTGCCGTCCAGGTGCCACAGCAGCGAGTTCTTCAGCGCACGGGCGGTCGGGCTGACGGCTTCGTCGAGACTGATCTTGCCGATCGCCTGTTGCTTGCCACCTTCCATGGCTTGCCCGTTGTAATCGAATGCCAGGGTGCCAAGCGTCTTGGTGAATTCGACTTGTTCGTCGTCGCTGAAGTGGACCTGGGGAAAGATCAGCACCCCGCGTTGCTGCAACAGCGCGCGCAGTTCCTTCCCGTGCCTGCCGCTCAGCAGGGTTTCGCGATCGGCATCAATCCGCGTGCCGATGAACGGAGTCAGATCCTGCATGGCCAATGCCGTTTCTGTGACTGTCATTATCATATCCCTCTCTCGATTGACCACTCGGCCTTTCAGGCGATCGATTCTTCGCCTTTCAGCATGGTGCGGTGCATCAGGCGTCCGCAATTCAGTTCATAGGGCAGCGCGCGGTGCAGTGTCGCGGTGTTGTCCCACATCACCATGTCGCCGACTTTCCATTCGTGACGATAGACGAATTGCGACTGGGTTGCCCAGTCGCGCAGCCGGACAAGCAGATCCTGGCTTTCAAGCGGATCCATCCCTTCGACATAGGCGGCGGTGGAGCCAACGACCAGCGATTTGCGCCCCGATGCGTGTTTCCACACCAGCGGCTGGGACTTTGACGGCCCCCGGCGCGACTGCTGGAATTCGGCATAGCTTGGCTCGGGGTTCTGGCGGCCCGCCAGGGCCCAGTTCGCATGGACCACGCGCAGCTTTTCCAGTTCCTGCTGTTCGGTTTCGGGAAGTGCGGCAAAGGCAGCGCAGCAGTTCGCCCATTCGGTTTCCCCGCCGACGGGCGCCACGCGCTTGGCCGAAAGGATCGAGGCGAGGATCGGCACTTCGTGCATTGATCCATCGAGGTGCCACAGGAAATTGTTCCGCAGCCGCCTGATGGCGTGCTGGTCGTCCTGCGCGGCATCGACCTTGTAGATCGACTGCGGCTTGCCATCAGGCCCGATGGTGCCATTGTTCTCGTCGGCGATGGTACCGAGCGTGCCGGTAAAGGCGAGCTGCTGTTCGTCGGTCATCGCGATCCCGGGAAAGACCAGCACGCCCCTCTCGCTCAGCAGGGCGCGGATTTCCTGTGAGTGCCTGCCACTCAGCAGCGTATCGATATCGGCATCGACCCTGGAGCCGATCAGCGGCGTCAGTTCCGTTGCGGCAATCGTCATTTCGGCGACCGTCATCTTGCTCTCCACCATTTCATGAACAGATGGCATGTGCGAATGTGAATTTCCAGCGTCTACGCGCTGGCTGTAGCTGATAGCTTCCATACAACAATGACATTTATCAAACGGGAGAGAACCGGCGATGCCTTCGCTCGAATCGATCTATGCCGCCGCCCTGAAACCCTGCGCAGCCGCGTTCGAGCCGCCAGCCCTGATGGCCCGGGCTGAAGCCGCGACGGGCCTTGGCGACTGGGGCGGGCCGCGCTGGGCGGAGGACCGGTTTCGCGCGCGTCTCGACGCACTGTGCCAGGGGCTTGAAGGCGAGGCGCGGCTTCACGATCTGGGCCGTTCGCGCGCGCACTCGCGGCTTCACGTGCTGCTCTGCTCACGCCTGCGGCAGGTCGATCATCGCCGCTGGATCGGCGATGCCGGACCGCTTGCGGCACCGCTGATAGGGACCGGGATGCCGCGCGCCGGAACCACCTTTCTTCACGGCCTGCTGTCCAGCGATCCCGACAATCGTGTTGCGACGGCAGCGCAGGCGGCGATACCCGTTCCCGTTCTGGGCCAGGGTGCGGTGAGCGAAGCCGAACGCAACGCCCTCTATGAGCGCATCCTTGCCTTCCAGGGGTTCACCACGCCCGATGTCACCGCGATCCACCCCTATGCCGCCGCCGCGCCGGAGGAATGCGTGTTCTTGCAGGAAGCGGCCTGCGCGATGCCGCTGGGAGCCTTCTACAACGCGCCCGAGTTTTCGGCTCTCGTGGGACAAGTAGAGACCGGGGCCGATGCCTATGCCTGGCAGAGAGGCATGATGCAGAGCCTCCAGGGCGATCTCGCCACCGGTCGCTGGCTGCTCAAGGCGCCATCGCACGTGATGAACATGGATGGCCTGCTCAATGCTTTTCCCGATGCAAGGATATTCCTCAATCACCGCGATCCGGGCAAGGTCATCCCTTCGGTGGCCAGCCTCTACATGAAGCTCTACAGTCTCGCGTCGAACAGCAGCGTCGATCCGCTGGCGCTCGGGCCGCGGCTGGTGGCGAACTGGGCAGGCATTCTGGGCCGGCTCGATGAATGGCGCGAAGCCCATCCGCAAGTGCCGGTGGTCGACGTTCACTATGCCAGCCTGATCGCCGATCCGATTGCTACTGCCGAGCGGCTATACGCGAGATTCGGTCTCGACATGTCGGAGAGCACAAGAACCGCAATGGCTGCGCATCTCAAGGCAGACCATCATGGCAAGGGACCGGCTCGGTCCTATGGACTGGCCGACTTCGGGCTGTGCGAGGCTGACATCGAGGTGGCATTCGGAGCCTATATCGATAGCCACGGCGTGACTCGGGAGAAGCGTTCATGATCAGCTGGTCAACGACCATACGGCGCAGCGAGCAACTTCAGGCGCGCTTTACGGCATAGCTACGCCGCAAAGCGCAGAATTCGTGTATTGGGAAAATTGCGCCGCGAGTGGCGCCAAACGGGAAGGCATCCGGGAAATGGCCAGATTCTACATGATCTTCAACTCGGCTACCAAGCCGGGACGCGGCGGGGAATATAGCGAATGGTGCCGAACGCAGCATTTTCCCGACATGCTGCGTGTGCCGGGCATGGTTTCGGCGAAGCGTTTCAAGGCGCTGCCGGGGGCTGCGGGCGAACCGGATCGTTTCGTGGCGATCTTCGAAATGGAATGCGACGACCCGCAGGATGTGATGCGCGAAGTGGGTCGGCGCAATGGCACCCCGGAAATGCCGCGCAGCGACAGCTATGACCGGGAAAGCGTGTCTTTCAGTTTCGTCCAGATTGAAGGCGAATGGGGCACCATGTTCGAGCAATAGGTCCTGACGCTAGACGGACTGCTTCGCGGCCTTGCTTCCCGGCTTCTTGGTCATTTCGTGGGCCAGGCGCCACAGCCGTTCGGCCGAGGGCGACATGATCCGTTTGGCGCGGACCAGAGCCAGAGTGAAGGAGGGCGCCAAACCGCCGGTGAATGGCAGTTTCACGAAATTGTCGGGTATTCTGTCGGCATCCGTATAGCACAGGACGCATATGCGTTTCTGTTGTGCCACATCGAAGACATATCGGCGACCTTCGGGAACATGAACCGGCACCGCACCGTAATCGAACAGCCATGAATATCGCAGTGTAAGCCGGACCATCTTCGGATCCTTGATTGCTATGGCGAACGGCATATCCTTGAGATCGGCGATACCTAACGATTCCTTGGAGGCAAGCGGGTGCTCCTTGGGAACGGCAATCGTCATGTGGAGTTCCTCCAGATCGTAGACCTCTACGTTCGGGTCTTCGATCGGGCCGAAGGCAATGCCGAAATCCGCTTCGCCGGACTTCACTTTTTCGATCACTTCATCGGTCCACTCGGATGCGGAAATGTCGATCTTCACGTCGGGTCGGATTGCCTCGAATTTTTCCAGCAGTCGTTGGCGTCCTTCGAGCGCAAAAGTCGCGTAGGCGACGCATATGGTCAGTTCTGAACGGGTGCGCCGGGTCATTTCCATGGCCTTGTCATGCACGCGCTGTGCTGCCACTTCGACTTCCAGTGCGACTTCGTAGAATTCCTGCCCTTCGGGGGTCAGCGCAATTCGCGCCCCACTGCGCTCGAACAAAACGATGCCAAGCTGGTCTTCAAGCTGCATGATCTGACGCGATAGCCAAGGCTGATCGATCCCGAGCAGGGTGGCTGCTCGGGTGAACGAAAGGTGTTCCGCAACCGCAACGAAGCGCTGAATGCGTACGAGACTCAGATTCATGCCACAACAATCTGATCGAAGGCCAAGCGCCAGCCATCGCCGTCTATTGGGTACCTTGTCCAAGGATTGTCAATCCCGTACGGCACACTTCCCGAAAGGGAGCGAGACGCTCAGCGCTTGTTGCGGTTGCGCTCCACTGCCTCGGCCATCATCCGGGCACCGCGCTCGCGCAGCTCCTCGTCGGGCTGGGGGAGCACGATCGGGCCTGCCTCGCGCGAGGGCAGGCGGATTGTGGCCTTGGCGTCGCAGGTTGCCTCTCCGCGCTGGTTGGTGCCAACCAGTTCGAGGTCGACCAAGCGGATGCCGTTTTCGTCGCGCTTGTTGACGACCTTGCCGGTGATGATCGTGGTGTCGCCGTGGAAATTGAAACCGCGGATCAGGGTGTCGAGCTTGGCGATCCAGGCGTCGTCTCCCATCCAGTTGGTGATCGCATGCGTCAACCAGTTCGAGCGCATCTGGCCATAATCATATGGCGCGGGCAAGCCCAGCTCCTCGGCGCGGTCCTGGTCCCAATGCAACCGGATCATCGAGCGGGGAACGCCGAACTGGTCCTCGCTGAAGAATGCGCCGAGCTTCTGGCGGGTTTTCCAGTTGTAGCGCAGTGGGCCGGCGCCATATGTGGAGCCGAGGCCCCAGCCGAGATGGGCGGCGATGATGTCGAGCGTGCCGAGCGGTCCCTTGGCGACGGGCACGATCTCGTCACCCACCGACACGTCTTCCCACAGGCGCGGCGTGGCACCGCGGATTTGCTCAGCGGCATAGACTTCGTCGATCTTGGCGATGTCCTCAGGCGTATAGACCTGCCGCTTGATATCGGCGTGCTTGCTGACCTTCTTGGAGCCGCCGCGCTCGGCATTGATGAAGTTCTCGAAGCGCACGGCGACCGGCATGCCATTGCGGTCGACATAGAGGTGGCGGATCGCGTCGAGCACGGTGCGAGCACCGGAGAACGCGGAGTTCGCTTTCACCTCAACTTTGGCCACCGACATTTCGACATAGATCACGTCGCCGGCCCGCAGCGGCCGGAACAACTGCCAGTTGGTGCCGACGTTGTAGCGGCCGACGCCGCGGTAGAGCCCCTTGAACAGCGCCTTTTCTTCGGGCGTCGAATATTTCGGCGTCTCGTTGATGCCGACCGTGGTCAGGAACAGCGGCGGGGCGATCTGGCCGCGCCAGCGCGTCGTCGCGCCATAGTCGGGCTCGTGCCACAACGGGTTGTCGTCAGCGACGAAACCGAACGCATAGTGGCGGATGGCATCTTCGGAGACCACCCGGTTGAAACTCAAGCCATGCTCGTACTGGGGCACGCCGATCTGGGCGCGTTCGCGCTCAATATCCGCATCGCTGATGGTCGCAGTATCAATCTCGCGGGGCCGCTTTTCGGTGGCAGCTTCTGACATTGGTATTCTCCTCTGGTATGTTTGGCCGACGAAAAGCGCGCCGGCGGATGCGGTGAGTCAGCCTTTTGCCATTTCCAGAACTTCGGCTCGGATGATCTTGAGCGAAGGAGTCCGCGGCAGGCAATCGGTAAAGCGGAAGGCGGCTGGCACCTGGTATGGCGTGAGGTTGTCCCGCGCCAGTTTCTCGAGCTCTGCCGGATCGGGTGCGGGCTGGCCGGGGCGGGTTTCGATGACGGCGACCGGGATCTGGCCCAGCCGCAGGTCGTCGATACCGACCACGAAGACATCGGCCACCAGCGGATGCTGGCGCAGCACCCGCGCGACATCGTCGGGCAGGACCTTGAAGCCGCCCCGCACTATGGCATCATCCGAGCGGCCCCGGATATAGAGGAAGCCGTCCTCGTCAAGCGAGACCAGATCGGTAGTGGCGACCCAGCCGTCGGTCTTGCCGTCGATGCTGACTTCCAGGATGCCCATCCGGCCGTCGCTGATCAGATCGCCGGTCTCCTGATCCCGAACCCGGATGCTCACCCCGGCAACTGCGCGGCCGACGCTGCCGCGCTTGGCCTTGGCGAACTGCTGGTGAAGGGGAAGAGTCCAGCAGGCGACGCCGCCGAATTCAGTCGCGCCATAGTCGATCAGGATGGGGATGCCGTATTTCTCCTCGAAATCGGCCTGGAGCTCGGGATCTAGCGGCGCAGTACCGCTGCGCACCGCGATAAGGCTCGACATCGCTTCGACCGGAACATTTGCATCCCAGATCATCCGGATCATCGCGGGCACCAGTTGGAGCACCTTGGGCCGATGACGTGCCACTGCGCCAAGGATGGTGTGCTGGATCGAAAACTTTTCCTGCAATGCTATCGGCCGCCCGGACCAGAGCGCCAGCATTACGGAGA
>JAHFPT010000220.1 GCA_023266625.1 Novosphingobium sp. | reverse complement strand
TAGCCCTGGCCATCGCCGGATCGGCGGCGGCATGGATATAGGTGTGACAGATGCCATCGAGATGGGCGAGCACCGGCACCCGCGCCTCGGCCTGGACGCGTGCGACCAGGCTCTTGCCGCCGCGCGGGATGATCATGTCGATCAGCCCGGCAGCAGCGAGCATCGCGCCGACTGCAGCGCGGTCCTGCGTCGGCATGAGCTGCACCGCATCGGCCGGCACCCCGGTCCCGGCTAGCCCCTGGACCAGCGCGGCATGGATCGCGCGGTTGGAATGGGCCGCTTCGCTGCCGCCGCGCAGCAGCACGGCATTGCCAGAGCGCAAGCACAGCGCAGCGGCGTCCGCAGTCACATTCGGGCGGCTTTCGTAAATGATACCGATCAGCCCGATCGGCACGCGCACCCGGGATAGCTTGAGGCCATTGGGCCGCTCGCTGGTATCGATCACTTCGCCGACCGGATCGGCAAGATCGGCGACCTGTTCGACTGCATCGGCGATTCCGGCCAGCCGCGCGGGATCGAGCATGAGCCGGTCGAGCATCGCCTTGGTCAGGCCACCCGCCTCACCGGCAGCAAGATCGCGGGCATTGGCGGCGAGAATTTCAGTTTCTGCGCTGCGCAGTGCCCGGGCGCAGGCCCGCAGCGCTGCGGCCTTGGCGTCATCGGACAATCCGGCCAGATGGCGCTGCGCCGCGCGCCCGGCCTGAGCCAGGCGGCGGACCAGATCGACCGGGGTTTCAGTGGCGAGATTCAATGCGGTCATCGCCGCCCGGTATCACCGGCGCAGCCTTTTGTCACCGGTTGCGCGCGAATCGCCTAGCGAGCGAACTGACCTCTACTAAATGAACGTTTTCCTGATGCACCAAACAGTTCATCGCGTGACTCAAGCGCTTCATCGCGATTCCCTGCGGTTGACCTCACCCCGATTCGCCAGACATGCCCCATCTTGCTAGTTGCGCGCTTCGTAAAAATAGAAAAGGTGGGGTCGTTTTGAAAGGTAGCGCCGTCGGCGGTTGGCAAGATCGCCTGCGGATCTGGTTTCCGGATCGCGAGTTTTTTATGCGATCGCAAGGCCAGGTTCGCTTCATCAAAATCTCCTCACGCCTGCAGCTGGCCGCTGCGGCGATTGGCGCGCTGATGTTGCTGGCTTGGCTCGGCACCATGGCAACGGTGGCCATTACCCATTATTTTTCGACCCGCGAGCGGCTCGCACTGCTTGACCGCGAAGCCCAGGTCGCCAGCGCGGAAAGCCGGGTTGGCGCCTATCGCAAGGGCCTTGATTCGGTCGCTACCGATCTCGCCAAGCGTCAGGATGTCATCGAGAAGCTGGTCCAGGCCCATGTCGGCGATTTACCGGTCGATACGCAATCCGGCGAAACCGTATCCGACAGCCGCCGTGAAGCTGCGCGGACAGTCAACAAGGTCAGTACCGCCGTGCCCGAGGCCGCCGGACTGGCGCGGGTAGAAGCGCGTCAGCTTGCCTTTGTCGAGCAACTGACCCGGATGGCCGATCGCCGCGCCGCACGGACGGCGCAGGCGATTCGCCGATTGGGTCTGAACCCGGATGCGATGCTGCAAACGCTTAGCGACAGGGCCGCACAGGGCGGCCCGCTGATCGCGCTGGCGACATCGGCGAGCGGCCAGTTCGATCCACGCTTCCAGCGCCTCGGCCTCAGCCTTGAACGCATGAGCGAGCTCCAGCGGGGGCTGGCCGGCATCCCGCGCTTTCTGCCTGCCAGCCTCGATTTCATGTCCTCGGGCTTCGGCTATCGCTCCGATCCCTTTACTGGCGTCGGCGCTTTCCACGCCGGCCTCGATTTTAAGGGGCCTTATGGCGCGCCAATCTATGCTGCGGCCCGGGGCGTGGTCAGCTTCGCCGGCGTGCGGCAGGGCTATGGCAATTGCATCGAGATCGACCACGGCAACGGTCTGTTAACCCGCTATGCCCACATGTCGACCTTCCGCGCCAGCGTCGGCCAAGCGGTTTCGCCCGGCGATGCGATCGGCGCAATCGGCAACAGCGGCCGCTCGACCGGGCCGCATCTGCATTTCGAAGTCCGGATCAATGGCAATCCAGTCAATCCGCGGCCCTTCCTGGAGGCGATACCCCATGTTCTCGAAGAAGCCGCAGCCCCCCAGACTTCCCGCTAGAAGTTCCGTGAGCGCTGCCCCGGGCTTTTCGATCCTAGGCGCCGATACGGCGATCAAGGGCGACGTCACTGCGGCCTCGGACCTGCATATCGACGGCCGGATCGAAGGCGATATCGCCTGCGCCTCGCTGATCCAGGGCGAATCCAGCGAAATTATCGGCGCGGTGAAAGTCCAGAGCGCCAGACTTGCGGGCATGGTTCGCGGGACGATTGAAGCTGGCGAACTGGTGATTCTGAAAACCGCCGAGATTCACGGCGATGTGCATTATGATGCGCTGACAATCGAGCCCGGTGCCAAGGTCGATGGCCGCTTTGCCGTTCGCGGCGCGAATCTGCTTGAGCCCTCGCTGGCCATGGAAGGTTCGGGCGAACCTCTGCTGACTCTGGCCAGCGCCACCTCGTAATTCCCAGCTTAGCCCGCCGCCACTTCCGCGCGCAGGGCCTTGCGATCGAGCTTGCCGACCATTGTCTTGGGCAGGCTGCTGCGGACCACGACGGCATCGACCCTTTCGTGTTTGCCCAGCCGTTGGTTGAGCCACTGTGCCAGCGCTGCTCCTGTTTCATCTGTATCGGGTTGCAGGGTGACAAAGGCGCGCGGACTTTCGCCGCGATAGTCGTCGGGTACGCCGATCACCAGTGCCTCCCTGACCGCCGGATGCTTTAGCAACACCGCTTCGACCTGGCTGGGAAACACCTTGAAACCGCCAACCGCGATCATGTCCTTGATCCGGTCGACAATGCGGACATAGCCCTCGGCGTCGATCGTCGCGACATCGCCGGTGCGCAGCCAGCGTTCTTCGCCGCGCATGGCAAAAACCTCCGCATCTGCCCCAGGCAGGTTCCAGTAGCCCTGCATGACCTGCGGGCCCAGAATCGCCAGTTCGCCCGGCTCCCCGGCGGGCGCGTCGCGCGCGGGGTCCTCCTTGTCGAGCAAGCGCAGATGGGTGCCCGGGAACGGGTGGCCGATGCTGCCGGGGCGCTCGTCGCCCTCGAAGGGATTCGACGAGACCACGCCCGACGTCTCGGTCAGCCCATAGCCTTCGACCAGCTTCGCGCCCGTTGCTGCCTCGAACCGCTGCTTGATCGGCAGCGGCAGCGGCGCGCCGCCCGAAATGCAGATCCGCAGCGAGGTGAAATCGGTCCTGTCGATGTCGGGATGATCGAGCAGCGCCTGATACATGGTCGGCACACCCGGCATCGAGGTGGCGCGGGTGCGGCTAACGGTCTTGAGGCATTGCCCGGCATCGAAGCGCGGCAACATCGCGATGCAACCGCCATTGAACACGGTGCGATTGAGCACGCAGGCATTGGCGAAGACATGGAAGAACGGCAGCACCCCGACGATGACGTCGCGCTCGCGGCGATGCGGATCGATGGCTTCGATCTGCCGGGCGTTGGCGGTCAAATTCTGGTGGGTAAGCATGGCGCCCTTGGGGGTGCCGGTGGTGCCGCCGGTATATTGCAACAGCGCCAGATCGTGGAGCGGATCGATGACAATCGGGCGCGGCGCCTCGCGTGAAAGCATCGCCCGCCAGGCCACGACATCGGGCGCGGCGGGCACCGGGGTGAGCTGGCGGCGGCGCAGCAGGCGCAGGCCAATGCCCTGCAAGAAGGGCAGCATGTCCGCCAGGCTTGCGACAATCAGTTTCTCGAGCGGCGATCCGCGCAGCACGGTGAGCGCCGTCGGCAGCAGCGCGGAACTGTCGATGGTGACCAGCAGTCGCGCGCCCGAATCGGCCACCTGAGCCTCGAGTTCCTCCGGCGTGTAGAGCGGCGAGAAGTTGACCACGGTCGCACCCGCCAGCATCGCCCCGAAATAGGCGGCGAGATAGGCCGGCACATTGGGCAGAAACAGCCCGACCCGGTCACCCTTGGTGATGCCCAGTGCCTGAAGCCCGGCGGCGAAGGCGCGTACCTCGGCCATGGTTTCGGCATAGCTGGTGGTCCGGCCGTAGAAGTCGCTCAGCGGAAGATTGGGATTCGCAGCGACGCTGGCCGCGAACATCTCGGTCATCGCCAGGGGCGGGAATTGCTGATCCCAGGCGCAGGGATGCGCATAGTGCCCACGCCAGGGTTCGGAAAATCCGCCTGAATCCATGCCGCGAGCTTGTCCCTTCATGTTCAGAAGGGCAATAGTCGCGTCGGGTTAATCAACCCTCTTCGGCGGTCTCGGGGGTAGCCTCAGGGCCAGCCCCTGGGCCAGTCTCGGCTGCGACGACCCCACCGGCGGCCTCGGCAATGCGCTTGGCCTCGAGCCAGGCAGCGGCTTCGGCTTCCTGTGCAGCTTCGCCGGCCGCCTTGTTCGCCGCGTCGCGTTCGGCGCGCAGTTCTTCGATCAGCGCGACGCGATCATCGCCCAGCCGCGCGTCGTCGCCGGCCTGATCGATCAGCCCGGCCTTCTTCGCCACACGGGCGACGACGGCGTCAAGTTCGCGCTGCGAGCAAAGGCCAAGCGTCACCGGATCCTTGGCCAGGATATTGGCGATGTTCCAGTGGCTGCGATCGCGAATCGCATTGATCGTATTGCGGGTCGTGCCGATCAGCTTGCCGATCTGCGCATCGGAGATTTCCGGATGGTTGCGCAAAATCCAGGCGATGCCGTCGGGCTTGTCCTGCCGTTTCGAGACCGGCGTATAGCGCGGGCCTTTGGTGCGGCTGACATTGACCGGGGCCTTCTGCATCTGCAGCGCATAGTTCGGATCGGCCTGACCCTTTTCGATCTCGGCCATGGTCAGCTCGCCCGAACGCACCGGATCGCGGCCGGTATATTTGCTGGCGGCGAGATCGTCGGCCATCGCCTGGACTTCGAGAATGTGCAACCCGCAGAATTCGGCGATCTGCTCGAAGGTCAGGGCAGTTGTATCGACGAGCCATGAAGCCGTCGCATGCGGCATCAGCGGTGCGGTCTGGGTCACGGGTTTTCTCCGGCGGAAATGAAAGGGCCGCCCCTTGCGGAGCGGCCTTATCCCCGGCGATGTAGGGTAACTTCTTCATTTCGGCAAGGAGGGAGTCACGCCATCGTCACATAGCCCGGCAGCGCCTCGATCCGCTCAAGCCAGCCGCAGATGTGGCGATAGTCGCGCAGACGGAAGCCGCCGCCTTCGCTGACATGGGTATAGGCATAGAGCACAATGTCGGCGAGGGTTGCGCCTTCGCCCACCAGCCATTGCTGCCGCGCCAGATGCTCGTCCATCAGCGCCAGCGCCGCCTCGCCGCCTGCGCGCTTGGCCGCGATCTGGCCGCGCTGGAACGCGCTCAACTTGCTCTCGCCGACGAACAACAGCCAGAAGCGCAGCGTCGCCACATTGGGCTCGTGATTATATTGCTCGAAAAACATCCAGCGCAGCATGTCTGCCTGCTCGAAGCGATCTTCCGGGATCAGTCGGCTGCCCTCGGCCAGATACCAGCAAGCGGCATTGCTCTCCGGAAGGAAGCGCTCCCCAATCTGGAGCACGGGAATGCGCCCGTTGGCGTTGATGCTGGCGAGGAATTCCGGCGTGCGGGTTTCGCCCTTCATGGTGTCATATTCGCGCCGGTCGAGCGGCAGGCCAAGCAGCGCAGCGGTAAGCCGGATTTTGTAGCAATTGCCGCTGGCGGCGTTTTCGTGGAGGATCAGTCTTTCCATCAAACCGCTCCTAATCGTCCGGGCGAAGCTCTCGATTGAGCAACTTCTGCTGCTAGTTTCCGGGCGACGGCCCGCTTCTCCGCTGCAATCGAGATGCGCGCCAGCAGTCCGCGTTCTTCAAGATATTGGTCAAGCGTCAGGAATTCGTGGGTGACCCTGTTTTCCATCTATCCATCCCTTCGTCATCTGAGCCTTTGCTGGAATATCACTGTTTGAACGGGAAATTCACACCTCCAGCACAATCTTGCCGACATGGTCCCCCGCTTCCATCCGCGCATGGGCGGCGGCGGCCTCGGCGAGGGGAAATATCCGGTCCATCACCGGGCGCAGTTCACCTGCCTCGACCAGCGGCCAGACATTCTGCGCAATCTCCTGCGCCAGCAGCGCCTTGAACTGGGCCGAGCGCGGGCGCAGTGTCGAGCCGGTGAGCGTAAAGCGGCGGCTCATGATGACCGCCATGTTCAATTCCGCCTTGGCCCCGCCGAGAATGGCGATGGTGACATGGCGGCCATCTTCGGCAAGGCATTTGAGGTTGCGCGGCACATAGTCGCCCGAGACCATATCGAGCACGAGATTGACTCCTTTGCCCCCCGTGATCCGCGCCACTTCCGCGACGAAATCCTGGCGCTTGTAATCGATCGCATGCGCCGCGCCGAGTTCGAGCGCCTTCGCGCATTTCTCCGCTCCGCCGCAGGTGACGATCACCGTCAGGCCGAACAGCCGTCCAAGCGTGATCGCCATGGTGCCGATGCCGCTGGTGCCGCCGTGGACGAGGATGGTTTCACCCTCGCTCGCCCAGCCGCGCTCGAAGACATTGTGCCAGACGGTGAACAGCGTTTCGGGCAGCGCTGCCGCTTCGGCCAGCGGCAATCCGGCCGGGACCGGCAGGAGGTGGCGAGCATCGGCGACGCAATATTCGCCGTAGCCGCCGCCCGCGACCAGCGCGCAGACCTGCTGGCCAAGCCAGCCGCCATCCGCGCCCTCGCCCAGCGCTACCACTTCGCCGGAAATTTCCAGCCCCGGGATCGGCGAGGCACCTGCCGGCGGAGGATAATGGCCCAGCCGCTGCGCGACATCGGGCCGGTTAACCCCCGCATAGGCGACTTTCACCAGCACTTCGCCCTGGCCCGGCTGCGGCAAAGGCAGCACCTCGAGACGCAGGACTTCCGGGCCACCGGGCACATCGAAGCCAACAGCCGCCATCGATTCAGGAAGTATTCCTGTCATTTGCGCCCCCATTGCCGCCCCCTGTTGCAGCGGGGCCACGGCAGTCATCTAACTTCCACGCCAGTTGACAGCAAGCTTTCAGCAACCGATGTTGCACCGCAATGGACGAAGATGACCGCCCCAGGGTCCGCGGTGATGCCGCCAGCCTGATAGGCCGTGAAAGCCTCGACAGCTATTCGCGGGACGAGCTTGATTTGCGCATAGCCCAGCTTGAAGCGGAAATCGCCCGCGTCATTGCCCATCGCGACAAGGCCGCAGCCCATATGGCGGTGGCAGATGCGCTGTTCAGGCCAAAACAACCGTGACTAAAATAACCGTGACCAAAACAACCGGGAATTATCTGGCCCTTCGCATTGACTGGAGCGCTTCCCATATAGGATTGGTTAACTATCTTTGGTCATATCTTCGGTTTCACCGGGGGTTACCTTCACTAGCGAAAGAGCTCTAAATGCCCAGTTTCGCCCAAAGCCTGGAAAAAACCCTGCATGCCGCGCTCGCCCATGCATCGGAACGCAGCCATGAATATGCGACGCTGGAGCATCTCCTGCTCGCATTGATCGACGATCCCGACGGTTCGGCGGTGATGCAGGCCTGCGGTGTCGAGCTGGGCGATCTTGGCGATGTTGTGCGCCAGTATCTCGATCAGGAATACCAGTCGCTCAAGACCAGCGAGAAGGGCGATCCGGCACCGACTGCCGGTTTCCAGCGGGTGATCCAGCGGGCGATCCTGCATGTTCAGTCCTCGGGCAAAGATACCGTCACCGGGGCCAATGTGCTGGTCGCGCTGTTTTCCGAACGCGATAGCTACGCAGTCTATTTCCTCCAGCAGCAGGACATGAGCCGCCTCGACGCGGTCTCCTATATCAGCCACGGCATCGGCAAGGGTGGTCGCCGTATCGAGGACAAGACCCCCAGGGGGGCCGAGGGCGAAGTCCCGCATCAGGAGGAAAAGAGCGACACCAAGGCGCAGAAGAAGGATTCCGCGCTCGACCAGTTCTGCGTCAATCTCAACGAGAAAGCACTGGCCGGCAAAGTCGATCCGCTGATCGGCCGCGGGCCGGAGGTCGATCGCACGATCCAGATTCTCTGCCGCCGCAGCAAGAACAACCCGCTCTATGTCGGCGATCCC
>JAHFPT010000219.1:7610-8129 GCA_023266625.1 Novosphingobium sp. | reverse complement strand
GCGATCTGACCCAGGGTCCGGTCGCCAAAACGCTGCTGATGTTCGCCCTGCCGACACTGGGATCGAACGTGTTGCAATCGCTCAACGGCTCGATCAGCGCGATCTATGTCGGCAAGTTCCTCGGCGAAAATGCGTTCGCTGCGGCGGGCATCTCGACCATGGTGATGTTCATGATCTTCTCCTCCGTGTTCGGCCTCGCCATGGCGGCGACGATCATGATCGGGCAGGCGATGGGTCGCCGCGATATCGAGGAAGTGCGGCGCACTATCGGTGCCACCGCAGGAACCTTCATCGCCGTGAGCCTGGTCATCGCCTTGCTCGGCGGCATGCTGGTGCCGCCGATCCTGCACCTGCTGGCAACGCCCGCAGCGGCCTTTGCCTTTGCCGCCTCGTTCCTCAAGGTGGTTTTCTATGGCGTGCCATTTGTCTTCCTGACGGTGCTGCTGCAGTCGGCGATGCGCGGGGTGGGAGATGCGGTCACGCCGCTGTGGAGCACGATCCTCAACCTGGTGCTGTCGC
>JAHFPT010000219.1:0-7600 GCA_023266625.1 Novosphingobium sp. | reverse complement strand
CTTCATGATCGCGCGGATCTACATGCTCGACCTGCCGATCAGGCTGCGTGGGCCTGAGCTGCGGCTACTGCGGCCCGATTGGGCGCATCTGAAACCGGTGCTCGTCATCGGTATTCCGATGGGGCTGTCGATGGTCGTCATGTCGATCTCGGGACTGGTGATGACCGGGCTGATCAACCGCGAGGGGGTCGATACCGTCGCAGCTTATAATGCGATCAACCAGCTGTGGAGCTATATCCAGATGCCTGCCTTCGCCGTCGGTAGCGCTGTGAGCGCAATGGCAGCGCAAAACATCGGCGCGGGCCGCTGGGACCGGATCGGCCAGATCACCCTCACCGGGGTGCTCACCAATGTGGTGATGACGGGAGTGCTGGTGCTGGCGACGCTGCTGGCGGGCCATTTTCTGCTCGGCCTGTTCCTGCCGCTGGGCAGCAAGGCGATTGCCATCGGCGAGCATATCAATCTGCTGATCGGCTGGACCTTCGTACCGATGGGGATTTCGATGGTGATGACCTCGATCGCGCGCGCCAACGGGGCGGTGGCGGTGCCTCTCGGCATCCTCGTCTTTTCGGTGATCATCGTGCGGATGAGCGTCGGCTTCGGCCTATACCCCCACTATGGTTCCGATGCGATCTGGTGGTCGTTCATGGCGAGCGGAAGTGCTTCGGCGATCATGGCCGTCGCCTATTATTTGCATGGCGGCTGGCGAAAAGGGCGCGGCGCGGCGATGATGGCTATGCCCGCAGAATAAGCGCTCTACCTGCCGTGCGCGCGCCAGCGTTTGACGGTGCGTTCGACCATTTCCTCTTCGCCGCCAGCACCGTTCCACAGATCGACAAATGACGGATCTTCCGAAGCAGGCCGCTTGAATTCCTCAAGGTCGTCGAAAATGGCGCGGATCGGCACGGAAACGCCTTCCCCGCAGATGATGCACTCGCGATTGCGCAGCGCCGGGATCGAATCGAGGAAGCCGCGTGCACCTTCAGGCATCGCCGCCTTGACGAAAGCCTGGTCGCGTTCGTTGTTGAGCCGCATCGAGATGATCGTGCCGCATTGCGACAGCACGCCTTCGGCCAGATCGGACGGACGTTGGGTAATCAGGCCCAGGGAAATCCCGTATTTGCGGCCTTCCTTGGCGATGCGCGAAAGTACCTTGCCGACCGAAGACCCATCGGCGTTCTTCTCGTTGGGCACATAGCGATGCGCCTCTTCGCAAACCAGCAGGATTGGCCGGGTCTTTTCCTCGCGCGCCCAAACGGCAAAATCGAACACCAGGCGGCTGAGCACGGCGACAACTGTCGAAGTGACTTCCGAAGGCACGCCGGAGACGTCGATGATCGATATCGGCTTGCCGTGCGCCGGCATGCGGAAAATCTTGGCGATGAATTCCGCCATGGTGTCGCCGACCAGCATGCCCGAGAACATGAACTGGTAACGCGGATCGCCCCTGAGCTCGTCGAGCTTGCTCTTGATCCGCATATAGGGCGCGGTGGTCGTCGCCTTGTCGAGCTTGCCCATCTCGTTTTGCAGGATCGTCGACAGGTCGGAGAGCAGATAGGGGATCGGTGCATCGACAGTGACCTTGCCGAAACCCTCGGCCAGCCGGTTCTTCATCCGCGCCTGGAGCAGGCATTTGGCGAGGATTTCGACATCCTCCATCCGGTTGGTACCCGACGAGGAGAGCATAATCTCGCAATGCTCTTCGAAATTCATCAGCCAATAGGGCATTTGCAGATTGCTGACGTCGAGGATCACCCCGGTGTTGCGAAACGCCGACGCATATTCGCCGTGCGGGTCGATCATGATGATATGGCCTTCGGGCGCGGCCTCGCAGATGCGGTGAAGGATCAGCGCGGCGCTGGTGGATTTGCCGGTACCGGTCGAGCCCAGCAGGGCAAAATGCTTGCCGAGCATGGCGTCGATATAGAGCCCGGCCCGAATGTCGGTGGTCGGATGGACGGTACCGATCTGGATGAGTTTGCGTCCATCGCTGGCATAGATCTGGCGCAGGTCGCTGGTCGTCGCGGGATAGACCAGAGCACCGGGGTTCGGATAGCGCGTGACACCGCGGTGAAAGCTGTGGAGCCGTCCGGTCAGCCGCTCCTCGTCGCCTTCGCCGAGAAAGTCCACTGCGGCGAGAATTCCGCCAGCAGTCTTGGCATCCTGCTTCTGGTTGCGCACGGTGGCGAGCAGCCAGCCCCGGCCCACCTGGATCTTGACCTGGCTGCCGACCTGACCGGCTTGGGCTATGGTGGGATCGGCGCTGCCAGCGCAATCGGTCAGTCGTTGCACATCGATCGCGATTTGACTGCCCGAGCCCGCTATCTCGAGCACAATTCCGATCGGCTCGCGCGAACTGTCCATTTGGGGCGAAATGACGTCCGGTGCATTGACTGAGCCGACAAGGTCCCTGGCGGAGGCAGGTCCCGCCATATCGAAATTCTGCCTGCTCATATCCGACATAGGTGGTGCGCTGTTCTTCATGATTGGTTTCGGCTGTTCAGCTACGCCAGAGATATTAATTTCGGCCTAAACTCCAATCTAAACCAGCGCAAACACCCGTCCCGCAAGCCAGCCCATCACCACCGCTATGGCGATAGCCAACAGGCCATAAAGGAAGGAATAGGTCTCAGCGAACTGGGCGATGACGCCCTCGAAGCCGAGCTTGCGCACCTCGACCTGGCTGATCGCCGACGCGACCACGTGACCACGCGAAATCGCAAAAGTCTCAGCAGTATAACGCCCGGTCGAAACGCTGGAAGGCAAGGCAATACGCGCCTGGTAGAGCACCTGTTCGCTGACCGTCACCCCGGTTTCGTTCTGCTGGTAAAGCCCCTTGCGCGACATCAGATCGACCAGCCCGGCCGCGAAGTGTCCCAGCGCCTTGGGATCGATCGCCCCGGTCGGAGACAATTGCAGCCAGGGCAGTCCGAGCTCATAAATCGCCGCTGTCTTGCCATCGACAATATTGCCGATCGGCCGGGTCGAAGCGACCGCGAAATAGGCAGGGACCGAGTGGAGCTCGGTGCTGGCGGCGTTGATCCAGATGCCTGCGATCTTGCGCTTCTCGCGCAGCACCACCGGGCTGGTCGGACCCTTGAGCACAACGACGATATCGTAATCCTGCCCGGCGCGGGTGCCATCCGGGCTGAGGATCGCGCCGAACAGCAGCAGCTCGGCACCGGTAAAGCCCTGACGAACCTGAATCTCGTGCTGCGACACCTCCGGCACCAGGATCGGATCGCGCGCGCCGCCCAGCAGCAACAGCGCAAGCAGGGCGAACAGCGCCCTCACTGCCCCCGCCTCATTGCCCGCCTCATTGCCCGCCTCATTGCAACGTCACCGTGAAAATCTCGTCCGGGCGATAGCCCAGACCGAGTGCCAGTCGCAGCGCAACCAGCAGCACGATTGCTGCCAGCGCCAGCCGCAAATATTCCGGCCTCGCCTTTTGCGCGAAATGTGCGCCGATCTGCGCGCCGGTGACCGAACCCAGCAGCAGCAGCACCGCCAGCACGATGTCCACCGCCTTGGTGGTCAGCGCATGCATCATCGTCGTCGCCATGGTGACGAAAAGTATCTGGAACAGCGAAGTGCCGACCACCACGCTGGCGCTCATGCCTAGGATATAGAGCATCGCCGGCACCAGCACGAAGCCGCCGCCGATGCCCATCAGCATGGTCAATATGCCGGTCACCACGCCCAGCAGCAGCGGTGCCAGCGGCGAGATATAAAGGCCCGAGCGATAGAAGCGCCAGCGCATCGGCAGGCTGGCCACCAGCGGATGATGGCGCCGTTTGCGCGCCTTGACTGGCTGGCCGCTGCGCCGGGCCTGCAGCGCTTGCAGGCTTTCGCGCGCCATGATCAGCCCGATCGACCCGAGCATCAGCACATAGAGGATGTTGATCGCCGTATCGATCTGCCCGATCCGGTCGAGCAGCCGAAACAGCACCGCGCCGATGCCAGTGCCGACAATCCCGCCCGCCACCATCACCGCACCGATCTGGGTATCGACACCGCCGCGCCGGTGATGCGCGAAAACGCCGGAGACGCTGGCCCCGGTCACCTGGCTGGCCGAAGAAGCGGCGGCAACGGCGGGCGGCACGCCATAAAAAATCAGCAGCGGCGTCGTCAGGAACCCGCCGCCGACGCCAAACATGCCCGACAACAGCCCGGTCAGCGCGCCCAACAGGACGATGATCAGGCCGTTGACCGATAGATTGGCGATGGGGAGGTAAACGTCCATCCTGCAGAGCGCCTAGCCTAGCGTTGCGCCGGAAGGAAGCGCGGCTGTGCTAGAAACCTGCGGACAGTGTAACTGCCGGGCCGGAACCAGGTGCCGCCTTGCCAGCCACACGGAAGCGCCAGTCCGCTGCCAGCCGCATCGACGCAGGACCGCCGAGCGGCTGGCCGATGGACAGCGACGGGCCAGCATCGAGCCGCGAGGCACCCTTCTGGATGCCGCCCCAGGTGCCGCCGCCGAGCCGCATTTCCGCTTTGCCCAGCCGCGCCAGCCGATGATCGATCCGCAGCTGGCCATCAGCGAAGAGGGTGGCGAACTTGCCCCCGACATAGCCCGCCTGGGCATAGGCTTCGCCGCGCAGGCTAAGCGGCAGCGCAAAGGACGGCAGTTCGGTCACGACAAAGGCCGCCGGGCGGACCATGTGACCGCCCGGCGTGCTGGTGAAGCGCGCCTCACCGAGCAAGGACAGCGGCAGGCGGGCGATGGGACGCAGCGACAGGCCCAGCGCCGCCTCGCGCTCACCCGAGCCATTGAGCGCGGCAGTGGCGCGGAGATATGCGGCAGGGCGATACGCGCTGCCTTGCGCGAGGCGATAGCGCAGCACCGTGCCAGCCTGGCTTGCGCCATAGCTCGGGGTCAGCAACCCGCCAGCCGGCGCGGCCTTGCTGCCGCGTCGCCACAGCACCCAGGCATCCGCCGACCAGCGGCTGCCTGTCTGGTGGTTGGCAGTCCGGTAGTTGGTAGTCTGGTAGTTGGCTGTGCTCTGCGGTTCCGATCCAGCGGGGTAAAATGGCAAGGGCGCTGGAACCTGGGCCGACAGGCCGAACAATTCCGCAGGCAAAGGAATATGCGCCAGCGCTGCCATCCACAGCAGCTGGTGGCCAGCGGCGATGCCAGCCGGGACCGGCGTAAAGCTCGGCGTTGGAGGAGCAAGTTGCCGGGGCGGAGCAAGTTGCCCGGGCGGGCGTGGTGCCCGGATTGCAGGAACCGGAGCAAGCCCTGCTGGCGCGAAGGACGGGACTTCGGGCTGGTGTGCCGGGGATGGTGCCGCGGGCAGCACATCCGGCTGAACCGGCGGCTCGAAAAATGCGCCGGGCGTGCCCAGACCTGTGCCCATCGGCATGCCTATGCCGGTTGCCGAACCCGCGTCCGGTGTGCCGGCATCCGGCACCGGTTGTGGCAGGGCCAGGGGGGGCAGGGGCAAACTGGGGCTTACCATTGCCGCCACCGGTACCAGGACCGGCGGTCTCAGCGCGGGAAGACCCGCCGGGTCCCACATCATCGCCCGCGCCGATACCCAGCCACCAAGCACCAGCAGCAGCGCAATCAGCGGCTGACCGCGCCGGGAGAAGCCGCGCATCATGTCCCAGCCGCCTGAGTCAACGCCGCCTGCACATCGATCGTGGCGGGATGGCTGCCATGGCGGGTCTTGTCCCAGCTGACCTCGCCGCCGCCCAGTGTGCGCACATAGGCAAACAAGGCGCGCCGCCCGGCCATGATCGCAATGACATTGGCGACCGGGATACGAGCGACGGCAAGCAAGCCCTCGAACAATCCGTATTCGCGGGTGGTGAAGGTAAAGCGCATGACCGAACGCCAGACGAAGCTGACAAAGCTCAGCGCGATCATGAGGCGCAGCAGCGGCGAGGGCACCAGCCAGTCCTGCCAGCCGGCCAGCCGCGCCGCGCCGAGCATCCCTTCGACCACCAGCAGCAGATAGGCGGCGGCGAGCACGACTGCAGTGAGCGGCCCGCGCCGGTCGCGCAGCGCCATCCAGATTTCGACCGGACGCCCCGTCCAGCCAAGCCGCTCCCAGCCCTGCAAGGCAATCCCGTGAATCCAGCGCGCCTTTTGCCGCACTGCGGTCTCCAGCGTCGCTGGAAAGTAGCTGCGGGTGGCGACAAGACGGCCATCCGCATCGCGCATCCGCAGGAACCGGCTGCGGCCACCGTCGCGGGCGATCAGCAGGCCAAGTTCGTAATCCTCGGTCAGGCATTCGGAGGCGAAGGGTCCGGATTCGCCCGTCGCCATGCGCAGCCGGGCGAGGCTGGCCAGCGCCCCGCGCGAGAAGCCGCAGCCGACCCCCGCCGCCGGAATCGCCGCGCCCAGCGCATCGCGCACCACCAGCGACTTGGCATGGGCTTCGGTAAACTCGTCCGAATAGTGCCCGGCAATCCACGGCGAAGAGGCTTGCGGTTCGGGCCGCACCGGCAATTGCACGAAATCGACTTCGGCCAGCGCCCGGTCCATCACCGCCAGTGCAGCGGGATGGACCATATCCTCGGCATCATGCATGACGATATTGCGATACATCACGCCCGAGCGCGCCTCATCGGCGCGCAGCGCGGCATAAAGGCGGTTGAGGCAATCGGCCTTGGTGGTCGGCCCATCGATGCCATTGACGACGACGCGCACCCGCGGATCGCCACCGGCTCCGGCGGCAGCCGCTGCCAGTGTCGCCGGGTCGTTGCGATAACAGCCGACATAGACAATGAAATCGCGCTGGCACCAGGCCTTGAGGGTATGGGCGACCATATCGCCGATCACTTCGTCTTCATGCCAGGCCGGCACCAGAATTGCCGCGCGGCCGAGCAAGGGCGATTCCGCCAGCCCGACCGGCACCCTTCCCGCCCCGGCGCGGCCGCCAAGCCTGAGCCACAGCCAGGAGATATCCACCGCCGCTTCGTCTATTGCACTGATAATAAACCAGAAGGCGGCAAAGAGCAACAATTCGTGCTCTGCTACCAGCAGCCAGCGCAGCAGCTGCGCGAATCCTGTCAGCGCCCCGTCAGACAATTCAAGCCATGCCCCCGGCCTCTCCAAGAAATCGAACCTATTGCTTTCGCAGCGATTTGCAACGGCTTAGGTTTGACCTAGGGTTAGGCCACTTCGGGGAACGCCAGACCATGCCGCAACGCCGCCATATCGCTAACCGCATCGCCGCCGCGCTGGCCCAAGCAGCGGGCGGCGAGGCGGCGGCAGGCGTGCTGCTGATCGCGGCGGCGGGGCTGGCGCTGCTGCTGGCCAATTCGTCTGCGGCCGGTTTCTATCACGCCGCGCTTCACCATCCGCTGCCGTGGACACCGATTGCCCGGCTGGCCGACCTGCACGGCTGGATCAACGATGCGCTGATGGCGCTGTTCTTCTTTGCCGTCGGCCTCGAGATCAAGCGCGAGATGCTGGACGGCGAATTGTCTACCCCAGCCAAGCGGCGGTTGCCGGTGCTGGCGGCGGCGGCGGGCATGGCAGTTCCGGCGCTGGTCTACCTCGCGGTGAGTGGCGGCGATCCGGCGCTGCGTGCAGGCTGGGCGATTCCGGCGGCAACCGACATCGCCTTTGCCGTGGGCGTGCTGGCGCTGC
>JAHFPT010000218.1 GCA_023266625.1 Novosphingobium sp. | reverse complement strand
ACTTCTCCTCTCAAGCTATCGTTCAGGTACTTCGCGAGACGACTTCCTCGCCGAACCACTGCACCAGCTCGACATAGGCGGCACGGCTCGGGTGGGCGAAATTGATCGTCGACCAGGTGACCCCTGCCGCTGCCAGCTCGGCGAGCAATGCCAGAAAACGGTCTGCGGCTTCCGGCTTGGGTTCCTTGATACGCATCCGCGGCCCGATCACGATATCGAACGCGCCCGTCCGGCCCAGCGCGGCGCGCTTTTCCTGCAGACGGGTGATAAGTTCGCGCAAATGATCGTTCGACTGGACGCCGCTTTCCTGGTTGATCGCGCTCATCCCCGGCGTCGCATAGAACGGGCACCAGCCATCGCCCCAGCGCGCGGCGCGGCCCAGCGCCTTCTCGCTGCTGCCACCCACCCAGATCGGCGGCAGCGGATCGGGCACGGGCCGAGCCTCGTTACCCGGCGCAGAGAAATTCGCGCCCTGCATCGTGACGACCTCGCCCGACCATGTCCGCCGGATGACGTCGAGCGCCTCGTCGGTCAGCGCGCCGCGGCGGCGAAAGTCGACGCCTAGCGCATCGAATTCGGCTTTCTGATAGCCCACCCCGACGCCGAGGATCAGGCGGCCGCCCGACAGAACCTGCACCGTCGCCGCCCCCTTGGCGGTGACGAAGGGGCTGCGATAGCCGAGTACGACGATATTGGTGTGCAGCATCAGCCGGGTGCTCGCCGCCGCGACGAAGGCGAGCCCAGCGAAGGGATCGAGCGCATCATGGCCGAAGCCACCGCGCAGCCACTGCGTATCAGGTGCCGGGTGGTCGGTGATGAAGCAGGCGTCGATCCGCGCCTTTTCGAGCGCCTGCGCCATTTCGGCGATCGCCGCCATCGACTGGAATTCGCCAAAGGGCTCGATGACGCCCAGCGGCAGCTCCGCAGTGAATTTCATGCGTAGTAGCGCTGGAAGAATTCGCGATAGGCCAGGATCGGCCCGTCACCTTTCACCAGGATCGGATCGGCGAGGTATCGCTTGTGCTTCCAGATGCGGATGTCCTGTTCGAGCTGGCGCCACGTCTCGCGGATCAGCGCCTTGGTGACGTTGACCTTCCGGTCATCGAGCACGGAGGGCACGAAATACTGGTGGCGCAGCAGCGTGTGGCTGCGGTCGATCGGCGTGTGCATCTGCATCAGCAGCATTTCGGTGATGCCGTGGAAGCGGGTGAAAGAAACGCCCGGTCCCGGCGCGCGCACCGTGATCTTGCCGTCGATATCCCCGCGCGGCGTCGGCATCCTGGTGGAAACCGAGCTGTAGCGGGTGTAGCCGTCAATCTTCAGTTCTGGCACCGGCGGGCTTTTGGTGCTGTGCAGCGCGGCGAAATGGGCGATGTCGGCACCATTCTCGGTCAACTCCTGCACCGGGATATCGACCACCCAATCGCGGTATTCGGTCGCTGTCCAGCCTTCCTCGGCAATCTCGGCAACCGGCGCAAGTTCCCACAGCGGCGCTGCCTTGTGCGGGTGCCACCAGACGAAGATCATGCCCATGTCCTCATAAACCGGCCAGCCGCGATCACAGGCGCTCGCCAGCCTGGGTGGGACCTTGGGCGAATATGGTATCGACGTGACCCGTCCATCTCCGGCGTGCTGCCAATGGTGAAACGGGCACTGCAGATCGTTGCCGACGACCTTGCTATCATAGCCGAGATGAGCGCCCAGATGAGGGCAATAGGCATCGAGCGCGCGTGCCTTGCCGTCCTCACCCCGCCATAGGACAAATTCGGTTTCGCAGAAATCTCGCGCCACGACCTGGCCGACCTCGAGCTCGCCCGATCGCGCCACAGAGAACCATCCGAACGGCAGAGGCAGATCGTAGCGCTTGCGGTTGTTCGAGGACATTTCTTCCACGTTTTTACCCCTAAGGCTCGACTGAACAACTTTCGCCGGCGAATCGCCAGCTGTTCTGTCCAAAAGCATAATCTAAAATGCATATTTTATAAATTGTTTCTGCACGGGCTTCGCGCGCGTGGACGATTGCGGCGCTGATTGGACACAGCCGCAAAGCCCAAGGACGGCGGAAACGCCCGACGCCAGGCCACCCAAGGCCTATCGCGGGAGCCCGACAAGTCCGTTCTGGGTGGCGGTGGTCGAAGTTATGATGATCAATCAGGACGATGCGGTGATCGCAAAGGGGCCGGTGACTATCGAACTCGCCAGACTTTAGTGACTATTGGGCTTTAATCGTCCTTCAGCGTGTCGAGATGCATCCAGCGCTTGACCAGTGGTGACACCACCAGCACGAGCGCCGCCACGCCAATGGTGATCCAGCCGATCCGGTCATAAATCGCCAGCGTCAGCTCCTTCGACATCGCCCCGCTCTCGCCGCCGGTCGCCTCGCCGATCTTGCCGGCGACAAACTGGCCGACCGCAGTCATATAGAACCAGGCACCCATGATGAAGCTGCCGAGATGCAGCGGTGAAAGCCGGGTCATTGCCGCCAGCCCGACCGGCGAGAGGCATAGTTCGGCCGTGGTGTGGATCAGATAGATCAGGAAGACGAAGAGCACCGGAGTCGTTCCTGCCCCCGCCGCCTTTGCGCCCCAGACGAAGACCAGAAAGCCCAGCCCGACCTGGGCCAGCGCCAGCCCGAATTTGGCCGGGGCGGAAGGCTCCAGCCCGCGCCTGGCCAGTCCCTGCCATAGCCCTGCGAACAAGGGTGCCAGCGCGATGATATAGATCGGGTTGATCGACTGGAACAGGCTGGTCGGCACGCCTTGCCGATCGACATAGCGGTCGGTGTAGAGGTTGAGGCTGCCACCCGCCTGTTCGAAAAGCCCCCAGAACAGCGGGTTGAGCGCGATCAGGAAGAGAATCGCGAAGATGCGTTCGCGCGGTTCCTTGGGCAGTTTGAAGGCCTCAAAGAGCACATAGCCCAGCATGGCGATGCCAGTGACGATCAGCAGGTTCTGGATGATTTGCTGATACTGGATCAGCAGCCAGATGGTCGCGATCGCCCCCGCGCTGACGCCGTAGAGCTTCATCTCGAGCGGGCGCTGCAAGGGCCTGGGAGGCTCGCCGTGGCCCTTGAGCGCGGGCTTTCCGGCGATGAAGATTGCCAGCCCCGCCACCATGCCGATGCCCGCCAGGCCGAAACCCCATGGCCAGCCGATGGTCTCGCCAAGATAGCCGACCAGCACCGTGCCGAAAAAGGCCCCGGCGTTGACCCCCATGTAGAAGATGGTGAAGGCCCCGTCGCGGCGCGGGTCGGTCATCCGGTAGAGCTGGCCGACGATCACCGAGATATTGCCCTTGAGAAAGCCGGTGCCGACGCTGATCAACGCCAGCGCCAGCCAGAACACATTGATCGCCGGATCGGCCTGCTTGACCAGCGGGTCGGCGATGCCGTGCGCGCCCTCATAAGCCATGAACAGATGGCCGAAAGTCAGCGAAATCGCGCCGAACAGCACCGCCTTGCGCTGACCGAGCCAGCGGTCCGCCAGATAGCCGCCGAGCACCGGGGTGATATAGGCCAGGCTGGTATAGGCACCGTAGATCAGATTGGCCTTGCCATCGGCGAACAGCCAGAATTTGGTGAGATAGAGGATCAGCAGGGCGCGCATGCCATAATAGGAGAAGCGCTCCCACATCTCGGCATAGAACAGCACGAACAGTCCGCGCGGGTGCCCTGCGACTTGCTCGCTTTGGCGTGTCGCAATCACCGCGCCGATGGCCAGAAAGGCGAACAGCGCGATGGCGGCAATCGCCGCAATCCAGTCGCCCTCGTTCCAGCTCGCCATATGCTTCATCGGTATTGTCCCTGCGGCCGGTTCTGCCTGAGATGGAGTCTAACCGCCATTCGCACTTGGGCAATGGCGAATTGCTCCGGCACGACCCGCGGCGCGTCTGTCCCGAAAGGATACGCTCCCGCGATTAAGCCATTGCGAAATCATCGCAACTCTGGCAGCTTCAGAAGCTATCGGCGGACCAAGGACTGGTACAGGGCTGTTGTGCCCGGGATACTGCAGGCGAGGGGAGTTTCTGGCATGATCAGATCAGAGCTTTTGCAGCTGTTGGCAAAAGAAAATGCCGACTTGCGAGCCGAAGACGTCGAGCGCGCGGTCGATATTTTTTTCGACGAGATCGCTGCCCGGCTGGCCAAGGGTGGCAGGGCGGAACTGCGCGGTTTCGGGGCCTTTTCCACGCGCCAGCGCGAAGCCCGCAAGGGCCGCAATCCGCGCACCGGCGAAACTGTCGAAGTGCCGGGCAAGCGCGTTCCGTTTTTCAAACCCGGCAAGGAAATGCGCGCGCGTCTCAACGCCTGACAGCCCAGTCGTTCTGGGCAGTCGTACTGGGCAGTCGTACTGGGCAGTCGTACTGGGCAGTCGTACTGGGCAGTCGTACTGGGCAGTCGTTCTGGCGCGCCTTGCAGCCGGTCGCTGCCTCTGCCACATGCCCGCAACTTGAGGCTTCCGTGCGGACGTGGCGGAATGGTAGACGCAGGGGACTTAAAATCCCTTGAGCAATGCTCGTGCGGGTTCAAGTCCCGCCGTCCGCACCATAGGATAGGATAACTGGCTAAGGCGGCCACCTCGCGGCGCTGCTCGGTGAGGACGAAGTGCAAGCGGCATCGCAGCCTGCGCCGCGATACAGCTTGCCTCGATTGTAACAGATTTAAGCGAACTTGACGCGCAAATTCGTCCGCCGCTGCCCGTTTGCGCGCCGCATCGCCGCGCCCATCAGCCCGAAGCCCGCAAGCATCAGCGCCCAACTGGCCGGTTCCGGGACCGCGCCGCTGGTCTCGCGCAATGATACATCGACCAAAAATGCCCCGCCATCATTGGGATAGTAGGTGTCGTTCACCTGTCCAAATACCGACGTGATCGACGCTAGCGTGATCGTCGTGCCATAGCCGATCAGGAAATAATCGGATGGTCCGGTGGGCGCTGCAAGGAAGGTTCCCATCAACGCACCGATCTTTATCGTTGCGCCGCCCGGACCGGGAATGCCTTCCGCCAAGAACGAACCGCTGGGATTGAAATAGCCGTAACCCACTGCGGTAACTGGGGTGTCGGGTATGCCGTCCGGACGCATCGTGAATCCGCTACCCACAGGCCCTACCAGATCGATCAGACCACTTGCGGTTATGGCATAAGTGCCTGGACCGAAAACACCCAAAAGTGTCGGTGTGCTGCTAACGGCGAAAACCGGTGTTGCGGCCTGTGCCGGAACTGCCAGCGCCGAAGCCGCTAGACATGTAAGCATTAATGACATGCGCATGTTCGATAACCCCCAATACTTCGTGTGCATCCGAATGAAAGTTCCAACGATGCGACCGCCAATGGCGTGTTCCGGTTCGACGACACGCCACCGGCTTCTTAAGACGAAATTAACCTATCGGGAAGGACCAGTAAACCGGTAAATCTTGCGATAGTGGGGTTTTTTGTCCCAAAACTGGGCAGGCAGGGTGGCGGCGAAAGCCGTAGCTGGTATGAAAATTCGTTGGGCTTTTTGCTCGTGCGGGTTCAAGTCCCGCCGTCCGCACCACCCTAATTAGATTTCATGCTGCCCGCTCTCGCTTGACGTTCGCAGGAATTCGCGCTCGTCAGCTCCCGCCCCATTTTGCCTCGCAGAACTGACGCACTTCGCGGTCCAGTTCGGCATCCTCGGGCGCACCGGCAAACGCCCCGTGGGTGGCCGCTTCCTGAACATGAAGTTCGGCGGCAATCCCGGCATTGCGCAGCGCGCGGTGAAGCCGCGCGGCGTTTGACAGGAACAGGTCGCGCGTCCCTGCCGTCACCAGCGTTGGCGCAAAGCCCTTGCCGAAATCGCCGAACAGCGGCGAGACATAGGGATGATCGAGCGGCGCCCCGGCGGCGTAGAGCAGGTTCGCCTGCATCAGGCTGCCCATGCCATCGATGCCGGCGTTGGTGGCAAAGCTGTCGCCCGACTCGGTCAAATCGGCTTCGGGCGAAATCAGCACCGCAGCTGCCGGGAGCGGCAGCCCCTCGTCGCGGGCGCGCAGCAACAGGGCTCCGGCAAGATTGGCACCAGCCGAGCCGCCGCCGACAATGATCTCGGACGGCGCATGGTCGCGCAGCAGCGCCTTGTAGAAGGCAAGACAATCGTCGAGTCCGGCGGGATAGGGGTGATCGGGGGGCATGCGGTAGTCCACGGCCACGACCCTTGCGCCAAGGCGGCAGGCAGAAGCGGTTGCCATCGCCTTGCAGACTTCGCCCCCACCCATGATCAGGGCACCGCCATGGATGTCGAGATAGACCCGGCGATCGCCCGCAAGCACGCCCTCCGGAATGATTTCATAGCCGCGCGCCGCACCTTCGTTCAGCGCGCGGCTGGCGCAAGGAACCGGCGGCTTGTGGTGCAGGAACATCTGCATGATCATCGCATCGCCGGACGCGACATACTGCCGCCAGCCTTCCGCATCACCCAGCGCCGGATAGGTGCTCCCGATGCCGAGCGGCATCGAAAGCCACGCTCTTGCCTCGAGACTCAGATGGCCGGGGACTGGAATATCGCGCGCGGGAACATGCAGCACGGGGGTATCGGACATGGCGTCATCCTCTCTCAATCGCAGCCTTATTCGATGGCAGCCTGTTCGATGCTCATGGCAAGGCGTCCATCATTCGGCAATCCGGGGCATCTGCGGCGCCTTGTCCACCCTGACATTGGCGACGGGCGGCAGCTGGGCCATGCGCTCCGCAATGGCATCGTGCTGTAACCAGTGGGGATAGACAAGCGGGCGGGCGCTGATTTCGTCGAGCCGGGCGAGCTGGTCGCCGGTCAGGCGTAGCTCGATGGCGCCAAGGTTCGCTTCGAGCTGTTCAGGGCTGCTGGCCCCGATGAAGATCGTCGCCACGGTCGGCCGCTCGAGCAGCCAGGCGAGCGCCACCTGGGCGGCGCTGCAGGCGGCTTCCGTGGCGATCTCGCCGAGACAATCGACAATGGCAGCCAGCTGGCCCGCCGGTAGCGCACGAAGCGCACCGCCGCTTATGTCCAGTGCATCGAGCGGCAGGCCGGCGCGGCCGTATTTTCCCGAGAGCGCCCCGCCGGCAAGCGGACTCCAGACCAGACTGGCGACATTCTGGTCTGCGCCCAGCGGAGCCAGCTCCCATTCCGCGTCGCGCGCCGCCAGCGACCAGGCAACCCGGTGCGAAACGAAGCGCGGCCAGCCGTGGCGATCGGAGGCGGCAAGCGCTTTCATCAGTTGCCAGCCGGCATAGTTCGAGCAGCCGATATAGCGCACTTTGCCCGCGCGGATCAGCGCTTCGAGCGCCGACAGGGTCTCTTCGACCGGCGTGCGGCCATCGAAGCTGTGGATCTGGAACAGGTCGATATAGTCGGTGCCCAGCCGCTTGAGGCTGCGCTCGCAGGCTTCGATCAGATGGTGGCGCGAAGCGCCGGTTTCATTGGAGCCACTGCCGCTGCGAAGCCCGGCCTTGGTGGCGATCAGCACCTGGCTGCGGCGTTTGCCCAGCGCCTTGCCGAGCACATCCTCGGCCGCGCCATAGATATCGGCACTATCGAAGAAGGCTGCACCGCGCTCGATGGCGATATCGGCGAGCCGCGCGGCGGTCTTGTCGCCGACGCCAGCCGCAGGATTGGCCCCGCCGCGAAAATTGGCGGTGCCCAGGCCCAAAACCGGCACATTCAGCCCCGATGCCCCCAGCGATCTGTAATCCATGCCGATCCTTTCCCGCGCAGGCTTGCGACCTTTGTGCCAAAGCTTTGTCAGGAAGCAAGCGCTACCAGTCAGGAAGGTCTTTCGCCAATCGGGGGCGGTCAATCGAGATTGGGCCGCAGCCAGCGCTCGGCCACGGCCAGTTCCATTCCGCGCCGCTGTGCATAATCCTCCAGCTGATCGCGGCCGATGCGGGCGACGCCGAAATATTCGGCCTGGGGATGGGCGAAATAGAAGCCCGAGACGGCGGCAGTGGGCAACATCGCCTGGCTTTCGGTGAGCACGATCCCGGCGTTCTCGCCCGCATTGAGCAGCTCGAACAGGATCGGCTTGAGGCTGTGATCGGGGCAGGCGGGATAGCCCGGCGCCGGGCGGATGCCGCGATATTGTTCCTTGATCAGCGCTTCGTTGGTCAGCTGCTCGCCCGGCGCATAGGCCCACAGCGTGGTGCGGACA
>JAHFPT010000052.1 GCA_023266625.1 Novosphingobium sp. | reverse complement strand
CTTCGGCGGCTACAAGGCCAGCGGTATTGGCCGCGAGTGGGGCGTTGAGGGTATCGAGGAATATCTTGAAACCAAGATGGTCGCCTATCCAGTGGCACCGGCGGCGGCCTGAGTGAAGATGACATCTGGAGTTGGGACCGTGTCGATGGAAACCCCGGACGACTTTGCCGCGCCGCCTGACGAAGGCGTCAACCGTAACCTCAACGGCCAAAAGCTCGGCCGCAAGGGCCGCGATACCCGCGCGCGGATTATAGCGGCGGCGAACGCGCTGGTTTCGCAAGACAGCGACATTCCCGTGACGCTGAGCGCGGTAGCGCGCAAGTCGGGGCTGGGGATGACTTCGCTCTATCTCTATTTCAACGATCTGACCGAGCTGCTTCTTGCCGTACTCGAACCGGTTATGGAAGAGGCTGAGGCCTATCTGAAGCTGATTCGCTTGCGCTGGCCGGACGAAGAGCTGGCCGACCATTGCCGCGCCTTCGCCGCAGCCTATTATGCCTTCTGGCAGGAAAATTCACGCATTCTGCACTTGCGCAACAGCCTGGCCGACCAGAACGACCAAAGGATGTTGCAGCAGTGCGTTAGCGGGGCGGAGGCCTTGATCGGGCCGCTGGTCGAACAGATGAACGGCAATTTACAGCATCCCCAGTCACCGAACTTCGCGCTGGCGGTCATGCTGGTGACGGGCATCGAACGCGCCGCATCAATCCGCACCGACATTGCCCTGCCCGGTCTGCTGGTAGACAGGATGATACTGGCTCCGGACCGGTTTTTGCACCCGGCGGCACGCTTGCTGGAGCTGGGTATCAGAGACGCGCGGGCCGGTTTTGGGTCTAATCAGCCGTCCTTGCCCTTGCCGCCGACGCCCTTGAGATATTCCTCCACCCCCTTGATATAATCGGGGTTGAGCATCAGCGCGCTGTTGGCCATGCGCTCGACATGCCGTGCCGTATCACGCCCCACTTCGGCGCACATTTCGATGGCGACCTTGGCCGCGCCCATCTGCTCGCGGTTCTGCTTGGTCAGGTGGCGGCAGAAATCCATGACCTCGGCTTCAAAGCTCTCGTCGGAGAAGACCTGATGCACGAGACCCATGGTGAAGGCCATATCGGCTGAGGCTGGTTTGTTGGCCATGATCAGCCAGCGTGCCCAGTGCGGGCCGCAGATACGGGTGAGGCGCGAGACGCCACTCGATGCGGGGAGCACGCCGAACAGGCCTTCGGGAAAGGCATAGCCTGCGCTCTTGGCAGCGAAGCGGAAATCGCAGGACAGCGACATCTCCAGTCCGCCGCCGACGCACATTGCGTGATGGGCGGCGACGATCGGCTTCTCGATATGCTCCATCTCGTCCCACAGCTGCTGCATATTGTTGAGATTGAGCCGGTGGTTTTCGCGGATGCCGCTGGCGGTGTGCTGGGTGGGAGAAATGCGCCTTTGGTCGCCGGCCTTGAGGTCGGCCCCGGCGCTGAAATAGCGGCCGGTCGAGCGGATCAGCATGACTTTCAGCGCATCGCTATCGCGAAAATGCAGCACCGCATCGGTCAGTAAATCCATCATCTGGCGCGAGATGGCGTTGAGTTTGTCGGGCCGGTTGAGCGTGGCGATGAGGATGCCATCGGTCTCTTCGGTCAGCAGGTGCGGGGCTTCGCTCATGGTTGTCTCTCCGGAATCAATTGCGCGTGCGTGGTAGGCCAAGGCCGCGTTCGGCGACCATCGAGCGGTGAACTTCGCTGGTGCCCCCATAGATCGTTGTGCCATGGGCATGGCGATAGGCGAGGTTGAGTGCACCCGCCGGACCCTTGCGTTTCGAGAGCGAATGCGGCGCGGTGAGATCGAGCAGATCGCGCGCGTCCGACTGAAACTTTTCCGAGGAGAACACCTTGGCCATCGGTCCGTAGGCCAGGTTTGGCTTTCCTTCGACCTGCACCCAGTTGGCACGAAAGGCGATCAGCTCGGAGACCATGACATTGGCCATGGTGCGCGCGAGACGGCGCTGCGCATGATCCTGGTCGAGCAGGGTCTTGCCGCCAGGAACCTTGATTTCGCCGCACAGCCTTACTGCTTCGCCGAGCATAGAGCGCTGCATCTTGCCGAAACCGCCGCCATGCTCGAGCTCGAGGCTGGCGGACATGGTCTTGACCCCGGCATCGACTTCGCCGAGCCGATAACTGTCGGGAATTTTCACCCCGTCATAAAAGGTGATGTTGGTGCGTTCGTCCTGGAAGGTATAGACTGGCTGAATGGTCACACCCTCGGCCTTCAGCGGCACGATGAACATGGTCAGCCCTTTGTGCTTGGCCACTTCGCTGTTGGTGCGGGTCAGCATCAGCACATAGTCGGTGAGATTGGCGCCGCTGGTGAACATCTTGGTGCCATCGATCCGCCAGCCGTTCCCGTCCGGTGTCGCCTTGCATTGCGCGGCGAAGACGTCTGAGCCCGCGCCGGGTTCCGAATAGCCGAGCGAGCAGATCGCCTCGCCCGACATCACCTTGCTCAGCACATCGCGCTTGAGTTCGTCCGAGCCGAAGCGGTACATGATGAGGGAAACCATCTGGGCGACCCCGGCGACGGGATTGTTCCAGTGCTCATCCTCGAATGCATCGCGCGCGGCGGTGATCGCATAGGGTCCAAGCCCGCGCCCGCCGACATCCTTGGGCAGGCCGAGATAGGCGAGGTTGGCTTCGACCAGCTGCTTGTGGATCGCCGGATTATGGCCCTCCCAGCTATAGTGGAAGGTCTCGCGCTGCTCGGTGGTGACGTTCTTCGCGAAGAAATCCCGGATTTCCTGCTGCACTTGGCGTGCTTCCTCGCCGAGGTCGAAATCGATTGGCACATCGCCGACCTCGGGCAGGGCAGTAGTTTCGCCAGCGTAAAGGCGGCGACCAGCCTCAGCCAGCAGGTCCTGCGGGTCGCCCAGCACCAGCGGCCAAGCCTTGGCGCGGATGGTGTAGAGGTGAATGTCGTATTCAGTGGTGAGGCCATAGCCGCCGAAGGTGTGCAGTGCCTGGGTGCCGGTGCGCGCGGCAGTGTCGGCGTTCCACCAGGCGGCGAGGCTGACCATGGCGGCGGCTTCGCTGTCGCCATCGGCGATGTTGCGGATGGCCTTCCATACCAGGAACTTGCCGCCGTCGATGTCGCAGATGAGGTCGGCCATCGGATGCGAGATTGCCTGGAAGGTGCCGATGAACACGCCGAAGGCCTTGCGCTCGCTGGCATAGGCAGCGGCGAGGCGCAGCGCTTCGCGACCGAGCCCGGATAGGGCTGCGGCGATGAGGATTTTCCACTCCTCGACTGCGCCTGCGAAAGTAGCGAGGGCATCGGCGCCGGAGGCGAGGGTGACCTTGGCAAGCGAAGCGAAGTCGATCTCGGCGATTGGAGTCGAGGCGAGGTTTTCCTCAGGCTTCCGCGCACTGGCAGGGATAGTGACGAGGACCACATCATTGCCGCTGCGCGCGACAATGGCCTCGGCGACCAGGCCGCCACCCACCCATTGGACTGGCCGTTCTGCGATATCATGCAAGGCAATGCTGGCAACGGCCTCACCGGACAAGACCCGGCCCAGCAGCTGCCCAAAATTGTCTGCACCCCCGCCCAGCTGGCCCAGCAGCCGCGCCGCGACCAGCGCCTCGGCGAGCGGCCCGGAAGCGAGCGTGCGCCCGGCCTCCTCCATCAGCAACGCCGCCTCGTACAGCCCCATGCCCATGCCGCCCGCAGCTTCGGGCACCCGCATGGCGAAGGCACCGAGTTCGGCGAGGCCGGTCCACAATGCGGGATCAAAGCCCGAGGGAAGCGCAGCGCGGACGCGCACGGTGCTGCTGTTCTCGTCGAGGAAACGCGCGAAAGTCTCGCGCACCATTTCCTGTTCTTCGGTGAGGTCGAAATTCATGAGTTTGCTCTTCCCGCACTATCGTTGTCGGGAATTGCCTCACCATAGATTCATTATCCGCTGCAACCGGAATCTGCGTGCCATCGCTCTGGCGGCTGGCTTTCTTCGATCCTCCCCGAAACGGGATGACTGCGCAAAAATAAACGGCCGGAGGGTTCCCCCCGGCCGGATTGGTTTTTCGCGGATGTATGGGATCAGAACTTCTTGCTGACGCCGATCTTGACGATGCGGCCCAGCGTGAAGCCGTTGGTGGCACCGTATTGCGAGGTGAGAAAACCGCGGTACAGCGGCGGATCCGTGTTGAAGACATTATCGACGTTCAGCGAAAAGGTCAGTTCCTTCAGCATGGCGCTCTCGCCCGGCACCTTGTACTGGAAAAAAAGGTTGAAGATGTCAAACCCGCTCACCTTGCTCTGCTGCAAGTTCGACGCATTCGGCGACACGTTTTCTCCGCCGATATGCGCCCAGGTGACCTGAGCACGGAGGTTGCCAATGTTGGCGCCCACCGTCGTGCTCACCTTGAACCGGTTGTTGGGATCGGTGCCAAGCGTGTCGAACACGCCGGTGGTGCCACCAGACTTCAAGCTCAACATGTAGTTGCCGCCAATGTCGGCATAGATATCGCCGAAACTTGTCTCATGGTTATAGCGCAGGTAGAAATCGAGGCCACTGGTTAGCACCTGGGATAGATTGGCTGTACGGCCATCAACGACATTATATACGTTTTCAAAACAGCTTGCTGAAGGTGTAGCAACAGCACAGGTGGAGCCGCCTATCGTGTTAAGTGCGCTCAACCTGTTGGCAGGGGCAACATTGGCAGCCAGCGAGTTGAAGTAATCCGACAACGCCGGATTGCCCCTACTAAACGACACGTTTTTGTCAGTGAAGAGCGAATAGAATATTGCCTGTGTAAGCGGTGGTATCCCTATCACGCCCTTGAATTTGATATTATAATAGGTCACCCCAAGCGCAAGGCCGGGAATAACCGGCGGCTTCATGTCGAAACCCAGCGACCACGTGGTCGCCTTTTGCGGCTCCAATGGCAGCAGCGTACCTCCGAAAGCGATCATGAAGCTATTGTGGCCAACAGCCGGACGCGGGTTGGCGGGGTCGAGGGCAAGTATTCCAAGTGGCAGAACATTGACGGATTGCGCGCCGGCCTGGGCGAGATCGGAAAGACCGGGAGCCTGGAATGCCTTGCCCCAGGTGCCACGCAGCTTCAGCCAATCGACCGGCTCGAAATTCACCCCGAATTTTGGATTGAAGGTGTGGCCGAAATCGCTGTAGTCGTCATAACGACCCGATGCGGTGAGCGTCAGGCTATGGAAGGTGCCCCGATTGCCCTCGCCGACGATGGGCAGGTTGATTTCACCGAACGCCGACTTGATGTCGCGGCTTTTGACAATGTCCGCTAGGGCCTCGATACCGGCCGTAGTGATGGTACGGGCGGTGTTGCCGGCATATTTATCATGCACGTATTCGGCACCAATGGCCAAGCGCAACTCGCCGCCGGGCAGCGAAAACAGCGGTCCGTCAGCCACTACGCGGGCATTCGTCATCTCGTTTACCGCCCGGCCATACTGGAACCAGTCCCTGACCGTAGCAAGAGCGGCGGCATTGCCAGCCGCGCCGAGGTTGGCGGGATTGAAGGTTCCGGCAGTCGCCGCAAGCGCGATGGGCGCGGTATTGATTAGGTCGCCCTTGAAGCTGGCCTGGCCGCGGCCATAGTTGAAAAATGCGTTTGCTTGCCAATTGCTGCCAATATCGACCTTCACCGAAGGGGTGAAGCCATAGGATTCCAGCGCGCTGACCATTGGGTAGTAGCCAGGGATGCTGACCCGGAAAGTCTCGGTGCCCGACTGGCCCGGTATCGGGATGTAGAAGGGACTGGTGGCCGGGACCGCGATGCTCGGCTGGAGCGCCAGTCCCTCAGACGTGTCCACGCGGTGCACGTAGAACGCCTTGAGCGAGAAAGACACTCGCCCGCCGCTATCGATCACCAGACTGGCCAGCGCCGAATGCTTGGTCTCGCGCGGATAGAACGTCCTATCTTCGGAGAGGTCGCAGCGATTGCCGAGACCTGGCGTCAGCCCGGGCAGGGCCCAGAGAGTCGCCGTGCCGGCAAACGCGATATTGCCGGGCGTGCAGTTCGTATCTGCATCCAGGTTGTTGATCCAGTCGCGGTTCTGCGACCAGGCTCGGTCACGGCCATAAAGCTCATCATGCCGTGAGAAGTCATAGGTCACATAGGCCGACCCACCGTCCCACGCCTTGCCGGCGGTCACGGTCGCATTGGCCTGATCGTAGTTGTCGCCAAAGCCGTAACTCGCCTTGGCTTCGACGCCATCGAAGCTCTTGCGCGTGATGAAGTTGATCACGCCGCCGACCGCGTCCGAACCATAGGTCGATGAACCGCCGTCCGTGACGATTTCGACCCGCTCGACCGCGCCGGAAGCAATCGCGTCAAGGTCGGGCGAAGACTGCAGGATGCCCATGCCCGGCATGCGATGGCCATCGAGCAGGAGCAGCGTGCTGGCCGTGCTGCTCGCTTGGAAGCCGAGGTTCCGCAGGTTTGGGCGGTTGACCGCCAGCGAGTAGTTGGAGGTGCCGCGCACGCCCACAAAGGTGAGGAAGGTGCCGGTTTGCGGGATCGAGGCGACAAGGTCCGAGGTGTTGGCCGCACCGATGCTGGTGATCTTTTCTTGCGACACGCCAATCGACTGCGAACCGCCCGGCGCGATACCGCGAATCAGCGTGCCGGTAACGATGATTTCGCCGGCCTTGTCGGCATCGTCATCAGCCTTTGCAGCATTCTGCGCGAAAGCCGGGGCCGCATAGGCCAATCCCAGCGTCGAGGTAGCGAACAGTATGGTTTTGAAGTTCATGGCGATATTCCCCCAGAGATGACCTACCCTTGTGATTGCCCGCCAGGCAATCGGGTATTGAATTTGCTTATCGCGCTAGAGCCTAGCTGCGCCCGTGCGGACCGGGAAGTGAATTAAGCTTAGTTACGGGGGGATTGCCAAGCGTTGTTGCAAAGCTGCAACAGTGCAGGGTCAGGACCTACTCGCCAATCACCTCGATCACCCGCTCCGGGCAGGCACGGGCACCGCGTTTTGCCAGTGCTTCCTGGCCTGGCGGAACGTCGAAGCCGTCGCTGGCAATATAGCCCTCGTCGTTAAGCGGATAGAGCTCCGGCGCGATCGCCCAACAGCGGGCGTTGCCGGTGCAGCGCACCTTGTCGATCCGGATTTTCATCGCCTTGCTCTTCTCCGCCATAACCAGGCTGCCTTTGCCACGGATGCAAAGCGCTTGTCGATGGCGCGATTGGCGGGCACAATCGGGCGATGCCGGAATATGCCGAATTTCAGGACTTGCCGGGCTATCGCCGCCGCATTGTCGTCGAGGCGCGCGAGGGCGTGGTCGCGGCTTTGCTGGAGGACGATATCCACTGCCTCGCGGTGATCCTGCGGCATGATGGGACGCGGGTAACCGCCATCGAACCGCAATTCGATCGCCTGCCGTGGACGACTTGCCCTGGAGCGCTCGCCAAGCTGGTCGAAACCTTTGACGGCTTCCTCCTCGCGGAAGTGACGGCACGGCGGGAGAAGAAGCAGAACTGCACCCATTTTCACGATATGGCGGTGCTGGCGGCGGCGCATTCGGGCGAACAGGGCAGGGTGGTCTTCGATATCCTCGTCTCCGATCCGGTCGACGAGCTGCGGCTGCTGGAAGTTCGCCGCGACGGCACGATGGTTCATCGTTGGGCCGAGCGCAGCGGAATGCTGAGCACCCCCGCCGAGGTTGCCGGGCAGACGCTGTTCTCGCTCCGCAGCTGGATCGGCACGCTTGACGAACCCCGCAAAGAAGCCGCGCGGCTGCTGCAATGGGCTGCTATCGTCGCGCGTGGCCGCACCATGCCGCTCGAAAGCCAGTCCAAGGCCAGCGAGCTTCCGCTCAATTGCTATACCTTTCAGCCCGAACGCGCAGTCCATGCCATTCGCAACGGTGCGCGCCGCGATTTCAGCGATGGGTCGCAGGTGCCGCTCGCCGGATTTGGTGATAGGGTGCTGGCAGCGCTTTGACCGGAACCGAGCAGGCTGCCGGGACGAGTTGGGAGAAATGCAATGCAAATGAACGATATGGTGATCATCAGCGTCGACGATCACATCAGCGAGCCGCCCGGCATGTTCGACAAGCATTGCTCGGGCAAAGACCTCGCCACCGCGCCCAAGTTCAAGCAGGACGCCAACGGCAAGGACTATTGGGAATACCAGGGGATGGTCTTCCCCTCGATCGGGCTCAATGCCGTTTCCGGCCGCCCGCTCGAGGAATACGGCATGGAGCCGACATCGCTCGATCAGCTGCGTAAGGGCAACTACGATGTCGATGCCCGCATCGGCGACATGGATGTGGCCGGGATTGCCGCCTCGCTCAATTTCGGCAGCGTGTTCGATTTTGCCGGCGGCCGTCTGCACAAGATGCCCGATCGCAAACTCGCGATCCGGCATATGCAGGCCTATAACGACTGGCATGTCGGTGAATGGTGTGGCGCCTATCCGGGCCGATTCATCCCCTGCGCGATCCTGCCGACTTTCGACATGGACGCGACCGTCGCCGAGCTGAAGCGCATGTCAGGCAAGGGCTGTCATGCCGTCTCGATCAGCGAGAATCCGACGCATCAGGGGCTGCCAAGCATCCATAATGATTACTGGCTGCCCTTCTGGAAGGCGGTTGCCGACAACGATACGACCATCTGCCTCCACATCGGCGGCGGCAATCCGGCGCCGCATGCCTCGATGGAGACGCCGATCGAGGCCTGGATCACCACCATGCCGATGTCGATCTCGACCGGTGCCTCGGACTGGCTGCAATTGAAGGCGCTGCGCGACTATCCGGAAATGCGCATTGCGCTGTCGGAGGGTGGCATCGGCTGGGTGCCCTATTTCCTCGAGCGTGCTGACTTCACCAATGCCCGGCACAAGGCCTGGACCAACTCGAACTACAAGGACATGAAGCCGAGCGAGATGTTCAAGCGCCATTTCATGACCTGTTTCATCGACGATGCCTTCGGCTTGCAGAACATCGATTTCATCGGCGAGGATATGATTACGTACGAGATGGATTATCCGCATTCCGATGCGCTGTGGCCGGATGTCCCCGAGCATCTGTGGCCGTCACTCAAGCATCTGTCCGAGGTCCAGATCGACAAGATCACCCACCGCAATGCCACGCGTTTCTTCCGCTTCGATCCGTTCCAGCACTACAGGAAGGAAGAGCTGACGGTTGGCGCATTGCGCGTCAGGGCCAAGGCAGCGGGGGTCGATACGACGCCCAGATCATCGGGCGGGGCTCGTCCGGTCGAAGTGGGCGTCGACCGTCCGGTCACATCGGGCGACATCATGCGGATGATGGCCCAGCACGCCAATGAGGACATGGTGGCGATGATCAAGGCGAGCGCTTAGGTGGTTTCGGCAGTCTGAAACCACCAAGGTCTTTGCGCGGTGGCATGCAGCAATCTGACCCGGAATGGCCCTAAGCCGCCGTTGGCAGCGCCTCTACGCCGCAGGTCGCCTCGCCTTGGTTGCGGAGTATCTGGCGAATTGCCTCCGCAAGGCAGGTGGCAAGGCTGTCGCGATTGACCGGCTCGTCGCGACCGAACAGGATCGCGAGGGCCATCGGCTCATCCCCGGCCTCGGCCGGCAGCAGCAGGGCGACCATGTCCGAGCTGCTGCCGAAACCGGCGGGACCGCGCGCTTCGCCGGAATTCCGGCATGCCTCGATCCGGGTGCCCATCTCCGCGCAGGAAAACTTGCTGTCTTCGCGCGCCTCGGCGTTGAGCCGGCGCAGCAACCCGTCACGGCGGGGCTGCGACACGGTGGAAAGCAGCAGCCAACCTGCCGCGCTATGCGACAGCGGATGCTGCAAGCCGCCGGCAGTCCGGCAGATATCCCGGTCCGGTTCGCGGCTGCCGGGTCGCCAGGCAAAGATCTGGGCATGAAGCCCGGTCATGCCGAACAATGCCACCGGCAGCCCGGTCTGCGCAGCCAGCCTGTCGAGGAGGCGCACAAGTCGACCGTCGCGCACAGCGGCGCTCTGTCCACCGGTGCCCAGCAGCGCGGCGCGCGGCGTCAGGCTGTAGGAACGCGAATGGCGGTCCTTGCGTAGCAAGCCAAGTTCGACCAGGCTGGAGAGCAGCTCCGACGTGCTCGATTGCGGCCAGTTATACCGCCGGACAATGTCCATCACCGTTGCCTCACGGCGGAAGTCATCGAAATATTCGAGGACCTCGATCACCCGCTTGGCGATCTTGGCCTTGTTCGACGAGGCCTGTTTGGCGGCCATGGCATTCCTCTCCACTTCTTATAACCAGGCATGGATCACTCCGATCCTGGCGCAAGCCAACAATAAATGAGATAACCCCTTTTTTTACTCACCTTGCTTAGCTTCAGCGAGATAGGCGCAACTCCTTGCGAAGGTCAACAGGCGTCGAGGGAACCAGCGGCGGGTATCGATGATTCGCTGCACATGCTGCGATATTTGTGCGAGATGCAGATTATCGGGTGGTAGGGAAGCTGGCAATGAATCTGACGGCGCTGACCATCGATGCCCGGCGCCTGTGGCGCGGCGAAGCGGCGTGGGAAGGCCCGCTGTGTTTTGTCGATCTCGGCGCGAGTGCCGATGCGCCTGACCACCCGATGTTGCCCCCGTGCCCGGTGATCGGGCTGGGCGATCCGTCGCATCCCTTCGCCGCCAGCCTCGACGCGGTGATCGAAGCTCCGGCGGCGGCGGCGGGGCTGGCGAAGCAGGTGCTGGCGATGCCGTTGGCTGCCGCTGTGATTGTCCAGCTGCTGCGGCTGCTGCCAGCGCTGTCGCTGGACGAGGGGCTGACCGCCGAATCGCTCGCCTATGGTCTGCTGCAAGGGAGCGAGGAGCATCGCCGCTGGATCGCCGGGCAAGGCAGAGATGCGCCAGAACGCACCGCCGGCAAGGTGCAGCTGACGCGCGCTGGTGACAGGCTGACGATTACGCTGGATCGTCCCGAGAGCGGCAATGCCATCGACCGTCCCATGCGCGACCAGCTTTATGATGCCTTCACACTGGCGGCGCTCGACCCGGAAATCCGTCATGTATCCCTGCGCGGTGCTGGCCGCACTTTCAGCCTCGGCGCCGAACTCGGCGAATTCGGCACGACCAGTGATCCGGCCACTGCCCACGCCATCCGCGCCCGCACGCTCCCGGCACGCGCCGCCATATGCTGCGCCGGTAAGCTCGATGTGCATGTGCAGGGTGGCTGCGTCGGTTCGGGGCTGGAGCTGGCGGCTTTTGCCAGCCGGTTCACCGCCGCACCCGATGCCTGGTTTCAACTGCCCGAACTGGCGATGGGCATCTTGCCGGGGGCAGGGGGATGCGTTTCGCTGAGCCGCAGGATCGGACGGCAGCGCACTGCATTGCTGATTCTGTCGGGCAAAAGGCTGTCAGCCCGCCATGCCCTGAACTGGGGGCTGGTCGATGGAATCATGGACTAGTGTGGTGGATTTGAAATTCGCCACATCAAAAGGCCAGGTACGGAGCGAATTTCAAATCCTTAAACCACACTAGAATCAATGGTTTCTAGTGACCCTCTTGAATCTGAAGTTCGCACCCACCTCGCCGCAAAGTATAGCGAACTTCAGATTCGGGTCACTAGCCGCCCGGCGATGAAAGTGGCGCGGACATCGGCTGAGCTGAGCCGCTCCCGCACCTTGGCCCAGGGGCGGCCCAGCAAGCAGAGATCGGCGGGCTCGCCGACCGCAATCAGGCGCTGGCGGGCAAGATCATCCGGTGCGGCCAGATAGAGTTCCAAAGCCTGCTCCGGCGAAAGAGCCTCATCCTTGCCGATAGTCTGTCCATCGCGCGTCTGGCGCGTGATTGCCGCCGCCATCGCCGCCCACGGATCCGCGCTGACGAAGGGCGCATCGCTGCCACCAACGAGCGTAATTCCTGCGTCAGCCAAGCTGGCGAGACGATAGAGATCGCCGCGATGCCGCGCCTCGACATCGCGCAAATAAGCATCGCCGCGCTCAACGACGAAATGCGGCTGTACGCAGACGGAAATTCCATGGCCTGCAATCCGGGCGACAAGTTCCTGCGATGCAATCGAGGCATGCTCGATCCGGTCTCCCGGTATCGCCCCCGCCTCATCCAGCAGGGCCAGGGTGAACACCAGCTCGACCTCGGTGACGCAATGCACCGCCACGGCCCGACCCTGCGCATGCGCCGCTGCGATGAAGGAAACCGCATCCTCGAATACGGGCAGGGCGGCTTCGTGGAGATGCAGCTTGGCCGGGCCGGGCTGCCATGGCCCTCGCTGTGCATCGGCCAGCGACAGCTCGCCCGCCAGCCAGCAGTTCTGCCGCAACGATCCCGCATGTATCTGCGCGGCGAAATGCGCCGCCATGGCCGGATCGTTGCGCGGCGACATGTCGGTAATGCCAGTGACGCCGCAGCGGGCGAGGTCGGCGGAGACTTCAGTGAAATCCGGAGGGCTGCTGGCGAGGGCAGTTCGCAACCATTGATCTTCGTCGAACAGCCGTCCGGTATAGCCGCCTGAATCGCGTTCCAGCCCTGGCGGCGGATCGGCGCGGTCAAGCAGCGCGGCAAGAGCAGCAGAGTTGAGCAGCCACATTCGTCCCGAGCGGTGCTGGATGCGCAGCGGGCGAAGGGGCACCAGCCGGTCCAGTTCCTTCGCGCCGGGCAGGCCCATCACGCTCTCATGATAGCCGATCCCGCGCAGCCAGCCGTCAATGCATTCAGGGCCTGTATGGGCGGCGAGGCGTGCGGCCAGTGCATCGGCATCTTCGACTTCGGGCGGGCCGCACCAGAGCGACGCGGCCCGCGCCGCCAGCCCGGCGAGGTGAATGTGGTGATCGTGGAGGCCGGGAAGCAAGGCTGCGCCCTGCGCGTTTACGATGTTTTTCGAGTGTAATCGCTCTTCCCCCCTCCCCTTCAGGGGCGGGGCCGGGGGCTGTCCGGTTAGCTCGGCCTCTTCCGACAGCCCCCACCCCAGCCCCTCCCCTGAAGGGGAGGGGCTAGATGGCGCGCCAATCTCCGCAATCACCCCCCCGGCAATCCTGACATCCGCCAGCCCAAGTCCCCAGACCTCGGCGTTGCGGATCAGCATGAACGCAGCCATTGGGCGCTATCCGCGCCAAGCGGCCTCACCTCCCCGATGATCGCGCGCAAATCGACGTGCGGAAAGGGCTGCCCCCGCGCCGCCAGCCAGCCGCGCAGCTCGGCATCAAGCCGCGCAGCATCGAATAGACGCTCTTCTGCCAGCGCTGTTGCGGCAATGGCGCTCAGGGAAAAGCCGATGCGGCAGGCCTCGCCCCGCTTGAAGGCACGCCAGCCCTCCAGCACGACTGTGATGCCGGTGAGCGGATCGGGCAGGGCGTCGCCGACAAAGCCCGGCTCGCCCGTCGCCGCGACCAGCGCCCGGGTCAGCCCGCCGGCGACGCCGCAATCGTGGCCGATCCCCACCCAATTGGCCGCCTCGCCGGTCGCGCCGTGACCGGTGACCGAAAGCCAGACCAGCCCCGGAGTCTCGCGCACCAGCGCATCGGCGTCGATGCCGAGCTGGAGCAGTGCGCGTGGTCGGGAGGATTCGATGACGAAATCGGCGCGGCGGATCAGCGCGATCAGCGCCTCGCGCCCCTCTGCGGTGGAAAAATCCGCCGCGACATTGGCCTTGCCCTGATTGATCACGTCGAAGATATTGGCATCCAGGGTTCGCAACGCGTCGGGTCGGGCTAGGCTTTCGACCTTCACCACCTGCGCCCCTGCCAGCCACAGCAAATGCCCGGCGAGCGGCCCCGCCCAGATCGCCGACAGGTCGATGACCAGCGGCGGCGTGACGGAGGTCCGTATGCGGTGCGGGCCTTGCGCCATCAGCTCGACGGGCGGGGATGCGGGCAGTTCGTCGTTCGAGGCCACCGTCAGCCCCAGCGCGCGGCCCTGGGCAAGCAGCTCGCCGCAATCCCGCGCCGCAACGGCCGCCGCGATCGCATTGTCGTCCTCAATGTCGAGATCGCCATCGCCAAACAGCGCAGGCAGCAATTCGCGGTCGGCGGAACGGGTCATGGTCAGCACGAACCAGCGCCCGTCACGGGTTGGCAGCAGGCGGCTGTGGCCCGACCCGGCCGAAATCATCCCCGGTATGGTAAAGCCGCCGAGCACCGCCCGCTCGCCAGTGATCGTCGCGCCATCCAGTGCGGCAATCGCTTGTGATCCGGTAACCTCGGCGAGAACCCGCAGCTGCCGGTCGGCCCAGCGCGCCAGCGGGATGGCTGGGCCATCAGTTGGCAAGGAGAACCTTTACCTCGCGGCGCAGCAGTTTGCCCATTTCGTTGTAGGGCAGTTCGCTGACGAACAGCACCTTGTCCGGTACGCGGCTGGAGCGCAGGCGGGCGCGGATCAGTTCCTTGAGCTCGGCCTCGGGTGGCTGCGGCTGGCCGTCGCGCACGACCACGGCAATGCCCACCGCTTCACCCCATTCGACCGAGGGGATAGCCACCGCAGCCGCATCGGCGATGTCCGGATGGGTGAGCAGCACATCCTCGATCTCGCCGGGCGACATGTTCTCGCCGCCGCGCACGATGACGTCGTCGGCGCGGCCGGAGAGGAACAGGTAGCCCTCCTCGTCGAGATAGCCGGCATCGCGGGTCGGGAACCAGCCATCGGCGGTAAGCGCGCTCTTTTCCTTGTATTCGCCCGAGACCTGATCGCCGCGCACGTAGATTTCGCCGGCCTCACCGGTTGCGCAGCAATTGCCGTCCTCGTCGCGGATTTCGATCTCCACCGTCGGCAGGGGAATGCCGACCGAGGCGAGGCGGGCGCGGGCCTTGGGATCGTCCGAGCCATGCGCGTCGCGGTGTTCACCGGGGCCGAGCAGGGCGACGGTCGAGCTGGTCTCGGTCAGGCCATAGGCGTTGGTGAAACCGGTCGAAGGGAACAGTTCCAACGCACGCTGGATGATCTCAAGCGGCATCTTGCCGCCGCCGTAGGAGATCGCGCGCAGCGAGGCGATGTTTGCGCTGTGGCCCTTGTCGAGCGTGTCGATGATGCGTGCCAGCATTGTCGGCACGACGAAGGCATTGGTCACGCCTTCCGCCTCGGCGAGCTTCAGCCAGCTCTCGGGCGCAAAAGCGGGCAGCATGACGATGCGGCGCTGCGCGTAGATAGAGCTCATCAGTGCGGAAATGCCAGCAATATGGTAGGGCGGAACGCAGACCAGCGCTGCGTCGGCCTCATCCGCCCCGGCGAATTCAACGGTGCCAAGGATGTAAGACAACAGGTTCGAATGCCGCAGGATCGCCGCCTTGGGCGCGGCGGTAGTGCCGCTGGTGAACAGCTGCACCGCGATGCCTACACCCTCGTCATATTCGCGGCCTTCCGGCACTGCGGCACCTATCGCGCCTGCAACGAAATCCGCACGGGCAAAGGTCTTGTGCCCCTTGCCCTGCGAGAGCTTCTCCACCCGCGCGACATCGCCGACGATCAGTGCCGGGGCGATCCGGTCGAGCAGGCCAGCCAGATCGGCATCGGCCAGCCGGTAGTTGAGCGGGCAATAGGGCACGCCCGCAAGGCCCGCACCAAACAGCGCGATCACCGCCGCCTCGCTGCTCTCATCGAGCAGCGCGACGTGGCTGGCCCCGCTCGCCTCGATCAGCTCAACGGCGCCGCGCGCTGCGGCGAGCAGCTGCACATAGCTCCAGCGCTTGCCGTCACAGACCAGGCCAATGCGGTCGGGCGCGGCTTCCGCCGCCATTTCGAGGAGGAGGGCGATGTTCATTCTGGGATGACTACTAAATCAGTCGGAAGCGGGCAGCGGCTTGGCGTCCTTGGTCACCAGCGCCACGCCGTCGACCGAAAGCGAACCCTTGCCCGGCTTGACGCAGAGCAGCTCATAGGCACCGGCGGCGTCGACATAGCGCTTGCCCATCAGCGAGCCATTGGCGTGATCGGCGCTGGGATTCTCGGCGACTTCGGGCTTGGTCTCGCCCATGGTGACGCCCCCGCACTGGATCGCGCCATCACCGCAGCGGATGACCATGACTTCGGTGTCGCAGACGGCGCTCTTCAAACGGGTACCGGGCTTCATTTCAAATTCCTCAAAGATGGATTCAGGCGATTGCACCGGAGGCCTTTAGGCTCTCGATCCGCTCCCAATCAAGACCCAGCTCCAGCAGCAGCGTTTCGGTGTGTTCGAAGGCTTGCGGCGCGCGGGTGGTTTCGATGGCGTGGTGGTCGTATTGCACCGGGCTGCGCACTACCCGCATGGCTGCGGAACCATCGATCGGATCGACTGCCATGAAGGCATCGTTGGCAATCGCTTGCGGATCGTCGCCGAGATCGAGCAGCGACTGCACTGCCGCCCATTGGCCCCGCATCGTCTTGAGGTGCTGGCGCCAGTAGTCAAAAGTCTGCGCGGCGAAGGCCTTGATGAGCATCTCGCTGACAGCCGCGCTATTTTCCATGCATGCCAGCGCATTGGCAAAGCGCGGATCGTCCGCCGCCTCGGCAATGCCCAGATGTTCGAACGTGTCGCGGATGAACGGATCGGGGACCATGATGAACAGGCTGATCACCCGTCCGTCCGAGGTCTGGAAATGCCCCAGGAAGGGATTGACCGCAGCCCCGCCTACCTTGGGCATACCAACCCGCATCATCTTGCCGCCATGGAGATAGGGGGCGACGACCATGCCCGACATCCACATCGCGCTGCTCAGCAGCGAGACATCGACTTCGCTGGCCTCGCCGGTCCGCTCGCGGTGGAATAGTGCTCCGGCGATGCCCCCGGCGAGGTTCATCCCGCTCATCGAATCGCCCATGCCGCCGATGCCCATGGTCAGCGGCACGTCGAATTCCTGCGGGGTCAGCGCATGGGCGACGCCGCTGTGGATCCAGAAGGCGGTGGCGTCATAGCCGCCCCGGTCGCGGTCTTCGCCCTTGTCGCCATAACCGCTGCCGCGCGCATAGATGATGCCGGGATTGGCGGCGCGGATGTGCTCGACGTCGATCTTCAGCTTCTGGCGGGCGGAGGGGAGGTAATTGGTCAGGAAGACGTCGGCGGTCTTCGCCAGCTCATAGATCAGCTGCTGGCCTTCGGCTGTGGCGACATCGATGCCGATGCTGCGCTTGCCGCGATTGGGGTGCTCGATCATCGGATTGACCGCGCTATCGAACTGAAGACCGGCAATCGAGCGCATGCCGCGCTGGACATCGCCGCGCACGGGATGTTCCACCTTGATAACATCCGCCCCCCAGTCCGCCAGCACCGCGCCAGTGGCAGGCACGAAGACATATTGCGCGACTTCGAGGACGCGGATGCCCTTCATTACCTGGGTCATGGGCAAATATGTCCAGACAGGTTAGCGCTGACAACTCCCCTCCCGCTTGCGGGAGGGGTCGGGGGAGGGCTTGTTCGGGACCGGCGCGCAACAGGCCCTCCCCTAACCCCTCCCGCAAGCGGGAGGGGGACAGCTCGGGTCAGCCGGACCAGCGCCAAGCCCCTCACGCAATCGCGCCCTTGGCCTTCAGCTCCTCGATCCGGTCCCACTCCATGCCCATTTCCATCAGCAGGATTTCGGTATGCTCGCTGGCCTGGGGCGCACGGGTGGTCTCCAGCGCTTCGCCGTTCCATTGCACCGGACCGCGCACCAGGCGCAAAGGCTTGCCGCCATCCGCGCCTCCGACTTCGATGATCATGTCGTTGGCAATCGTCTGATCGTCAGTCAGCAGATCGCGCACGGTCTGGATCGGTGCCCACTGGCCCTTCATCGTCTTGAGATGCTGGCGCCAGTATTCAAAGGGCTTCTTGGAGAAGGCATCGACAATGTAGCCGCTGGCAATGGCCGCATTCTCGAACAGCTGCACCGGCTCGGAAAAGCGCGGGTCGTCGGCCATCTCGGGCAGGCCGAGATGCTCGAATGTGTCGCGGATAATGCCCGAAGGGCTGAGCACGCAGAGGTTGATCCAGCCACCGTCCGACGTGCGGAAATTGCCCATGAACGGATTAACGCTGACCCCGCCCGATCTCGGCATGGAATTGGGGTTGTACTGGTCTGTCTCCATCACTTGCGCCAGCAGCGCGCCTTGCGCCCACCACGCCGATGAGAGGAGTGAGACATCCATTTCCGTCGTTTCGCCAGTATTCTTGCGGTGAAACAGCGCCGCTGAAATGCCGCCGGCGATGAACATGCCGCCGATCGAATCACCGAAGGCCGGCATGCCCTGACCGAGCGGGCCGTCCAGTTCGGCAGGCGACATCGCGTGGGCAATGCCGCTGCGCGACCAGAAGCAGGTGCCATCGAACCCGCCGATCAGCCGTTCCGGCCCCTTGTTGCCCAGTGCCGAACCGCGCGCATAGATGATGTCCGGGTTGACCGCGCGGATATGCTCGACATCGAACTTGTTCTTCTGGCGATGCTGGGGGAGGTAGTTGGTGAGGAACACGTCGGCGGTCTTGGCCAGCTCATAGAGCACTTCCTGGCCTTCCAGTGTTGCCAGGTCGATGCCGATGCTGCGCTTGCCGCGGTTGGGATGCTCGATCAGCGTATGGCGCAGCGGATCGAGTTTGACTCCGCCCATATTGAGGAAGCCGCGCTGGGTGTCGCCACGCACCGGATGCTCGACTTTGATGACATCCGCGCCCCAGTCGGCAAGAATCGCACCTGCTGCCGGGGTAAAAGTAAACTGCGCCACTTCGAGAATGCGTACGCCTTGCATCACCTTGGTCGCCATCGCGATGATTTCCTCTGCCTATGTGGCACGCGGATTACCCGCTGCCGCCTTACGCCGCGCGTCCTGCGCGGAAATTGGACGGTAATCAACCGCCCGCGTGATCGCTGCGACGATAATCGGACAGACTATGGTTACGGTTTTGCGGCAGCGGCAGTTGCAAAATTTGCGGCATTGATTGCAATATATGCAATTGAAACCAAGCTTAGTAAATACTAGCTATGCTTAGTACCCGGAGGCAGGCCCTCTGAATCGCTATACTGGAGATTCCCAATGAACAAGTTCGTCCCCATCGCCCTGCTGGCGACTGTCGCCACTCTCGCCGTGGTTCCCAACGCGGTCTTCGCCGCCGAAACCAACCAGCAGGTCCGTGCCACCGCCGATGGCACCGCTGCCGCTGCTTCGGTCGCCGCGACTAACGGCAAAATGCTCTATGGCCCCGATGGTAACCGTATCGCTTCGGTCTATCGCGCCACCTCGAGCGGCGACGCCCAACTGATCATCAATGGCCGCTTGGTCACGGTTCCGGCGTCGACCTTGTCGATCCTCGATGGCAAGCTCGCCACCAGCCTGACCAAGTCTGAAATCAATCACCGGTAATCCCCCCCCCCTTTACCGATGAATGGCGAAGGGCGGCGCGAAAGCGCCGCCCTTCTTGATTCTGACATTTGCTGCTGACCCAGCCGATAGCGGATGCAAATGTCAGAATCGGACCACGAGTTACGCAGGGCTTCAGCCGACGTTCTTGTAAATCTTGTCAAGGCAGCCCTTGAATGCCTCCAGCTCCTCGTTAGAGAAGCCGCGGAACAAGGTCTGCTCTCCTTCGCGCGCAATATCTGCGAGTTTCTCAAGCAGCGGCTCAGCCGCCTTGGTCAGATAGACCGCCCGAGCGCGGCGATCATCATAGCGCTCCTGCCTCTCGAGCAGGCCATCGGCACATAGACGGTCGATTAGCCGTCCCGCAGAGGCTTCCGACATTTCGAGCATTTCGGCGATCATGCGCTGCGTTGCCCCGGGCTTGCGTGCAACCACTGCAATCATCGACCATTGCGAGCGGGTCACATTGAGGCTGCTGACCTGGCGGTCGAAACGGCTGCGCAGCAGCCGTGCCAGCACTGTCATCCTGAGGACGATGCTGCGTTTGAGATCGCTCGCCGGCTCGGCAATTGCCTCATCACTCATTGAAGCGCCCTCCCCGAACCCAGCATAAGCAGGTCGGAGGAGGATTGCACTAGCAATGATCGGGGGCGATACTTCCCGGTCCGGGACGCTGCCGCTCAGATCCGTTCGATGATGATCGCCGGGGCCATGCCGCCCGCCGCGCACATGGTAATCAGCCCATAGCGCCCGCCGGTGCGTTCCAGCTCGTCGAGCGCCGTGCCGATCAGGATCGCACCGGTGCCGGCAATCGGATGGCCCAGCGCGATCGAGCCGCCATTGGGGTTGACCTTGGCCCGGTCGAGCCCGAGGTCGCGGATGAACTTCTCGACGACCACCGCGAAAGCCTCGTTGACTTCCCAGACGTCGATATCGTCCTTGGTGAGGCCTGCCCTGGCCAGCACCTTCTTCGCCGCCGGCCCGGGGGCATTGAGCATCAGCGTCGGGCAATCGCCGATCTCGGCCATCGCCACGATCCGCGCGCGCGGTTTCAGCCCGTGCTTTTCGGCATAATCCTTCGAGGCCAGCAGCACTGCCGCCGCGCCATCGACCACGCCCGAGGAAATGCCGACATGATGGATCGGCTTGATCTCGACATCGGGATAGACCTGGTTGATCAGCTGGCGGAAGGTTTTCTGTCCCTCGGCCGACGGCATATCGAGGAACATCTCGAAGGCCGGCTTGAGCTGGGCGAGGCCTTCCAGAGTCGTGTCCGGGCGCGGGTATTCTTCGTGGTCGAGGATGACATTGCCGTCATCGTCCTTGACCACGATGGTCGATTTGGCGAAGCGGCCCTCGGCAAGCGCAATCGCGGCGCGGCGCTGGCTTTCGACGCCCATTTCCTCGAGCTCGGCGCGGGTGATGCCTTCCATCGCCGCGACGGCGTCGGCGCAGACGCCCTGGTTCGACTGCGGATGTTTCGCCTGGAGCCGCGGATTGCCCGTGCCCATGCCGCCGCCGCCAATTCCGGCATCGCGCATCGTCTGGCCATACCAGTTGACGTAGGACATCATGTCCATGCCGCCCGAAATGACGAGATCGTGCATTCCCGCCATGATCATGCCGGCAGCGAAATTGGTCGCGGTGATGCTGGAGCCGCAGAACCGGTTGAGGGTCACGCCGCCGGCCCTGATGTCATAGCCGGCATCGAGCGCGGCATTGCGACCGATGTCGCCTGCCTGCAATCCCATCGCCCCGGTTACGCCCCAGATGACATCGTCGACTTCGGCGGTGTTGAGATTGTTGCGGTCGCGGACCGCTGCGAGCACGGCGGCGGACAGATGCTCGGGGTGCATCGTCGACAGCGCGCCCTTGCCCATCTTGCCGATGCTGCGCGGGGTGCGGACTGCGTCGATGATATAGGCTTCGGACATGGTTAGCTCTCCTCAAGTGCTGAATTTGCTGCCTGACGCTCCCTTGACGCAAGCGCGCGGGCGGTCAAGAGCAAGATGCAGCAGGTTTAGGGATGTGGGCATGACGGCGAGCGTTGCTAAGGGGGAGGGCGGCACAGGCAGCGCTTTCGCTCCCCTGCGCGAGCCGACTTTCCGCAAGATCTGGACCGCCAGCCTGTTTTCCAGCTTCGGCCAGACCATCCTCGGCGTCGGCGCGGCCTGGGAGATGACCCGGCTCGCGCCCCATTCGCCAAGCATGGTCGCGCTGGTGCAATCGGCGATGATGTTGCCGTTGATGCTCGTCGCGCTCCCTGCCGGTGCTGCTGCCGACATGTTCGACCGGCGCAGGATTGCGCTGACGGGTCTCGGATTTTCGATCCTGGCAAGTGCCACGCTGACACTGGTCACCTTCTTCGGGTTTACGACGCCGTGGTTGCTGCTGCTGTTCTGCGTGCTGATTGGCGGCGGCGTCGCGTTCTACAGCCCTTCCTGGCAAGCCTCGATCGGCGAACAGGTGTCCGAAGAACACCTTCCGGCAGCGGTCGCATTGGGCACGATCAGTTACAATCTCGCGCGCAGCTTCGGCCCGGCGATCGGCGGGCTGATCGTGCTGGCTTTCGGCGCGCAGGCGGCCTTTGCGATTACCGCCTCGTTCTACATCCCGCTGTGGCTGGCCTTCTTCGCCTGGCAGCGCCGCCACATGCCATCGCGCCTGCCGCCCGAGCGGATCCACCGCGCCATCGCCTCGGGCGGGCGCTATGCAAGGCATTCGCCGCCGATCCGCACAGTGTTGACCCGGACCTTCATGTTCGGAATCGCCAGTGCTTCCTCCGCCGCGCTGGCCCCGCTGGTGGCGCGCGATCTGCTGGGCGGCGGCGACAAGGGTGCCGGAATTTACGGCATTCTGCTCGGCGCATCCGGCATCGGCGCGGTGGTTGGCGCCCTGTTCATGGGCGATTTGCGCCACCGCTTTTCGACCGAAACGGTGGTGCGCTTCTGTACGCTGATGACGGCGCTGGCGCTGATCACCGTCGGGCTCAGCCGCAATCTTGTGCTGACCTGCATTGCCCAATTCGTCAGCGGCGGCTGCAACATCGTCAGCTTCGCCATGCTCAATGTCGGCGTCCAGCTTTCCGCGCCGCGCTGGGTGACGGCGCGGGCGCTGTCGCTCTATTCCTCGGCGCTGACCGGCGGCATCGCCATCGGAGCCTGGGCCTGGGGAACTGTCGCCGCGTACCAGAATGTGTCGTCCGCCTATGTCGCGTCCGGGCTGGCGGTGGCTGCGACGCTGGTGCTGGGCTGGCTACTGCCGCTTCCCAGGGGCAGCGAGGACGAGGACACCTCTTCGGTCGAGATCGGCGCAGAGCCGGAAGTAGGCCTGGCGCTGACCCTGCGCTCCGGGCCGATTGTGGTCGAAGTGGAATATGACGTCGACCCGGAAGTGGCGCGCGAGTTTCATGGGACAATGACGCAACTGTCCAAGGTGCGCAAACGTATCGGTGCCTTCGACTGGTCGATCTCGCGCGACATCGCCAATCCGGCGATCTGGATCGAGCGCTATCATTGCCCGACCTGGGGCGACTATCTGCGCATGCGCGACCGCTACACCCAGGCCGATCTCGATATCCAGGAACAGGCCGATGCGTTTAGTCGCAGCGGGCAGGGCAGGCAGGTGCGGCGGCGGCTGGAGCGGCCCTATGGTTCGGTGCGCTGGAAAGCGGATTCGCCGGATCTCTATCGCGGGACGGTGGACTTCATCGGACCGTAAACATCGCGTTGCAGTATTGCCACACTTCGCCACACAGATGCAGTTAATGCACGAAGGGAATTGTAATCTCACGAATGCTGTGGTCAACTCTCCCACGGATAGGTTCGCCAAAATGGCGACGAGGGAGGACGGCTATGAATCTCAATACTTTCCGTATGATGACGTCGGCATTCGGGCTGCTCGGCGCGGCGGCTTTTGTGCCGACTGCGGCCTTTGCTCAGGATGGTGCCGAGTCAGCCAGCGCCAATTCGGGCGACATCATTGTCTTGGCGCGCAAGCGGCAGGAATCGATCCTGAAGGTGCCGGTTGTGCTTACCGCAGTCACGGGAGAGCAGCTGACCAGCTCGCAGGTCACTTCCGTGACCGATCTGCCCCGACTCGTGCCGGGGCTGGTGATCGCCGGCAATATCCTGTCGATCGGGCCGCAAGTTACGATCCGCGGTGTTGGCACCTCCTCGTTCGATCCGGGTGTAGACCAGTCGGTCTCGCTCAATATTGATGGTCTGTCACTCGGCCAGGGCCTCGCCTTCGGCAGCGCCATGTTCGATGTCGGTCAGGTCGAAGTGCTGAAAGGCCCGCAGGCGCTGTTCTACGGCAAAAGCAGCCCGGGCGGGGTGATCTCGCTGCGCACTGCCGATCCGACCGACAAGTTCGAAGTGATCGCCAGCGCCGGATATGAGATCGAGGCGCGCGAGGCTCGCGGCGAACTGATCGTGTCCGGCCCCCTTTCAGACACAGTCAAGGCGCGCGTGTCGGCCATGTATTCTCGCGGTGAAGGCTATTTCATCAACAATGCCGTGCCCGATCTTGCAACCGGGGCGATTGCGCCAACCAACAGTCGCAATCCGCAGCCGCGCAATTTTGTCATCCGCGGCACCTTGCTGTTCAACCCAACTGACAACTTCAGTGCACGTTTGAAGTTTACCCACTCCTATGACCATTCGGAGAACGCGGAACTCAAGCAATTGTCCAACTGCCTTGAGCCGGGTCAGACGATGACCTTCGGTAGCGGCATTCCCGGGACGGGCATTCCGGCAGCACCGAATTTCCTGACCCCGGTCGATCCGATCTCCTTTATCGGCAACGACAATTGCAAATATGATCGTTACGCACCGCAGGTCTATCTCAATCCTTCCGCCTTCCCGAACGTGCCGAACGGCGGCGTGCCTTATCTTCAGAACGATCAGAATTTCGGCACGCTGGAAATGAACTACGAGCCGGTCCCGGCGCTGACGCTGACTTCGACTACGGCCTATTACAACCTCAAGTCGAGCAGCTCGGTGAATCCGACGCTTTCGGTCCGCTCAGCCCCGCTGTTTGGTGTGACAAACCGGTTTTCGCGCCGCGAATTCACCCAGGAACTGCGGCTCAATAGCGATTACAGCGGTCCGTTCAATTTCACCCTGGGCGGCTTCTATGAAAACGGCCGGCTTCGCGACCGGGTGCACTTCATCCGCAATACCACCTTCGGGTTCCTCAGCCCATTCATTGTCGGAAGAGGAAACTACTTCGACCTCTTGAACGACGATCGCCAGTCGACCGTGGACATCAAGTCCTATTCCGCATTCGGCCAGCTGCGCTACAAGATCGTTCCGCAAGTCGAACTGGCTGCGGGTGTGCGCTGGTCGGATGAGGCACGAACGCTGGACGTGTTTGATTTCCACAACAATGTCTTCAACATTGCAGGCGCTCCTGACCAGCTCAATATCACTTCGCAGCTGAAGCCGGGATCGACGCGCGTGCATTCCAGCACGGCCTCGCCCGAAGCGACGCTGACCTGGACGCCAACCGACGATCTCACGATTTTTGGCTCCTACAAGAAGGGCTACAAGTCCGGTTCGTTCAGCGTCGCGGTTCCGGCGACGGCCGGGCAGGACAAGCACTTTGGCGATGAGAAGGTCCAGGGCTACGAAATCGGGATTAAGTCACGGCTGCTTGATCGCCGCCTGCTGGCCAATATCGCCTTCTATGACTATCGCTACAACGGCCTCCAGGTCGGGGTGATCGAAGGCTTCGTCAACGGATCGCCGGTGATCAACACTCGCAACTCGGGTGCGGCGCGAACCTATGGCTTCGATTTTGACATGCAGTTCCGGCCACGGTCGGTTGAGGGCCTGACCCTCAACGCGTCAGTCAATTATAACAATGCCCATTACAAGGAACTCCAGCTCGGCTGCTATCCGAACCAGACCATCAGCCAGGGATGCAATGTAAATCCCGACCCGATCACCGGACGGTTTGCGGCCCAAAACCTCAATGGCGTGCAGATGATCCGTGCTCCCGAATGGACAGGGAATTTCGGATTTGACTGGGAAATGCCGGTGGGCTCCGGAATGAAGCTCAAGCTGAGCAACAACAACCAGGTATCCTCGGAATATCCGTCATACCTGGCGCTCAATCGGCCCAATCGCGACAATTTCCAGCGCGGCTACTTCAAGTTCGATGCCGGCATCGCGCTGAAGGCTGCGGACGATCGCTGGGAAGTGGCGGTGATCGGCAAGAATATCGGCGACAAGCTGATCGCCTCGAACTGTGCGGCATCTAACACGGCCGGCGGCGGTGTGCTCGGCGGCGATGCCTCCGGTTTTGCCACACAGCAAGGCACTGCGGGCTTTGCCGAAGGTCTCTGCTTCCCCGATGGCCCCGGCCGTTCGGTGTGGCTGCGGCTGACGTTCCGGCCGTTCAAATAAGCAAGGCTTGGTGATTAATCGGAACGCCGGGGAGGGGGACACCTTTTCCGGCGTTTTTGATTGTCCCCATCTATTTCCCTTGACATATATAACCATATAGGTTATATGCCTCACCGCCTTCCTTCGGGAAGGCAGCAGGATCGGGGCAGGGCGCGGCCAGCCATGTCTTTGTCCTTTGCCGCCTTTGCAGGTTCCTTTGGGGCTTGATTTGAGGCGGCAACGCGGCCGGCGCGGGGTGCGTGCGAAGCGGGGCGGTTCTCCCCCCAGGGCACTGCCTGTCCCTGCGTCAGAAGCGGCAGACCGGATGATACACGGATAGCTACCACCCTGGCATTCTGCGCCACACCGCTGCGCAGCGCTACCGGGGAGGACCGTATCCGTCGCTGGCGCGGCATGATCAGCCGCGCGGGAGCAGCCATGCAGAGCGCGAGCCCACTGCCGCTGCCCCGGCCGGTCGCCGAATGGGTCTGACCAGACGCGCTGCGAACGGGCGCCCTGGCAATTCGCACTTCCGTCCGCCGCCTCCAGCGCGCGCCTCACTCCTGACGCCCGCGTCGGCCGCGTGATTCTGTGCTTGCTTCCACGGCGTTATCCCGCACTCGCCGGCGGGGAATGGACTGCGTCCACACCAATAAATAGGGACAGTCCCCATTTATTCCCTTCGGGCTGGAGTACCTGCCGCTGGGGTGGGAGCGGGCCTGAGGGTCAATACCCAAGCCCCGCCAGTATCTTTTCGCTCTCCGCCCATAGCCGGGCTGCGGCGGCATCGTCGGCGGCATGGGGCTGGATTTCCAGCTCGGTCATCTCGTAGAAATGGCGTCCGCCGGGGAGGCCAGTCGCGGGGTCTGTTGCCATCCACACCAGCGTTTCGGCGACTTCCTCGGGGGTCTGGCCTTCGGCAACCTTCATGTAGCTCTGCATGTCATCATCACCGTGGCTGGCAAAATTGGTGTGGACGACGCCGGGGATCAGCGACTGGACGGCGATGCCGTCGGCGGCGACGCGTTTGGCAAGTTCGTGGCTGAACAGCACATTCGCGAGCTTTACCTCGCAATAGACCGAGCTCGCCGGAAAAATGCCCGACAGGTGCTGGATGTCGTCCCAATTCATCCTTCCTGCGTTCATATAGGCGCGCGATGAACTCGCCAATACGCGCACCGCGCCGGGCTTGCCCTTCGCCGCCGTTACCCGCAGCAGTGGCAGCAGTTCGCGGGTCAGCAGGAAGGGCGCAAGGTGATTGGCGGTGAAGGTCTCCTCGGTGCCCTCGGCTGTCACATAGCGCTGGTCGCGCACCCCGCCGGCATTGTTGATCAGCACATCGATGCGGGGCGTCAGCGCCTTGATCTCACCCGCGAGGCGCATTGTTTCAGACATCAGTGCCATGTCGCCGCGCAGGAAATCGAGCTTGCCGCCCTGCGCAATCACCGCGCGGATTTCCACCTCTGCAGCGGCGCTGCGAACCGGATTGCGTCCGGTGCCAATGACATGCCAGCCCATGCGCACCAAGGCCTTGGCACTCTCCTTGCCGATGCCGGAACTGGCCCCGGTTACGACAGCTACGCGTTGTTCAGCCATTTTCACTCTCCCAATCGATGTGGTTATCGCGGCCTGGCACCGTCGAGAAACAGGCGGACGGCATAGTTCACCCGCTCGGCGATGTCCGCTTCGGGCAGCGGATTGCCCGAGACGATGATCCGCACCGGGCCACTCACCACCATGCTCATGAACACATTTGCCGCCTTGGCCGGTTCAGCAATAGCAAGGCGGCCACTCGCAGATTCGCGTTCCAGCAGCCGGGCGAGGAACGTGACCGTCGGCAGCGCGCCGATCTCATAAACTTCGGTAAAAATTTCCGGGAAACGATAGCTTTCGGTGTTGATGATCCGTTGCAGCTTCAGCCCCTGCGGCGAGGCGACCAGTCCGATCCGCAGCAGCGCGATATTGCACAGGGTTTGTTCCAGATCGCCGCAATCGGTCGCCCGGATGCGCTCTTCGGAGATCGAATAGCGCAGAATCGCGCGGTGCACCGCCGCATGGAACAGCGCCGCCTTGTCGGCATAAAGGCCATAGACCGTGCGCTTGGTCATGCCGACCGCGCTGGCAATCGCTTCGATGGTGGCGGTCTCATAGCCCTTGTCGAGGAAGTGATCGAGCGCGACCTCCAGCAGCTCCTCGTGCCGGGCTTCGGCCTGTTCGCGGGTGGGTCTGCCAGCGCGGGCGCGGGGGGGCGGCAGTGTGGCCAACTGGTCCATCGAATTCCTTTGTCTCGGCCTGATACCAAAATTAGCGCTTGCCCGCAGTCGAAATTCGCGAGTAATGAAACGTTATAGGCGCCATTAATCACTGGTGTGTGATTCGGCAAGGAACAATAGATGGGAACGGCTGCTGACAAATTGATAGGCAAAGTGCGGGCTGATGATCGCTTCGACTACACTGCCGCCGAGGTGCGCGAAACCCAGATTGCGGCGTTGAACGAACGCTTCCACGAACGCAAGGACTGCTTGAAGCTGCTTGGCCACCGCGCCGAAGAGGCGGGCACCAGCGAAATCCGCAGTGTCGAGGATATGGTCCCGCTGCTGTTCCCGCATACCGCGTATAAGAGCTACCCCGAAAGTTTCCTGATGGACGAGAGATGGGACCGGCTGACCAAATGGCTCGGCACGGTCTCGCCTTATCCGATAGTGGACGTTGATCTGGAGAATGTCGCTGATATCGATGACTGGATCGAGAGGCTGTCGGCCAAGGGCCATTTCATCTCCTGCTCCAGCGGCACCACCGGCAAATCGGCGATGCTGATCGCCAGCCAGGCCGATATGGACTGGTCGAAGATCGACACGGTCGGGGTGTTTTCCTGGGGTTCGGGCGTTGTCCCGGCGCAGGACCGCAAGATGATCGGCTGCGCGCCGGTCGCCTCGGTGCCGAAGAACCTCACCATCGGCGAGGCGCAGCGCGCAGCCTTCGCCAATCCCGACTGGGCGCGCTTCATTTATCCGGTGCCGCCGATCACGGTGGGTTCGCTGACCAAGATGGTGGTGATGCGCAAAAAGATTTCGGACGGAACCGCGCGGCCGGAAGAAATTGCCGACTTCGAAAATACATCGAAAGACCGGCAGGAAATACTTGATAAGGCTGTTATCCTTGCCGCCGAGGAATTGGTCAAACACCGTGACAAGAAGCTGATGGTCTCGGGGCTGTGGAGCGGACTTTATGCCGTCGCCAAGGTGGTGCGCGATATGGGCTACAGCGCCACGGACTTCGATCCGGACAATTGCATCTATGTCGGCGGCGGGCTGAAGCGCGCGCTGCTGCCCGACGATTATCAACAATTTGTCCACGAAACCTTCAACATCCCCAAGAACCGCAATTTCCAGAACTACTCGATGCAGGAATTGAACTCCGGCATGCCCAAATGCCGCGCGGGCGGTCGCTATCATGTGCCGCCCTGGATCGTCCCGATTATCCTCGACAAGGATGGCGACACGCTGCTGCCCTATGACATCGCTGGCGGCGAAATCGAAGGCCGCGCCGCCTTCTTCGACCTGTCGCTCGACGGACGCTGGGGCGGGGTGATCACCGGCGACAAGACTGCGCTCGACTACAGCCCGTGTGCCTGCGGCAGCAAAGGCCCGTCGATCCGCGACAACATCGCCCGCTTTGCCGATCTCGAAGGCGACGACAAGATCGGCTGCGCCGGCACGATCGACGCCTATGTGCGCGGGGTGGCGTAACACCGGTTGCAGCCAATGCCCTTACACGACATTCATGCCGTCAGAGGAGACGAATCCATGGCAGCCTTTGAAATGTTCATCCGCGAAAGCGCGGTGAGCGATCCTGAAGCGATGGAGAAATACCAGGACGCCAACCGATGACGGCCCGGAACCGGAGCTGGTTTGGTGCCGCAGCAGGGCTGACGCTGGCTGCGCTGGCGCTGGACGGGGTGACCGCCGAACCGGCAGCTGCGCCTGTCGCCGCGCCGGTCGCTTCACCTTCCGCCGCGCCGATGGACGGAAAAGCCCGCATTGCGACCGGCGGCTATCTGCCCCCAGGCACCGCGCCCGATTCCAACCTGTTGATCCCGCCGCCACCCGCGCCCGGATCAGCGGCCATGGCCCGCGACGAAGAAGCCATGCGCGCCGCTGTGGCGCTGCGCGGCACGCCGCGCTGGGATCAGGCGACGACCGATGCGCTGCTGTTCACCCCCGCCGCGACCAGTGTGTTTTCATGTGCTGCCGGAATTCGCATCGCCGCAGATGCAACGCCGAAGCTCAACGCGCTTTTGCGCAAGGCCGCGCCTGACCTGGCGATGGCAGTCTATCCCAGCAAGCGCAAATACCTGCGCGCACGCCCCTTCATGGTCAACGGAGAGCCAAGCTGCACGCCGCAGGACGAGGCCGGATTGCGGCGCGATGGCTCATACCCTTCGGGGCATAGCGCCATCGGTTATGGCTGGGGGCTGATCCTAGCCGAGCTGGTGCCGGATCGCGCAGCCCAGCTGGTTGCGCGGGGCCGGGCGTTCGGTGAAAGCCGCAGGGTATGCAATGTCCACTGGCTGAGCGATGTCGAAGAGGGCAG
>JAHFPT010000051.1 GCA_023266625.1 Novosphingobium sp. | reverse complement strand
CTGCAAGATTTTGAGCTTCACCACCCAGGCCGCACTGTCCGGAACCTATGACGAAGTGCCGCAGCCCAATGGCCACAACGAAGTCGACGATGAAGAGCTGGGTCTGAAGCTGGGCGAGGATTTCGAAGTGATCTTCAGCACCGAGCGCCCCGAGGGCTACACCGGCAAATGGGCACCGATCCACCCCAGCGCGACCGGCATGTTCACCCGCTATCGCCTTTATGACTGGGCGGGCGAGGTGGACCCGGTACTCTCCATCGAATGCCTCGATCCGGTCCCGCCCAAGCCGCGCCTCAGCCCGGAGGAAATCCTCCGCCGCATCCAGGAAATGGCGAAGTTTCCGGCGCGGAAAACGAAACAATATTTCAGGATGCAGAACGGGGTGATGGACCGCGTCGGCTACAATGTCTTCGAGCCGATCCGCATGCCCGGCGCGCTCGCCAAGCAGACCTATTGGCCGGCCAACTTCCAGCTGGAGGAAGACGAGGCGCTGATTATCGAGACCGAGATTCCGGCCCGCGCGCCCTATTGGAACATCCAGCTCAACGATCCGCTCTTCAATTCGCTGGAATATGTCTATCGCCTGTCCAGCACCAATGGCGCGATGGCGACGCTCTCCAGCGACGGCAAATTCCGCGCGGTGATTGCGCTGAGCGATCCCGGCGTGCCCAACTGGCTCGATCCGGCGGGCTACAAGGAAGGCGGCATCTATGGCCGGTGGTACGATTGCGACAGCGAGCCGTTGCCGACGATTGCGCGGGTGAAGCTGGCGGAGCTGCGCGGACATCTACCCGCCGATACGCCGGTGGTCACTCCCGATGAACGCGCCGAAGAACTGCGCATCCGCGTGAGGGCGTGTCAGCGGCGGAGGCGGTGGTGAAGCAATAATGGACGCCAGCTACGATCCCCCCGCGCAATTTCGCACCGCCTCCGATCAGCTCCACGACCTGGTCGCGAAAGAGGCCGGCACCAGCGATTTCGGCCCCGCCGATTACCTCCCCGGCTTGCATGTCATGCTCCAGTCGATGGACTACGACCCGCATTTCACCGAGCAGGGCAAGCGCTTTGCCTGGGGGCAGGTGATCGGCTGTCTGCGCAGCCGGGCTTCGGCGATTGCCTCGATGAAGGACAACCCCGGCTTCGATGCCAATCCGATCCTCAGCCCGGTAGTGATCACCGGAGTGCCGCGCACCGGCACCACTGCGCTGCACCGGCTGATGGCAGTCGACGAGCGTTTTCAGGGCCTTCAGACCTGGCTGATCGACAGCCCGATGCCGCGCCCGCCGATCGAGACCTGGCCTAGCTATCCGCAGTTCCAGACGACGCTCGCCGGGCTCGAAGCGCAATATGCCGCCGCGCCTCAGCAGCGCGCCGCGCATCACCGTGCCGCCGAGGAAGTCCACGAATGCTGCATGATCCTGTGGCACAGTTTCAACTGCAACATCTGGGCCTGCGGCGGCTGGTCAACGGCGACTTATGACGCCTGGCGGCAAAGCCAGCCCGAGGATGCCGCCTATGAGTATTACTACAAATGCGTGCAGCTGATCGGCAGCAAGGAGCCGGAAAAGCGCTGGCTGCTGAAAAACCCCGGCCATATCGAGCAGCTCGATCTGCTGTTCGCGATCTATCCCGATGCCAGGGTAATCCAGACCCACCGCGATCCGGCGAAAGCTATTCCCTCGCTTTGCGCGCTGCTGATGCATCTGCACCCGATCTACGAGGAAGGCCGCTATGAGCAGCGCGCTCACAACATGCTGGCGCGCGAGGCGGGAAAATGGGCGAAGGCCGTGCGCGAGGCTGACAAGGTCCGCGCGCAGCATCCCGGCCAGGTGATGGATGTGGTCCACGGTGATTTCCACCGTGATCCGATGGGGGTGCTGGAGCGGATTTACAGCTTCACCGGCATGGATATCGGCGACGATCTGCGCGCCGCCTTTGCGAAGCGGATCGCGGAAAAGCCCGAGCTGCAACACGGCGTCCACCGCTATGACCTATCCGACTTTGGCATGACTGCGGAGCGGGTTCGCGAACAGTACGGCGATTACATTCAGCGCTTCGATCTTGTGGAGAAGAGCAAATGAAAGCAGGCTCCTCCTCCTCTTCAGGGGAGGGGGTCGGGGGGTGGGGCCTGTCCGTTGCACGCAACGTTTCGCATAACTGACAGGCCCCACCCCAACCCCTCCCCTGAAGGGGAGGGGCTTTAGGAAGGTAAGACAATGAAAGCCGCCATCTACCCCGGCCACGGCAAGCCCATCACAGTCGAGACCCTGCCCGATCCCCAGCCCGGCCCCGACGATGTCATCATCAAGGTCGCCCGCTGCGGCATCTGCGGCACCGACCTTTCCTTCACCCGTGGAGCCATGTTCGATTTTGGCGAGAACACGCAGTTCGGCCACGAATATGCCGGCGAGATCGTCGAGATCGGCAAGAATGTATCGGGTTTCAAACTGGGTGAGCGCATTGCCGTACTGCCGTCGGTCGGCTGCGGCGAGTGCCCCGCTTGCCGTACATTGGAAAACAACGTCTTGTGCCAACAAAGGCCGGGCACGGCCATGGTCGGATTTGCCGAACTCGCCAAGGTGCCCACCAGCGTCGCCACCAGATTGCCTTCGACCCTGTCGCTGGCCGACGGCGCGCTGATCGAGCCGCTGGCGATCAGCCTTTATGGCACCAAGCTCGCAGGCATCCAGCCGGGCGACCGGGTGCTGGTGCTCGGCGGCGGCACGGTGGCACTTTATGCGATCTACTGGGCGCGGCGGCTGGGCGCAGGCCGCATCGCCGCCATGTCGCGCTCGCCGCGCCGCAAGGATCTGGCGCTGCAAATGGGTGCGGATGCCTTCATTCCCTTTGGCGACAATGAAGTCGGCGAAGTGATCGAGGCATTGGGCGGATCGCCGCAACATGTACTCGAATGCGTCGGCGCAGAGGGCATGCTGACCAAGGCGGTGACGCATGTCGCGCAGTTTGGCAAGATTGTGTCGCTGGGCTTCTGCACCTCGCCCGATCCGATCATTCCCGGCATGGCCAGCTACAAATGCGCCGCGATCCAGTTTGCCGTCGGCTATTCGATGAAGGAGTTTCACTACATCGCCGACCAGATGGATAAGGGTCACTGCGATCCCAAGGCGATCATTACCAGCGACATTCCGCTGGCAAATATTGCAAGCATGTTCGACGTACTGCGCGGGCCGAATGAAGAGACCAAGGTGCATGTATGCATGTGAGGGAGCAACGAAATGAACGAAGATTTCGCAATAGGCTTGGCGGTTTTCGCCGATGTCTATGGGCAGGAAATGGCGGACTCTTGCCGCAAGGGCGCGGAATCGGGGGATGATTTCACCGCGCTCCACATCAAATGGTCGATGGAATTTCCCTTCGGTCAGCGCTCGTTCGAGAGGGTGAGATGAGCAATAATCTCGACATCGACCGCTTCTGCCCGACTGCGAGCCTTGATCCCTACTGGAACGAAAGCTGCTGGTTCTCCTTCTCGATCCCCGAGAAAGAGATCCACGGCATGGTCTATTACTTCTTCCGCCCGAACATGAAGCTGCTGATGGGCGGACCGATCCTGTGGGATGGGTCGGGCGCGCATAGCTGGGACTGCCTCTACTTCGACTGGCACCACTTCCAGACAATCCCTGACGGCGCGGAAAAATTCGACTTCACATCGCGCACCTCGCTCGACGTGAAGGTGCTCGAACCGCGCAAGCAGTACCAGCTGCGCTACGACCACGGCGGCTTCAAGCTGGACTTAAAGTGGACCGCTCTGGAGGAGCCGCACCATTTCCTCGGCATGGAGATCGAGGCCACGGGCATGTCGGCGGAGAACCGCATGCACCTCGAACAAATGGGCCGCGCCAGTGGCACGATCGCGCTGCGCGGCGAGACGCTGGCGGTCGACAGCTATGCGCTGCGCGACAGCTCGTGGGGCGTGCGGCAGATGGATGGGGTCAAGCGCGGCAGCTATTTCTGGGCGATCGCCAATGAGCGCACCGCCTTCCATGCCCAGGTCATGGGCGAAGGCAACGCAATGCGGGTGGTCGGCGGCTTCCTCAAGCTCGACGGCGAGACCGCCTCGCTGATTGGCGGGGAGCGCGTGGTGACTGAAATGGGCAAGGTCACGCCGCGCCGCTTCGAGCTGACGCTGATCGACGAGACGGGCCGCACGCTGGACATGAAGGCGCGCTCGTGCAGCGACTTGATGGTCAATTTCTACCCGCGCGTGCAGGTGGTATGGTCGCTGCTTGAGGTTGATTTCGGCGGCGGGCGCACGGGCTGGGGCGATATCCAGGAGTTTCAGCCGATGGAGCAGTTCCGGCAGATGGTGCGGTCGAGGCCAGGCGCATGACCGGGCAGATCGTCCTCATCTCCGGCACCTCGGGCTCCGGCAAGACCACGACCTGCGCCGAATGGGCCCGCCGCGCCGAGGAACCCTGGCTGACCTTCGGCATGGACTTGCTGGTCGGCACGCTGTTTCCGGCGAAATACACCATGTTCGGCGCGAAGAAGGACGAGGGTTATTACCCGAATGCCTACGGCCCGATGTGCATGAAGGCGCTGGCGGCGATGCATGCGATGATCGCCGCCGCCGCGCGCACCGGGCAGAACATGGTGGTCGATCATCTGATGTTCGTCGATCCGCCGGTGCTGCAGGATTGCATCTGGCGGATGGCGGACGTGCCGGTGCTGTTCGTCAATCTGAAGCCGTCGCGCGATGTGCTGGAACACCGCATCACCACGCGCAAAATCGACTCGATTCCCGCGCCGATCCAGGAAGCCATGGCGGCGGCGGGTCCGGAGATCATTGCGGCGCTGGGCGAGCAACTCGCCGCCGTCTCGCCGTGGTTCTACGAACATGCCTATGCCAACGAGATCTACGATCTTGAGCTCGATTCCAGCGCGATGAGCCCGGAGAAAGTGTGCGAGCAGATCGAGGCGCGGCTGGCCGCAGGACCGGGAACGGCGTTCGAGGCCTTGCGGGGGATCTATCCGCAGCCTGTCTGACTACTCCGCCGGAACCGCCTGCGCCTTGCCCGCCGTCAGCATCCGCGCCAGCATCACCACGAACATGCCGAGCCCAATCGCCGCAACGGCCTTCATCGCGATAACCTCGCCATATTGCTTGACGAAGGGCTGCACCAGCATGACGCAGATCGGCATGGCGAGGAAATGCGCCGCCTTGACCAGCCCGGCAGCGCGGCCCTGCTGGTCCTTGCTCACTTTCGATCCCAGCGCGGTCATGATGTTGGGAACGAACCACGAAACGCCGAGGCTATGCAGGCCGATGCCGAGCACCACGCCGGGGAAGCTGCTCGCGCTGGCCGCGATCAGCGCGCCGGTGCCCGCCAGTCCGAAGCCGAGAACGAAGGCGGCATGCGCCGACAGGACCCGGCGGGCGCGGCCATAGAGCAAGGCCATGATCATGCTGAGCACCGAAGTTCCGGTGAGCACATAGGCAATGGTCGAGGGCGAGGCCCCGACCTGCTCGCGCAGTTGGAAGGGCACCGATACCGCCGGCAGGAAGGTCATCGCGCCGATCGTGAAGGACAGCACCAGATACTGCCACGGAAACCAGGTGAGAATGCCCGGTCCGGCAGGCTCCGCTGCGGCAGCTTCGACCCTGGCAGCAGCGGGGGCCACTGCGCCGCGGCCGAACAGCATGCCAACCAGCAGCGCCGCGCCGATGCCATAAATCGCAAAAGGCAGCCGCCAGCTGATCTCGCCGAGCTGGCCCGCCAGCGGATGAATGAGCAGTGTGCCGAAGATCGCGACCGAAACATGCAGCCCCATCCATTTGGCCCGGGCATTGCCCGCAAGCTGGGTGTTGACCATGGTCAGCCCCAGCACCTGGATCGCCGCCGCGGCGAGGCCGAGCAGCAGCCGCGAGACCAGCAGCAGCGGCAGGCTGGAGAGATAGAGCCCCGCCGTGCCCGCAACCACATAGATCACAGAAGCGCCAAACAGCGTTCGGCGCAGACCGATCCTGTCGGCAAGATAGCCGCCGAACGGCGCTCCCGTCGCCATCGCCAGCGCCACCGCGCCAAGCAGCTGTTTGACCAGCACGGCATCGTTCGGCCCCCGGGCCAGTTCCCGCGCAATGCTCGGCAGCACCGAGCTGATCGCGGTGAAGCAAATGGCCGATAGAATCCCGCTGAGCAGGATCAGCAGCTTGCCGGTAGAATCGAGCGTGCCTTCGCTGCCGCCTGTTGCGCTGCCAGATTCCGCCATATGCATTCTCCCCCCCCGGGGAACGCGCTCGTTGAGCGCCCGGCGCTGGATTATGAATACTATGGCGGTGATTGTCGAACCAGAAAGTAAGGGGTGGGCCTGCGGCCATGACAGCCATAGTCGCATCCTCTCCGATGCAGCCCACCCCTTATCCCATCCTCTTTGCGGGATGGGGATAGCGAATCGCTTGGTCGGGTAGAGTGTATGCTCCTAAGCTAGGTTAGCAAGTGCTAGAATCGCCGCAGTGTGCAGCTGCGCGCTTCCTCGAGCACACGCCTGCCATCCGCGCCGCCGCCGCAGATTATCCGCTGGCCGGTCGCCTCCGCCGTCTGCACTGAGCTCTCCCAACTCGCGTCTTGCCGGTTCAGGCCAGATGAACAACCTCCTGAAAGCTCACATCTGGTCAGGCTTCGCCAGCGATCAACTGGCTGGCGTTTCGTTGCCCAAAATGTTGGCGGACTTGCGAAAGATGGTCGCGCCAATAGGTCTCGGCCACGGCGACGTTGCCGGTCGCAACCAGGTCCAGCATGCGTTCATGTGCCTTCTGGCTGAGAGCTTGAAGCTTTCCGTTGCGATCAGCCGGGAAGCCGGTGGTCTGGTGATCGATAACTTGCTGCAACAGGCGCATGATCATCGTGGTGGTGATCGCGCCGGTCATATCGACCATTTGCTCGCGGATCGCACAGAGCAACAAACGATGACGATGTTCATCGCCGATGGCAGTGGCAGCATCGCACAGTTGCTGCTTGAGATCGGCGACCTGTTCGGGTGTCACCGTCAGCGCGAGACTAGCCAGTGCAGGCGGCTCGATGATCGTCCGGGCGCGATGGACATCACCCAACGTGACTCCGCGATAATTGAGCAGGAATCCGAACTGGCGCACCGCACCGCCAAGGCTGGGCCGCTGGATGACAGCCCCGCCCTTGCCGCCGCGACGAACAACGATCAGTTTCTCGGCCTCAAGCAGGCACAGTGCCTCGCGCAAGGTGGGGCGCGATACGCCATATTGCGCCATGAGCTCGATTTCCGGCGGAAGCGTATGATCTTCAAGAAGCTCGCGCTCCAGGATCCGCCTGCGAATATCGGACGCCATGAGTTCGGCAATGCGATGGCTGCGGATCACCCGCGTCGGGCTGCCCGGCGCTCGTTGGGCTGAAACCCGCTCGTCAGCATTCACAGCTTGCTTCATGATACCAGTCCTATGGCCTGTTCTGCGGCCCTGTACCCGAACACGAATGGCGCCTCAATACTGCCACCAGCGGCAGGGTAAATCCCTCCAAAGACCGACGCCGCCCAGTTTCCTGTGGCATACAGACCTTTGATCACATCGCTGTTCGCTGTAAGCACTCGGCCGTGCCCGTCAGTCAACCGACTGCGGATCAGGCTATGCTGGCCGTCCATCAACGATCCGGAAACGCTCCTTCGCTTGCTACATCGACACCTTGAGCATCAGACCGCCATAACGGAAGGAATCCCTCGCGATGTTCCCGGATACACGCCCGATGAAGTTGTCAGACTCATTGAGGTAAGTGTAATATATCTCGTTGGTCAGGTTCTTCCCGTAAAGCAGGAACTGCCAATGGCCTTGTTTGCCAACCAGACCCAGAGTGGCGTCGAGCATGCCGTGACCGGGATTGACGCGCAGCGGATCGTTGGTCAGGCCATAGATCACCTTGCTCTGCCAACCATAGCTCACGCGCAGAAAGACATCGAAGGGGGCCGAGCGCGGCAGGGTGAAATCATAGGTTCCGGCAAGGTTGAAGGCGAATTTAGGCTGACCGATTGCTTGTGTGCCATTCATGTTCTGGCGACCGGAAATGCAGCCCAGCGCCGCAGTTTGCCCCGGATAGCACGAGTTGGTGAAGTTGCGGTAGACCGCATTGGTGTACGCGCCGCCGCCCTCGATACGCAACGCACTGGTCGGCTTGGCGACAAAATCGAATTCGATCCCGTACGACCGAATATCCCCCGCGTTCTGAAGCAGTGTGGTGATCCCGCCGGGCGGCAACTGGCCCTGCTGGATGTCTTTGACACGCTGATAGTAGACCGCAAGGTTCGCGTAGAGTTTGTTGTCGAACAAGGCATGCTTCATGCCGACCTCGAAGGCGGTGGCTATCTCGGGCTTGAGAATGGCAGTCGCCGCGGTAGCCGCAGTTGTCGTATCCACTGCCGGCCCCTTGTAGCCGCGATTGAACGAGGCATAGTAGCTGTGGTCCGCATTGGGAGAATAGCGCAATCCCGCGCGTCCCGACAGGTTGTTGCGCGTGTTGCTGGTGCTAAAGGCAAGGGTGGAACCTGGCCCGGTGGTTGGCACGAACGTCACAGGATTGAACGGAGCCCCGGCCCAACTTTTGCGGTCATAGTTGAAATTGATATTCTCAATCGAATAACGCAGCCCGCCGAACAACGACACCTGGTCGGTAATATTGTACGTTGCATCGCCATACAGAGAATAAATATTATCATTCAGCTTTGTGTTGATAAGGTTAGAATAATATCCCGGTCCAAAGCCAAAATTGGCAATGAAAGTAACCTGGTTGTTAATGTAGCGGCCAGTGTACCACTGCGCATAAGCGCCGCCGACGATGTCAAGCGGGCCTGAACTGTAATTGAGGCGCAATTCTTCAGAGGTATAGCGCGATGACGTCGGCTTGTAGGGAAACCCGCCATTGGCCAGGGTAACGGTCTGAATCGGATAGCCCAGCGGATTTGGCAGGAAGCCAATGCCCTGGACCGCGCCCCATGGGCCACTGTCGAAATCCCCAAACGTGTCAAAATAGAAGTCGCGATGGCCCGTGATCGAGCGAAGCGTCAGATCATCGCTTAACTCGATGCCCAGATTGGCGGACAGGCCCCAGGCTGTCGCGCGCCCATCGAACACGGTTTCGACGTTCACGAATGGATGATCACGGGTTGCTACGACGCCGGCAGCGGTCTGGATGCCGCCAAGGAATGGAATCGTATCCGGCACCAGGATAACCGTCGCACCAAAGCTGTCCCGGGTTTTTGTATAGTCCGCAGAAAGCAGGAGGTTCACCCGATCCGAGAAATCGATCGCGATCTTTCCGGCAGCGCCCCAGTTGTCGATCGCACCGAACCCGCGATTCCAGTCGCCGAGGTAGTTGGGATTCTTGTTAGGGGCGATGGGCGACAGGGTGTTGCGGTAGACATTGAAGCGAGTCCGAACCGCGTCCGATAGCGGGATATTCGCCATGCCGCGCAGGAGCAATTGGTTGTCTGTCGTGTATCCGGCCTCAAATCTGGCATCATAGTCACCGGTCGGCCGTTTGGTGGTGATGTTGATCACACCTGCTGTCGCATTCTTGCCAAACAGCGTGCCCTGAGGGCCGCGGAGGACCTCAACCCGCTCGATATCGTTGAAATCTGCAACGAATTCTGCCTGCCTCGACAAGGCAATATCATCCACCAGGACGGCGGTCGATGGCTGGACTTCTCCGGTGATCGCGGCCGAATTGATTCCGCGGATCGCGACACTGCTCGCGGTGGCGGCATAGCCGCCGGTAAAATTTACCGAAGGCGTCAGTTTAAGCACATCCTGGGAATTCACTACGACGGCTCGGCTCAGCGTTTCTGCAGCAATTGCCTGAACCGAGATGGGAACCTCGGTAAGCCGTTGCTCGCGACGCTGGGCAGTGACGACAATCTCGCCCGCGCCGACATCTTTCCTGCCAGCAGCACTCGCATCGGTTTGCGAAGAAGCAGCATCCTGCGCCTGAGCCGATGCAACAAACGAGACCATGGCCGCACACGACAGCAACTGCCAACGCAATTTGATGCACATCCTCATCGTTTCCACCCTTTCCAGACACCTGTCCACGCAGGTATGATCATCTATATCATCTTACTTATCATCGATGCGTATCGTCCTTCGAGCTTGCTGTCAATTTCGATATCGCAAGGCTGTCTGGCGCGAAGGCAATCGTCGACAGCCTACGGTCTGGCTAAGGTTGCAAGGGGCAATAGGGAGAGGCCATGGGGGAAGAGCGCGGCAGCCAGCCACAGTGGTTTTGCCTTGCCGGCCATCTCGATAAATCGTTCAAATCCGCCGAAGTGCCGGGCCATTTTTTGGCTCGCCGATCACTCACCCTATTGGAACAGGCGGTATCTGGTTGACCGGTTCCACTGCTTCTTCCGCGATGAAGGCAATCCGCAGCGCTTCGGACAGGCTGCGCACGCGCAGCTTTTCCATCATGTTGGCGCGGTAGATTTCGACCGTGCGCGGGGAAATGCCGAGGTCATAGGCGATGGTCTTGTTGGGATTGCCCGCGACCAGCCCGTTCAGCACATCGCGTTCGCGCCCGGTGAGGCTGGCGAGCCGCACCCTTGCTTCGCCTGCTTTCATGTCCTTGTCATGGTTGCGATCGAGCCGGGCATAGGCCTCCGCGATCGCGCCGAGCAGCGCTTCCTTTTCATAGGGCTTCTCGATGAAATTGACCGCGCCCGCGCGCATCGCTTTCACCGCAACCCCGACATCGCCGTGTCCGGTCAGGATCACCACCGGCATGTCGATCCCGCGCCTGACCATTTCCTGCTGGACTTCGAGCCCGTCCATCTCGGGCATGCGCACATCGAGCAGAACACAGCCGCGATCTGCGCTCTTTGCCTCCTTGAGGAAAGCGACACCCGAAACATAGGACTCGACCCGGTAGCCTGCGTGCTTGAGCATGAAGGCGGCCGAGCGGCGGACGGCATCGTCGTCATCGACGATATGGACAAGTTTCTCAGACGGCATCGTCGATTCCCCGGGAAGCGCGCATCAGAGTGAATTTGAACACCGTACCACCATTGTCTCCGGCCTCCATGGACAATCGTCCGCCATGTCCCTCGATGATGGTGCGACAGATCGAAAGCCCCAGTCCCATACCTTGCCCCTTTGTGCTGGTGAAGGGCTGGAAAAGCGTCTGCTGAACTTCTGGCGCAATACCTGGGCCAGTATCGCTTACCGATATTTCAACTTGATCCTCGCCGCTTGACCGGGCGCGGATTGTGAGGTGTTTGTCAGGAGATTTTTCCATGGCCTCAACGGCATTGCGCATGAGGTTGAACATCACTTGCTGTATCTGGACCCGGTCAGCCAGGACATTGCCGATGCCGGGATCGATGTCGATCCACCATTGAACCCCATTCTCCCGTGCCCCGACGAGCCCGAGGGTTGTCGCGTCATTGATCAGACTACCGAGCGAGAGGTTCTGCCGATCGACTTCGCCTTTGGTGACGAAATTCCTTAAGCGCCGGACAATCTGGCCAGCACGCACGGCTTCGCCAGCCGCTTCGTCAAGCGCCTCGCGAAGCATTTCCCGCGTTCCTTCTATGTCGTCTCCGTCATCTCCCAGCATGTCGCGCCCGGCCGAGACATAGTTGGCAACGGCCGTCAGCGGCTGATTGAGTTCATGCGCCAGCGCGGAGGCCAGCGTGCCTACCGCACTCAGCCGCGAAGCATGCGCCAGATCGGATTGTACCCTATGCAACTGGGCCTCGGCTTCAACCCGTTCGGTCAGATCGCGGATGAAGCCGGTGAACGCCCGGTGATCGCCCGCATGCGCCTCGCCAACCGAAAGCTCCATCGGAAACACCGTGCCATCGCTGCGCTGCCCTTCTACCACCCGGCCAATGCCGATGATGCGCTTTTCGCCGGTCTGGAGGTAGCGCCGCAGATAGCCTTCATGCGCCTCGCGGCTGGGCGAGGGCATCAGCAAGCTGACATTGCAGCCGAGCACTTTCTCTTCCAGATAGCCGAACAGTCTTTCAGCAGCCTTGCTGAAGGAGGTGATCAACCCGGCGTCGTCGATCACAACCATGGCATCGGGGACTGTATCGAGAATCGCATGGATCAACGACTCGTCGTCCGAGAGCCGGCGTTCGCGTTCCACACCGGCGCTGATGTCGCGGGCAATCATGACCACTCCGGCAACCCCGCCGTCGAGATTTTCAAGCCGCGCCATGCGGCATTCGACTATCCGGCGCACGCCTGCCAGATTGTTGATTTCGATCCGCACTGGCGCAGCGACTTCGCCGTTGCCGCTTATGGTTTCCAGGAAGTGTTTCTGAAATGCCGACAGGCTCTCAGGCGCGACCAGTGACCTGTCAGGGATATCATCGAGCGAACTGACGCCGACCATGGCCAGACCGGCGGGATTGAGCTCGACCAGCCGGTGATCACTATCAATGATCGCCACCGCGTCGGGCATTGTTTGCAGAACGGCGTCGAGATAGGCCATCCGGTCAAATGCCAGTCGGCCAGTCTTTGCGTCCAAGTGCCTGAACCTCCAAACAACAGCCTATGCGCTCTGGCAGCTCCTGTCACCTCCGCCGCTCCGTAATGATCCGTAGGGAACACATCTGATTTTTCGCCTGGCTGCGGCGTCCTAACTCGCAGTCACCAATTCATACCGCGAAGATCAACAGGAGCTATCCAGCGCGAACGCAAGATCGAAATCAGCGCCTGATTGCAACGCTGTAATCAGATGCTGAAAACTGGTGGCAGGCCGTCCCCGCTCCCCCCCGCCGCTACGGCGGCCTGTCACCATACATTGTGTCAACCAATCTGACTCGCGGTCGCGGCCAACCGTCGAGTATCATGGCGATATCTATGGCCGCGATGCGAGAATGGGCGACAGCCGCAATCCCGCGCCATGAGGCCCGGTATGATCCGGGCGGAAAGGAAACGGGATCCGTCCTCGCCCTCAGGGTTGCGAGGAGGGCAGGCCGGTCTCAGACCACAATGATATTGTCTTCGACGCGATTGACGCCGGGTGCCGACCAGGCCGCACGTTCGGCAATCCGGCGTTCGTACCAGGCATGCACCTTGCCGCCGAGCCTGACGGTGTTGCCATCGGCAGCGACCGTAATCGTGCTCGCATCGAGATCGGCATTGCGCCTGAACGCCGCCATGATGCGTTCCCTGATGTCGCTAGGCGAAGCTGCGGCCCTGACCTCGATCTGGTTGCTCACGCCCCTGACTCCACTGATCCGCGAGGCGAGATCGCTGGCCGATTTGCGCTGAAAATGACCATCGACAGTGCCGGTCAGCGTCACCCAGCCATGTTCGACTTTCACGCCAATCTTGTGCTTGGGAACCATTGCGCTCCAATCGAACATGTCGGCAATGCGCTTGGCTATCTCGGGATCGGCAGTCTTCGCGTCGCTGTCCAGGCGAACCTCTATTTCCTCGGCAAGCCCGCGCACGCCCTTGACCCGCCGCGCGGCCTTTTCCGCAGCGATCTTTTCGGCATAGCTGCCGACGAAGCCCGACAGGGTGATCACCCCGTCCTTGGCGGCAACGCCGATATTGGCATGGTGGACGCGTGGCTCCCACTGCAATTCGTCCATGACGTCCTGCTGCAACTGGCTGTCGCTTTTCATGGTTCGTCTCCTCAAAAGTGGTGCGAAGCGGATCGCTCCAGCTTCCGCCACTTTCGACGATACGGTGGTGCCGAAAAATCGGGAACCCTCCCTATGGGATTGCCCTTATCGCCCCTCGGCGCGTTCCAGCGCGCGTTTGAGCGAGGCGACAGCGCGCTCGCGGGCGGCATCGGAAGGCAGCGCGCGCAGCCGGTCGGCGAGACCGGATTCCAGCCCGGCCAGTCCGGAAATCCAGTCCTGCGGGGCGATGCGTGTCCTGGCATCGGCCCGGGCGCGCCCGACTTGCCTGGCCTCTTGACCGGGCTTCAATTCCCAGGCGCTGCCAAGCTCGGGGACGATGACCGGGGCAAGTCCCGCGGCTCTGCCGATGTCCTCCGAAAACACGGTGAATGATTCTGCTTCGCCGTGCACAAGGAAGATAGATCCCTTGAAGGGAGCGCGCGCCTTGAGCCATTCCAGCAGGCCGGGCCGGTCGGCATGGGTCGAATAGGAATCGAGCACACGAATCTCTGCCCGCACCGGCACATCGTTGCCGGATATCCGGACATGGTGCGCACCATCGCGCAACACCGCGCCAAGAGTACCCCTGACCTGATAGCCGACCAGCAGCACCCGCGATTGCCTGAATGGCAGATTGCGGAGCAGATGATGGCGGATGCGGCCGCCCTGGCACATGCCCGATCCGGCCAGGATCACCGCCCCGGTCACACTGTTCAGCTTCTTCGATTCCGCCACTTCATGGGTAAATCGGATGTTGGGATGTGCGAACAGATCGTAGCCGCTGTGGCGATGACGCATAGTCGCGCGCGTCACCTTTTCAGCAAGCGGGGAATCAACGAATATATTGACTGGACCCAGCCGCTTCGATTCAAACAGCGCGACGAAGTCTTCGAGCACCACTTGCGTGCGTTCAACCGCAAAGGCCGGGATCAGCAGATTGCCGCCGTGCTTTAGCACTTCGTCGGCATGACAAGCCAGTTCTTCACGGCGGTCGCTGATCAGGACCGGTTCGCGCGCGCGATTGCCATAGGTGGATTCGCAGAGGACGTGGTCGTACCCTCCCAGTCCGGCATCGGCGCAGTGAACGGGAGAGCCATCACCGACGTCGCCCGAAACCAGGATACGTTGGCCCTCTAGCATCAATTCGACTGAGGCCGAGCCGACAATATGGCGCGCATCCCACAGCCGGAAGCCATTGCCGTTACCGAGATCGTTCCAGTCGCAATAGCGCGTCTCGCGCAGGAAACCGAGGCAGGCCGCGACATCGTCGGCTGAGTAGAGCGGCGCGAAGGCTTTCAGCCCCGCCCGGTCGGGCCGGCGGTTGCGGCGTTCGGAGTCGGCCGCCTGGAGCTTTGCCGCATCGAGCAGCAATGGCTCGATAATATCGGCGGTCGGCTCGGTCGCCCAGATCGGCGCGGTGCAGCCGCTCGCGACCAGATAGGGCAGACGCCCGCTGTGATCGACATGGGCATGGGTAAGAATGACCGCATCGATCCCGGATGTGTCGAACGGCAGCGGTTCGTGATTGAGCGCCTCCAGCGTCCGGGTTCCCTGGAACATGCCGCAATCGATGAGCACCCGGGTGTCCCTGGTGCGCAGTTCGAAGCAAGAGCCGGTGACAGTCCCGGCAGCTCCGTGGAAGCGAATTTCAACAGAATCCATTGCGCCAGAATTTCCCGAACTACCGCGCCAGAACCAGCGGCACGATGCATTCCTTGAGCAGGCTCCGCGTCACCCCACCGAACAGAAATTCGCGGGCGCGGTGGTGGCCATACGCGCCCATGACTAGGTAACTGGCACCCAGCGATGTTGCCGTGGCGACCAGCCTCTCGTCCACCGATTGGGTGCCCTTCGACTCGCGGATCATCTCGGCATGGACATCATGGCGCGAGAGATATTCGGATGCGCCGAGCGGCGGGCAATCGAAGTGCTTGTCCTCATCGACGCTAACGATATGAACCGCCGATGCCTGTTTGAGCAGCGGTAGCGCCGCGCGCAGGGCATTCGCCGCCTCGAAACTACCGTTCCAAGCGACGACAGCAGGGCCAAGCGGATCGAAGCGCTGCTGGTCATTCGAGTAGACCAGCAGCGGCGTGTGCGATGTGGCCAGGATATCGCCGAAGATCGACATCGCCCGATAGGCTGAGCTCTGGCTGTGCCGGGAGCGGCCGAGCACGATCAGATCGGCAAGGGCGCCGCTGTTCACCAGCGCCGAAACCGGGTCCGAAGTCTGCCGCTCATACGACCAGGCAACATCCTCACTCGCCAGTTGCGCCTCGATCCTGGTCCGCATCGCCGCCTCATGCTCCTCAAGCTGTTTTAGCAGGTCGGTCAAGACGTAAGCGCCGCCATATGTTTCGAAGCCGGCATAGGCATAGGCGCTCATCGGCGTCACATGCAGGCAGGTGAGGTGCCCGCCCGATGCACGGACAATGGCAAGTGCCGCCTGAAGCCGGGCCTCAAGCCCTTCGTCGTCCTGGACATGGAGCAGCACGGATTTCATTCCCCCTCTGCTGCTCAAAGGCGCTTCTGCATGGCTTGACTCTGGTTGGATCATCACGGACGTCATTGTCTTCCTCCTGCTCAAAACTGCTCTTGCTTGGCGAGGCAGCAATAGACGGGAAGCTTATCCCGATTGGAAAAGAGGCTTAATCAGGGACAATACGGAGCACTGCTGGAGGCATCAGTCGCCGTCTTTCCCATGCGCATGCATCCGCTCCAGCCAGCGCTTGCGATGCCCTTCGCTGCCTTCGACGTTGCCGATCAGCGAGCAGGAAACCGGATCGATGCCGCAGCCGACCAGGATGTTGCGCTTGAAGCTGCGGACACTGTGCGCGCCATAGTAGGCGCGGTAAAAGAATGCGGGCATACCCATGGTCACGACCACCCGCGCCGATCTGCCGGTGAGCAGCTTTTTCGGGAACTTCCCTTCGCCATAGTCGAGCGCGAACCCCGGCCGCATGACATGTTCCAGATAGGCCTTGAGCAGCGCCGGCATGTCGCCGTGCCAGAGTGGGTAAAGAAATACGAGGTGACCGGCCCAGCGGATTGCTTCCTGTCCCGGCTCGACGACAGCGGGGGCCGGCTTGTCGATCCACTCTTCCCGGGTCCTGAGGATGGGCACGTCGAGCTCGCCAAGCATGATCGTCCGCACCTCGTGGCCAGCCTCCCGCGCGCCGCTGGCATAGGCGTTGGCAAGCGCATGGACATAGCGCGCCGGGTCGGGATCGGGATGGGCATCGAATATCGCGATCTTACGGGCCATTGTCTTGCGTTTCGTCCGTTCTCAATCGTGGCAGCTTACGACCTTGAATGGCAGCTTCTCGCCATCGGGTTCGGTGATCGTCAGATATTGGCCTAGCTTGATCGGATGGTTTTCGAGGTGGAACAGCGCCTCGTCGTCGCTTTCGCCAGGCTCATATGAAAATACCCAGCCGCGACCCTTGGGGATGACGATGCCCTCGCGCTCGGCCACGCCCGGCCAGAAGCGACGCACGACAGGCCGCTCGCCAGGGTGGCGCAGGGTGCGCTTTTCGAGCATGCCATTGTCATCGATTGGCAGGCGCAAGACATAGGCATGCGCGGGTGACCCTTGCGGGTATTCGGGCGTGCGCGCCAGTTCGAGGCGAATTACCTTCCAACTCATGTCGGCATTGTGGCGCAATGATTCGCTTGGCGGGATACGCAATGATGCGGAGATATTCCCGCCGCGATAACGCCGAAAAGACGCGATCATGCAGCACTTCGGACTCGTCATTTGATATCGCTACGTGCTATCCCTGATTGCGTCGTTTTTTCTCACACGTCAGTTCGAATTGGGGGTGAGGCCGGGTGTGAGCCGGAAAGGGGGGCTATTTGACCTTCAAAGGGACGGCGCATGGAATATTCTCATCACTTCCCAATCCATCTCCCGGAAATCATCGACGATGTCCCGCCACCTGTTCATCCCGGGAAGCGGGTCAATCATATTGCCCTGATCGGCAACCATCTGCCGCGACGCTGCGGCATCGCCACCTATACGACCGATGTCGCCAGAGCGATTGCCGGGCGATACCCTGCGATCCAGATCGATATCTGGGCAATGAACGATGCCGGCAAGCGCTATGCCTATCCGGACCATCTGGCAGGTATGATAGAACAGGACGAACCCGCTTCCTATCTCGACGCCGCGCGGACGATTACGGCAAGCGGCGTGGACATGGTCTGGATTCAGCATGAATTCGGCATCTTCGGCGGCAGTGCGGGCGAGCTTATCCTGAACCTGATCGACCGGATGACCGTCCCGGTAGCCGTCGCCATGCACACCGTTCTCGCCGAACCGGACCGCGACCAGCGCCGTGTCACCCTGGCGCTGGTCGAACGCTGCGAGACGATCATCGTCATGGCTGCGGCGGCAAGGCGCTTGCTGATCGAGCGCTATGGTGCCGATCCCGATCAGGTAATCGTCATCCCGCACGGTATTCCCGACAGGCCATACTCGAACACCGCGCCGATGAAGACAAAACTTGGCCTGCAGGGCCGCGATGTGATCCTGACCTTTGGCTTGCTCTCGCCCGGAAAGGGGATCGAGACGATGATCGAGGCGATGCCCGCGATCGTGGAGCGTAACCCGAAGGCGCTCTATCTGGTGCTCGGTGCCACCCATCCGCATTGTGTCGCCACCAAGGGCGAGGCTTATCGCGAATCGCTGATGGCACTCGCGGACGATCTGGGGGTCGCCGGGCATGTCCGGTTCATCGATGCCTTTGTCGAGATCGACGAACTGCTCGATACCATCGCCGCCGCCGATATCTATGTAACGCCCTATCATAACCCAGCGCAGGTGACTTCGGGAACGCTGGCCTATGCGGTCGGCCTCGGCAAGCCGGTTGTCTCGACGCCCTATGTTCATGCCCGCGAACTCTTGGGCAGCACATATGGCCGCCTGGTCGATTTCGGCGACAGCGCGGGTTTTACCATAGAGATCAATGGCCTGCTCGCAGACCGCAAGGCCATGCTTGCATTGCGCCGGCGCTGCTATGCACTTGGCCGGACGATGATCTGGCCCCGCCTGGCCGAAGCCTCGCTGGCGCGGTTCGAGGAAGTTGCCGAACGTACGGCGAAGAAGCCCCTGCCGATCCGCCCGCCGGATATCCCGTTCGAACTTGGCATGAGCGCAATCGAACGGATGTGCGATAGTACCGGGATGCTTCAGCATAGCGTCTTCGATGTTCCCGATCGCCGGCATGGCTACTGCATCGACGACAATGCCCGCGCGCTGATGCTGGCCTGCCGCGATCCGCGCATGACGGGATACTGGCTCCCGGTTTTTGCCGCATTTGTCGATCACGGCTGGAATCCGGAGACGAACAGATTCCGCAATTTCATGGGTTTCGACCGGTCGTGGCGGGAAAGTGCCGGATCGGAAGACAGCTGCGGCCGGACAGTCTGGTCGCTCGGCATTTCTGCCATGACCGCCCCCGGCCGAAACACGCGCGACTGGGCACGCGCGCTCTATGAGCGTGTGATCGAGCCACTTTCAAAAATGCGCTCGCCGCGGGCGCAGGCGTTCATGATGCTGGGGACAGCCCCCTTCGCCGAGGACAATCCCGCCGATCCGCAGCCGCCGCAGCTGCTCGCGCGCTGGGGCGATAGTTTGATGGGCCATTGGAGCGAATACCGCAGAGCCGGCTGGGACTGGTTCGAACCCGTCCTCGCCTATGACAATGCGCGGCTGCCCGAGGCGCTGATCCGCGCCGGCCTGGCGATCGGGCGGGAGGATTTCATCCAGCGCGGTCTCAAGGGGCTGCAATGGCTGGTCGATCTGCAAACCACTGCGGACGGGCATTTCCGGGCGGTCGGCAGCGACAGCTTCGGGCGCATTTATGCGCCGCCATTGCCATTCGACCAGCAGCCGCTGGAAGCCTGGGCGACAGTCGATGCCTGTATCGCTGCCTTCGATGCGACCGGCGATGCCGCCTGGCAGGCGGTTGCGCGCAATGCCTATCTGTGGTTTCTCGGCAAGAACGAGCTTGGCCTCGCCCTCGGCGATATCGACACCGGCGAATGCCATGACGGGCTTATGCCGACCGGGGTCAATCGCAACTGCGGCGCGGAATCGATCATCGCCTTCCATTTCGCCACCATCGCCATCCAGCGCCACCGGGGTAACGAGTGCTGAACCTCCACCAGTCGCAAATGCGGCTGAGGGCTGACCCTTCGCAACCCGAGGCTGGCATGAAATCCATCGTCACGCTCACGCCTAACCCGGCCATCGACGGCTCCTGCGATGCGCCAATAGTGCGCCCTACCCACAAGATCCGCACCACCAACATGCGTTACGACCCCGGCGGCGGCGGGATCAATGTGGCGCGGGTGGTCAAGCGGATGGGCGGGAATGTCCGGGCGGTCTATCTCGCGGGCGGTGCCACAGGCGGCGTGCTCGACAGCCTGCTCGACCGTGATGGCATAGAGAGAATGCGCCTCGGCATTGCCGACCACACCAGGATCAGCCAGGCAGTGCATGAGACCGAAACCGGCCTGGAATACCGCTTCGTCCCCGAAGGGCCGCTGGTCAGTGATAGCGAGTGGCAGGGCTGCCTCGATGCGATGGCAGGGATCGCATGCGACTACCTCGTGCTAAGCGGTTCGCTGCCGCGCAATGTTCCCGCCGATTTTTATGCCCGGATCGTCGAAACTGCGCGGGGCCGCGATTGCCGCATCATCCTCGACACGTCAGGACCTGCGCTGCGCACCACACTTGCAGGTGGCGGCATCTATCTGGTCAAGCCGAGCCGGGGCGAGCTGGAGCAATATGCCGGGCACCCGCTGGCCGATGACGATGTGCTGGCCGATGCGGCCTTGCAGATTGTGCGTTCGGGGCTGGCCGACCATGTCGCCGTAACGCTCGGCCACCTCGGCGCGCTGCTGGTTTCCGCAGAGGGCGAGATGCGGCTACCGGCAATCGAAGTCGAGGTGCGCAGCGCGGTCGGCGCCGGAGACAGCTTCCTGGGAGCGGCGACTTTTGCCCTCGCAGCTGGCCAGAGCATCGAGCAGGCGTTCCGCCTTGGCCTCGCCGCAGGAACGGCGGCGGTGATGTCGCCCGGAACCGGCCTGTGCCAGTCGGCGGATGTGGAACGGTTGCTCGGCGAAATCAGGCCGTAACCGGCATCCTTGGGCGCGCCTGAGGCTCCTTGCCACCGTTCCCCGCAAGCCGCTCCATGACCCCCAGCACGCTATCGGGATTGAGGCTGATGCTGTCTATCTTACGCTCGATCAGCCACGCCGCATAGCCCGGGCGATCGGAGGGTAGTGGGCACATTTGAAATTAGTGGCAGTTGAAGCAGTGGTAGCGCCACGCTGCGAGCAGTGGCATAATCCGGGCATGGCAAAAAACCCTTCACGCCCGCGCGACCCTAACCAGCTCGCCGAGCGAGGCATTCTTGCCGCCGACCAGCGGCAAATCGTCCAGACCGATTTCATCGAACCAGCGGAAGAAGCGGATATAATGTTCGCGAGTCATCGGCTTGGCTACTCCGGTGGGCGTTCCCGGGGAAAAGGCGTAGGATTGCAGACCAATCCGGCAAATCAGTAAACCACCTTAGGCAACGGGGAACACCATAAGGGGTAATCCTGATTCCCTGCCCGTGGCGGAGGCCTAGATTCGCGAGCTTCCCGATGTATCCGGGTGCAGGAGACCGGCCATGCCCGCCGCTTTCGATCAGTGGAAGGCGCCAACTTCAAAGGTTCCGCTCCACGCCGTGATCCTCGCCCATCCGGACGCGGACAGCTTCAATGCGGCGGCGGCGCAGGCCTATTGCGAGGCGGTTCGGGGGCTTGGCCACGAAGCGGTGCTGCGCGATCTGTACCGGCTGGGATTCGATCCCGTGTTAAAGAGCAGCGAGCAGCCCCGGCCCGACCGATACGCCATGGCGAACGATGTCGCCGCCGAGATTGCCGTGATCGAGAAGGCGGATGTTTTCGTGCTGATCTACCCGGTCTGGTTCGGAGCGCCGCCGGCGATCCTCAAGGGCTATATCGATCGCGTGATGGGCGCAGGCTTCAGTTACGGCGCGATCCGCGAGCGGTCCCGCCACCGCTTCATGGGCGGCAAGCAGCTGCTGTCCATCTCTACCTCGGGCAATTCGATCCAGTGGCTCGACGAACAGGGCGCGTGGCTTTCGCTGCGCACCGTCTTCGGCCAATATCTTGCCCAGTCCTTCTCGATGGCGAGAAGCGAACACCTGCATTTGTCGAACATTGTCGACCAGATGACTGAGCGGCACGTCAACGAAGAACTGTACCGCGTGACCGAGATGGCTCGCCAGATGTGCGCGCAGATTGCGCCGGCCAATGGCCCGGAACCAGCGAAAAGCGTTGCGACCGGTTAAGAGGGTAAATGATGGTCGAAATTTCCCTCAGGGATCGGCCCAGGCAGGGCGCATCGGACAGTCTGATCGATACGCTGCGCCAGCCGCTGGTTTGCGGGCTGGTTCGCCAAGGCGTGAAACAAGGAGCACAGGCAATGTCCGGAGCATCGAACCGGTTCGAGAACAGGAAGGATGCAGGCATCCAGCTGGCTGAGCGGCTGGCCGGCTTCGCCGCTGCGCATCCGCTGATCCTCGCCCTGCCGCGTGGCGGAGTGCCCGTCGCCTTCGCAGTCGCCAAGGCGCTTGATGCGCAGCTCGACCTGCTGATCGTGCGTAAGATCGGTGCGCCGGGCCATGAGGAATTCGGCATTGGCGCGGTGGTCGATGGGGCCAGTCCGCAACTGGTGCTGAATGAAGACATCGTCCGGCAACTGGCGGTCAGCCAGGAGTACATCCGCGCCGAAACGCATCGCCAGCTGGCCGAGATCGAACGCCGCCGCAAAGCCTATTGCGGCGACCGGCCGCCGATCGAGATCGAAGGGCGCCTGGTGATTGTCGTCGATGATGGCATAGCCACTGGCGGCACGATGAAGGCCGCCTTGCGCGGCATCCGCAGGAACGGTCCTGCCAGGCTGGTTTTGGCGTCCCGGTCGCACCGTCATCGACGATCCGCGAGCTGAGCGAGGAATGCGACAGAGCCATTTGCCTCTCGACTCCCGAGCCCTTCGGCGCAGTGGGCGCATTCTACCGGGATTTCCGTCAGACCAGCGATGCCGAGGTGATTGCGCTGCTGGACGAAGCGCGTTGCTTCGGACTGACAGCGGCACGAACGGCAACGGCTTGCTAGTGTGGTGGATTTGAAATTCGCCCCGCTAGAGCCTTTCCGACTGATATTGACCCACCGTGACGGAGCCGATTTTGGCCGAGCGCAAGAAGAGAGGAGGGAGCTATGCTGGCATATAGTGACCGACGATCGACGCCGCGATCGGCCAAAAGGGGCCCGCCGCTTCGCGGTTGCTGCTGGAAGCCCCTCGGACAGCGTCGCGTCGCTGGCACGGGCCACTAGCCCGCGCTGCACGACGCTCCTTGCCGAGAAGCTTCTAACAGCAATCACGGTGGATCAATATCAGTCGGAAAGGCTCTAGGTTTTTGGTCCCAGCATGTGATGGTGTAAATCTATCGCCATCGCCGCGCGGTAGGAGCGCAGGCCGTCAGTCGGTTCATTTGCTCTGGCAAAGTCTCGACGCATCAGCTCACCGTGTTTTGCACACTCCATCGGGAAGCCCTGAAGTAGTGATATGCCGCCCATGGCAGGAAAACAGCTGCGCTCAGGATCCCGTACCGCAGACTCTCCTTGCCGAAAGTCGGCATAACCAGATCGCTGACAAGCCCGACAATATATGGCCCCAAGCTGAGACCAATCAGCGAATGGAGGAAGATGACGATGGAAATCGCGGTTGCGCGGCGATGCGATTCAACGAAGGCTTGCAGCGCAGCTATGGCGACGCCCGCCGCAACCGATGATCCAACCGCCATCACGACCTTACAGGTGATCGCCATCCAGGCCGTGGGACTCAAAGCCAGCAAGATCGCGCAAGGGAAGGTAAACAGCGTCGCTATCGCCGGTATCCAAAGCTCCCAGCGCGTGTCGCGGCGCGATAGCCAGGTAGCCGCCATGCCGCCCGCCAGCATCCCCAGAATGCTTCCGACTGCGGTCGCCAGACCCTGCCAGGCGCCCACTTGCGCCATGCTCAGGCCAAAGCTGCGCATCAAAAAGGTGGGATGCCACTGCCCGATGCCCATGGCGCTGATTCCGGCAAGGCTATAGGCGATTGTGAAATGGACGATGGCCGGACGGTTCCACAGTACAGTCAGAACCTGGCGAACCGGTTCGCCGGTCGATGCACCCGGGTTGGGGCGTGCAGGCTCGGGAACGGTAAAATAAATCAGAAGCGCGATGGGAAGGCCTGCAAGACCGATCAACTGCAAGCAGGCCCGCCAACCGAGATAGTGCCCCAGAAGACCGACGATGAAAGTGCCGACACTGATACCGATCGTCCCGCCGCATTGGAATATGGCGGTGGCAAGCGTGCGCCGTGCGCGCGGGAATGTATCCGCGATCAGCGAATAGGCCGCGGGCAGGCAACCGGCCTCGCCAATACCCACGCCGACCCGCGTGACGAACAACTGTGAAAATGTCCGGGAGTATCCGGTAAGGCTTGTTGTGATGGTCCAAAGGGTTAGACAAATTGAAAGCAGCCTCGTTCGTGAGGCCCGGTCAGCGATGCGGGCCAGCGGCAGGCCCAGCAGTGCATAGAACAAGGCGAAAGCCAGCCCGGAAAGCAGGCCCAATTGCTGATCGCTCAGGTGAAGTTCGGCCTTGATCGGCTGGAGCAGGATCGCCAGCGCGATCCTGTCCATCTGCGCGAAGAGATTGATCGCGGTCAGGACGGCGAGCCCGTACCACGTCGTCCAGTGAACGAGAGGTACGGGCTGAGCAGAGCCGGATGACTGCGCGCTTTCGCGCGTCACTTGCCGAAATTGACGCGCAGCCGAACTCCCCAGATGCGCGGCTGAGCAATCAGGAGCGTGCTGTACGGCGCGCTGAACGTTACGGCGACAGGATAGATTTTGTTGGTCACGTTAGTGGCAAACACCGCCGCATCGAACGAACTACCCAGCACCTTGTTCCAGTTGAGGCTGAGGTTAAGCAAATCCGTCGCGGGCAGCACGCCGATTGCCCCGGCAGTGCCATTGGCGATCTGGGAGTCGGTATGCGTGAAGGTGGCGGACACGGACAAGTCACCGCTTTCGGGCGCCAGCGGCAAAGTATATGTCGCCGTCGCGGTTACCCGGTTCCTCGGTGCGTAAGTCAGCTCTGACCCATTTTTAACGACTGGCGTGATCAGGGTGATCGCCCCGCCGGTAACCGGAATGGAAGCGGGAACCCCGTTTATTTCGGTCTCGAGGTGGGTATAGCCCATTTCCAGCCGCAAGCTGTCAAAGAACAGCGCCGAAGCATCAAATTCGAAACCCTTGATGACGCCCTCACCGACATTGATGATGGCATTGCTCGACGTCAGCCCCGACGATGGCAGAGGCGTCGTGGAACCCGAGATCTGCGTGTTGTGCAGCTTGTTGTAGAATCCGGCAGCATTCAGGTAACCGCTGATCGCACCGTGAAACGTGAACTTGGTGCCGATTTCATAGGCATCCACGGTTTCCGGCTTCCATGTTTCGACCGCGACCGGGGTCGTGTTGATGCCGCCTTGCCGGTAACCGCGCGCATAGCGCCCGTAGACCATGATATCGGAAGTCGGCTTGAAAGTCAGGTTGGCGTTCCAGGTCAGCTTGTCCGATTTCTCGGTGAAGGTGGTAAAGCATTGCATGGGGTCGGTTACGGTCAGCGCAATCGGCCTGCCAGCCGCATTGAAGCCCGAGTTGAAGCGGAACGTGTCGGTGCAGACCCGTGCCTGCGTCGCGGTGCCGACGCGCAGAATACGCGAGTTTGCCGCTTCGGCGTAGCTCTTGTCCCAAGTGTAGCGGGCGCCCAGCGTCAGCGCGAGCTGCTGCGTGAAATCATAGGTGCCTTGGGCATAGATGCCCTGGCTGTCATAGTTGTACTTGTTGCGCGATTCCGAAATCGAACCGATGCCGAAAATATCGTTGCAGGTCTGGGTATCGTAGTTCGAGCAACTCAGGGTAACGAAGTTGCGGCGCGGATCGATTTTCGGCTGGCGGTTGATCTCGATATAGCCGCCGGCCACCCAGTTGAAATTGTCGAACTTGCCCTGGATTTGCAGTTCCTCGGTCCAGGCGTATTTCGCGGTCGCGTCCTGACCCGGAATGACGCTCGAAACATTGAGGTTGAACGGTGTGCCGGGGGTGACTGCAAGACCGGGGGGGGCCCCCGTTGCCGAGAAAAACGGGGTGCGGGTTGATACCGCGAGATTGTCGCTGAACGAGCTGATGCGCGAGTTTTCGACGAAATGGCCGTAACTCGCAATATTCTTGACTTTGATATGATCGCTGGCGTCCCAGGTGGTCGTATTGATGAACTGCCACTGCTCGATGTCCAGGAAGGCACCCGGCGTATTGACATCGACATCGAGCAGACTGTCTCCGCGCGCGGCCTGCCGGTCGATCTGGTCACAGGCAGCAGCAGCCTGGATGACGGTGAAGTTCGCAGGAGTCGTGGCGGTCACAGGGACAGTCGGCAAGGAGCGGTCACAGACCGCCAGACGCGCGGCATAGCCGTTGTTCTGGATCCTGCTGTAATGGAAGATGAGGGAATTCTCGAGGTTCGGTGTCAGGTTGGCCAGGACCGTGGCGCGAAACGCAGTGTAGTTCGAGTCATCGAACGTGTTCGGGCCAATGCCCGAGTGATTGACCAGATACCCGTCGCGCTTGTTCTTGTCGAAAGCCAGACGCACCTTGAAAGTGTCGGACAGCGGGACATTCAAAACGGCCTGGAAGCGGTGCATGTTATAATTGCCGAGCTGCCCTTCGACCCAGCCTTCGAAATTGTCGGTCGGCTTGTTGGGAACGAGCAGGATCGCGCCGCCGGTGGTATTGCGACCGAAAAGTGTCCCTTGCGGGCCCTTCAGCACCTGCAGGTTCTGCAGATCCATGAACGCGTCCGGTCCGATCGAACTGCCCGCAAGTCCGCCGCCTTGCACGCGAACGCCGGGAACTTCGGCGAAATAGACGCCCACCGTGGGCGAGGTGCCATTGTCCTGACTGAAACCGCGGATCGCAAAGGTCGCTCTTTCCGGTCCAAAGCGCTGGTTGGTGGAAAGGCCGGGCACATAATTCGCCAGATCGGTGAGCGCCACGATGTTGCGGTTGGTCAGGGCTTCCTGGTTCATCACCGAAATCGAAATCGGCACTTCGCTGAGCCGTTGTTCGGTGCGCTGCGCCGTGACGATGATCTCGCCGTCCGGCGTGCCTTCCGGCTTGTCCTGCGCAAGCGCCGATTGCGGCTGGGCCAGTCCGATTGCCGCCGAAAGCAAAAGTGCATGTCTGTGAAATTGCCTGCCCATCGCTTCACTCCCTTTTTTGTGCACTGGCCGATACTGTTCGATCACCAGCGGCCAATCTCTTCCCTCAAAACATTGGCAATTATGGTACTACCAGATTCCCCCAGCAGTATCGTGTAGTGATTTTCGCCTTGAGCAATGTGGTCCCGTAGGGCTGGGACCTGCTCGCACCAGTTGCGCGCCACCGCGTCGGAGTATTGCGGGTGATCCTCATCGGCCATGTTGCGGGCCGAACGGACAAGGGTTGCGCGGTGCGCCAGGCCAAGCATCGCCCGCTCGGCAAGGCTGTTTTGCCGGTAGGTCGTCGCGAGATCGGCCAGGAAGGCATCCGCCTTCAGGCTGCAGCGCAGTTCGGGAGGCTCGCCGGTAAGTTCATAGGCGAACGTGCGTTCGATATGCGTATTCCAGTATGGGCCAAGGCCCGCCTGCCTCCGCCAGGTATCGAGGTAGGTCTCAACCGAGCTGAACGTGGATGCCAGCCTGGCCAGCACGCGTTCGCTCGCCCGCTGGGATCCCTGCTCGCTCGCAGGCCCCGTCGGGGGAGGCAGACCGCCATCGACCAGCAACAGGCTGCGAACCAGCGCCGGGTGGCAATGCGCGACGGCAAGCGCCACGACCGCGCCCCAGGAATGCCCGACGAGGACCACCGGCGCGCAGTTCAGGTGCCTGAGCACCGCAGCGACGTCTTCGACGTGGGTCTCCAGTCCGTAAGGCGCAGGAAGCGCCGCGCTGCCGCCGCGGCCCCTGAGGTCTGGTGCGACGAGCCGCAGCGGACCGTCAGGGCTACTCGCCAGGCATTCGCCGAGCAGGTGAAATTCGGCGTGGGTAAGCGTCAGTCCGTGGACAGCCAGCACCGCCACGTCGCCGGTGCCCCATGAACCCAGGCGCAGGTCCCCGCCGCGCAGCGGAATGTCCAGTATTTCGTATGACGCCGTGGCAACAGGAGAGGATGCCAGCGTCATGTCAGGAAATCGGCAGGCTTGCCGCGCTGGCCGGGGTGAACGAGAAGACCCGGCAGGCATTGCCGCGCAGGATCTTGTCCTGTTGCTCTGCAGAGAACCCGGCCAGGTCGTTTTGCGCGGCCTGGGCCGAATGCGGAAACTCCGCATCGGGGTGCGGATAGTCGGTCTCGATCATGACATTGTCGAAACCGAGGTAGTCCAGCGCCTCCCAACCGGTATCGCCGGCGATCGCGCTCGCGAAGATCGATTGCCGGAACAACTCGAGCGGATCGAACCCGTCGGGGATATCCCCGAAGACCGAACGTTCGCCGCGCGATGCGGTGTCGCCGGTGAGGATATCTCCCTCGAAGTCGGTTTTGGCCGTGCGGGCCCAGCGCCACCGGTGAAGATCGCGGCGCATGCGCTGAATAATCGGTGGGACCCAGCCGATGCCGCTTTCCGACAGCACGATCTTGAGTTCCGCGTAGCGCAGCAGGTTGCCGCTCCACATCCAGTCGACAAAGGCGTCGATCGCGCCGAGCGCCATGAAAGAGGCCCCCTCGATCAGCGGCGCGTCGGGAGCCATCAGGCGGCGCACTGACGATCCAAGGTGGATCGACAGGGGCATTGCATTATCGACACAGGCCTTGAACAGCGGGTCCCAGTAGCGGTCCCGGTTGTGGATCGATGGCAGGCCCAGCGAAGTGGGGTTCTCGGTAAAGGAAATCGAGCGGGCACCTTTGGCAGCGGCGCGGCGCGCCTCCTGCGCGGCCAGTTCGGCATCCCACAGCGGCACCAGCGCGAGCGGGATGAAACGCCCCGGGGCCGAAGCGGCCCATTCGTCGATCATCCAGTCGTTGTAGGCCTGTATGCAGGCGAGCGCGAGGTCCTTGTCGCGCACGTCGAGGAAGGTTTGGCCACAAGTGGCTGCAAAAGTTGGAAAAATTAGTGAGGCGATGATATGATCTTGATCCATGGCCGCAAGCCGCACCTTGGGATCGCCCGATCCCGCAGCGGGCGGATTCATCAGGTTCATCGGCATCGGGTCCCACTCGGTGCTGGGCGTTCCGGCGACGGCGACCAGCCCGGTGATGACCTTGCGCTGGCCTTCCAGCTCCCACTGCCACACGCCATCTTCGTTGCACACGACCTTGGGGGCAGCATCGCGGTATTTCGGCGCAATGTGCGTCTTCCAAAGATGCGGCGGCTCCATCACATGGTCATCGACGGAGATCATCCAATCTTTATACTCGCTCACATCCACTCCCGCTCAGCCATGTGCCGATCATTCGCGCATTCTTAATGTCGCTTGCGTGGAGAGCAGCATGGCGACTTCGGTATGTCAATCAGATCGCTGTTGCTGTCACACAGCATGCTTGCCCACCTTTGCGAATTGGTCCTATATTTTCGGTCCGTGTTCAAAAGGCACGGCAATAGTCGACGTCTTCCGGAATGAGGTGAGCGTGTTTGAAATAATGAAAGGCGTTCGGGTCGTTGAAATCGGGTCATTCGTCTTTGTTCCGCTGGCGACCGCCGTGCTGGCCGATTGGGGCGCCGACGTCATCAAGATCGAACATCCGCGTACGGGCGATCCCTATCGCGGCCTGACCACCGCCGGCACGACCACTCACGTTGGCGCCATCAACCTCAGTTTCCAGTATGCCAATCGCGGCAAGCGTTCGCTGGGCCTCGATCTGACCAAGCCGGCAGGACGCGCCCTGCTCGATGAACTGCTGGCGCAAGCAGACGTGTTCGTGACCAACCTGCGCCCGGGCGTGCGCGAGCGGCTGGGCCTGGGCGTCGAACAGGTGCGCAAGGTCAATCCCGATATCGTCTATGTGCGCGGTTCGGGCTATGGGCAGAAGGGCGAGCAAACCGAAACAGCCGCGCTCGACGGCACTGCCTATTGGGCCCGTTCAGGTGTTGCCACAGCGCTGACCCCGCCCGGCATGGAACGTCCGATCAGCCAGCGACCGGCCTTTGGCGACGTGATGGCGGCAATGACCCTGGCCGGCGGCATCGCGGCGGCGCTGTTCGGCCGATCCAACACCGGCAAGGCCCCGGTGGTCGATGTCGCGCTGATGAACGTCGGCATGTGGCAAATGCAGCGCGACATCCTGGGCGCGCCATACGAAAAGGTCGATTCCACGCAGCGCACCGTTGGCCGCACCGAGCGCAACCCGCTCACCAACAATTACCTGACCAGCGACGGCCGTTTCATTTCGCTGGCGATCGTCAACCCCGATTCCTATTGGGCCGAACTGTGCGAAGTGCTCGGCAGGCCTGACCTGATCAACGACGAGCACTTCGCCAATGCAAAAGTGCGCCAGCAGAACGTCGAGGCGTGTGTAGCGGAGTTCGACGCGATCTTCGCCGCGCACGATCTCAACCACTGGATCAAGACCCTGACTCGTTTTTCGGGCGCCTGGGCACCTTATCAGCGCCCCGCGGACCTGCACAATGATCCGGTCGCGCTGGACAACGGCTTTTTCACCGAGCTGGACGTGGATGGCGAAA
>JAHFPT010000410.1 GCA_023266625.1 Novosphingobium sp. | reverse complement strand
CTGGGCCAAAGTTGCGCCGCGCAACTTCCGGCGAATTCACCCGCCGCGCCTTCGCCGACGGCAAGATCGACTTCGCCGAAGCCGAAGGCCTGGCGGATTTGCTGTCCGCCGAGACCGAATTGCAGCGCAAGAGCGCGATGGCGATGGCGGGCGGGGCGTTTTCGCGGGAGGTGGAAGGCTGGCGCGAGCAGCTGCTGGCGCGTTCTGCTGCGCTGGAGGCGGTACTCGACTTTGCCGATGAGGACGACGTTGCCTCTCTGCCCGCTGATTTTGCCGCAGGGCTCGCAAATCTGCGCAGCGCAATCGCCGAATGGCTCATCCGTCCGCGCGCCGAGGCGCTGCGCGAAGGTTTCCGGGTGGTGCTGGCAGGCCCGCCGAATTCAGGGAAAAGCACTCTTTTCAATGCTTTGATTGAGCAGGATGCCGCGATAACCGCGCCGATAGCCGGAACCACCCGTGACGTCTTGACTCAACCCGTGGCCATCGAAGGCGTGCCCTTCCGCTTCGCCGACACCGCCGGCCTGCGCGAGGCGGCGGGCGATGCCATCGAGGCAATCGGCGTCGAGCGCGCCCGGGCCGCGATGGACGATGCCGATCTCGTGCTGTGGCTCGGCCCGGAGGAGGAGGGGCCGGACTTTGCCTGGCAAATCGAACCCCAGGCCGACACCCCCGATCACCCAGCCAAACGCAAACCCCGCCACCGCCTGTCCGCCGTGACCGGTGAAGGCATGGACGCACTGCGCCGCGACCTCACCACCCACGCCCGCGCTGCCCTCCCCCGCCCAGGCATGGCCGCACTCAACGCCCGCCAGCACCGCCAGCTGGGCGAAGCGGAAACGGCACTGGCTACCGCCCTGCGCCAGACCGATCCCCTGCTCGCCGCCGAAAATCTGCGCCTGGCGCGGCTGGCCTTCGATGCGCTGCTCGGGCGGACGACGACTGAGGATATGCTGGATGCGCTGTTTGGGCGGTTTTGTATCGGGAAGTGAAGGACCTTATTGGCGCTGCTTCACCCTCCCCACTCGTCATTGCGAGGAGCGGAGCGACGCGGCAATCCAGGGTTGCGCGCGGGAACTCTGGATTGCTTCGCTACGCTCGCAATGACGAGACTTTGATGTTGGGGCGGGGCTTGTCATCCAAACGCCGCGCTCGCCGGACAGCCCCCACCCCTCAATCCCCTCCCCTGAAGAGGAGGGGAGGATAGTCGGCAGTGGGGCAATGGACTCTGGGCTGAATATCAGGGACAAGATCAGCTGGGGTGAATTTACAGCGGTGTTTCTGGTGCAGTGTTTGTCAGCTATTGGGGTAAAGGTTCTCTCTTTGGATTAGCGGGTTCCCATTGCCAAATTAACTGAATTGCGAGTTCAGCTTGATCTTTTGCAAGAAGAGTTAGGTAGCTGCCATAAGCTTGGTTTACTGACTCAATATTGTTGAAATCAGACGGCACGAGTGGCAACCCAAAATCTGCCAACCTTCTGTTCATCTTAGCTATTTCGCGATCTGGTTTAACCGTTCTGCGATAAATTCCGTCGCTTAGGAATGCCGCCGCCAATGTGTTCGCATTGCTTGAGATCAACCAACGTTGGTATGGCGATCTAGGTTTGTCCATTTGGTCGCTGACATAGATCAGCCATTCATAAGTCAGCGCACCAATAAGGAGTAGCGTCGGATACCACAGCCATGGTGATGTGAGGATGCTATGGATCAACTTCACCATTGGGAATACATCCCGCCAGTGGTGGTCGATAACCGTGTCGTAGCCAGCCTTACTGACTGCACTTTCGATATTGAGGGAAACAATAACCAACGCGGTCCATGTGATAGCCCGCCGCATAGTGCCTCGAATGATCATCTGTAATCCCATGGAGCGACACTTGCCTCATATCTATGCGTGTGTGGAGTCAGTTTCCTTAACGCATCACATATGATGGCGAGCGCCACGGCCTACCTAAGGCGTTGGTCGCGCCCTTGGTGCGTTTGCTACATAATACCTGAAATGAAAGCTGAGGGCCGCCGCTCGAAGGAAGGGCGGCCCTCATGAATTCATGCGGGTTCCAATAGTCCCTTCAACCATTGGGTTCCTGCTTCGGAATATCCGAACCATGCTGCTTCGCCGCTCAGGCGTGCAACGATGAGCTTGTCGTTGGTGTCGAGACACTTGGTGAGCTTGTCTCGGATCACTGCTGCTGAATCGCTGGTTTTGATAAGCCAGACCGATCCTTGGATGTGCCAGTGAGTCGGATATGCAGTTAGTTTTTCATTGATACAGGTGTAGTTTTGGCCGACCTTATGCAGGTCATACGAGACAATATAAGCAGCCATTGTCGCCTCCATAGATTGAGGCTGGGCTTGACATCGTTCCAACAAGGAATCATGATTCCCATCTCAACAGACCGATCTTCCGCAGCCCAGCACAAAGGTACGCGGAAACTCGATCAAGAAGCCGTCGGAGGTTGCACCCTTCGGCGGCTTCGCTGATTCGAGCGTTATAAAAAGGCTGGATCAACCCGAGATGAGAGTCAAGGGGGACACACTATGTGGTGGGTTGTGGATAACTTGACACCCCAGATAGGCGATGTTTTAGTAGTGT
>JAHFPT010000050.1 GCA_023266625.1 Novosphingobium sp. | reverse complement strand
GCGTGGCACTTTCTGTCCGGTGTCAGAGGGTCGTGTAAGCAACTATTCTCTACATCAAGTCAGCAAGTTAAGCTACGTTCGCCAACCGTAAATAGCCCGTCTGAAGAATAATCCGGGCTAAATGGACATGGTCGGCGGATGCGACTTATGAAATCCCATTGGGCAATCATAAGGTTCTGCTGAACGGTAACGTGAACTATGTCGGCCGTAATCTGTTCACACAATCGATCGACACACCCGTTGACAATACCTATCTGAACGCAAGAACGCTGCTGAACGCCTCGATCACGGTCGCGCAAATCGACGACAAATATTATGCTCGCCTTATCGCGCAAAATCTGACCGATCGTCGGTACAAAACCGCCAGCCAGGTAGTTGGCGGCCTGTGGCAGAACAGCAATTACGGTCCACCGCGATATTTTGGCGTCGAAATTGGGTTCAAACTTGGCCGTGACGCAAGTTAAAATTTGCGCTGCATCAATCGCCAGGCCGCCCGGTTACAATCAAAAATTGAGACCGGGCAGGCCAAACAGGCTACAATGAGCGGTTCATGGGCGGCCCCTTTGCGGCAACCCTCGACAAAAATTCTCCTAAAGGAGTCTGAATATCACGGCGAGATTTTAGACTATGGTCACGGAAGCTTTGCCCCAATAGCGATCACGCAACAGGCGTTTATAGAGCTTTCCAGTTGGGTGCCTTGGAAGCTCCTCTTCGAAATCGATCCGGCGGGGCATTTTTACCTTGGACAATCGTGGGCGAAGCCATTCGATCAACTCGTCCGCTAGACTCTGATCCGCCAGTTCTGAACGAACTGGTTGGACAACGGCGATCACCTTCTCGCCCATGTCTTCATCGGGCACACCGATAACCGCGACGTCCATGACCTTGGGATGATTGACCAGCAGATTTTCGATTTCCGCCGGATAGATGTTAACCCCGCCGGAAATAATCATGAAGCTCTTGCGATCGGTTAGGTAGAGATAGCCATCCTCATCTAGCCAGCCGATATCGCCGATCGTTGTCCAGCCGCGGTTGTTTCGAGACTCCGCGGTCTTAGCTGGATCATTGTGATACTCGAATTCAGGGCCGCCTTCGAACCAGATCACACCTTCCGCACGCGGGGGCAGCTCGACGCCATTGTCATCGCAAATATGCGGAATGCCAAAGGCGGGGCGTCCGACCGATCCGGGATGGGCAAGCCAGTCATCGGAATGGATTGTCGTCATCCCATTGGTTTCGGTGCCGGCATAAAATTCGAACAGGATCGGTCCCCACCATTTAATCATGGCCTGCTTGATTGGCACGGGGCAAGGCGCTGCGGCATGGATCGCCAGACGCAGGCTGGAATGATCGTAGGACCGGCGAACCTCCGGATCGAGCTTGAGCAGGCGCACGAAATGCGTCGGCACCCACTGGCTCTCCGTCACCCGATAGCGCGCGATCGCGGCCAGCGCTTCCTGCGGATCGAAGCGTTGCATCAGCACGACGGTGCCCCCCAGCCGTTGCACATTCATGGAAAAGCGCAGCGGGGCCGAATGGTATAGCGGAGCGGGACTCATAAAAATGGTGTCGCTCGCGAAACCGAGGCCCTTAATGACCTCCAGCACCGGGCTGCCCGCTTCGATACGGGTGTCTTCCGGAAGTGGCTGCCGCACGCCTTTGGGCCGTCCGGTTGTGCCGGATGAATAGAGCATGTCGGTGCCAGCCCGCTCGTCCTCGATCGGCGTTTCGGGTTGTTGCGACAGCGCGGTTCCCCATGACGAAAAGGGTGAGCTTCCGCCCACCATATATACAGGCAGGTCGAAAGTGCCCGGAACATTGGCAACTGTCTTGGCCGAGGCGATCAACAGGCGCGCGCCGCTGTCGCGCAATATATAGTCGACTTCGGGCGGCGTCAGTTGAGAGGGTATGCCGACAAAATAAAGACCGGCCCTCTGTGCGCCCCACGCAATCTCGAAATAGGCCGGCAGATTTTCCACGAGCACAGCCACGACGTCGCCGACGCCAAGACCTAGGGCGCGAAAGAGCCGCGCGGCTTGGTTGGAGCGCGCGTTCAGCTCCCGGTAGCTTATGATCTGCCCAGTTTCTGCAAGGATCAGGGCCGGCTTTTCCGGGTTCGTCGCAGCATATTGGCTTGGATGCATGGCGTTTCGATCTCACTTCGAACGAGCGGCATCCATTGGAAAAAGGCTGCCGACAATGACTGTGGAGGTCCGAAAACAGGATGTCGGCTCTTCACCCCCTCAATAGGATCGAAACGCTACTGAGCCTGGACGTGAACGGTCCAATCGGCTTTGCGATATGATGGATTGAACGATCCGATAAATGACGCGATCCAGCCATTTTGAGCGTGAAATATAGCCTTCTCAACATCGTCACGGTGCGGCAGCTATGCGGTCGGCCCCGCAGTAGATGCTCGTGGCACATCGTTTATCGTTACCGAGTAATGCGGCGCGGGGGCGGGCTGGATTACTCCACCAATCGAGACAAAAGACCCACGAGCCTGCGCGTGCGGATGTGCCGGAGCTTCAGACATTAGGAGGACAGGTGCAAAGCAGGTGTCCTTATGCTCCAGCAAGGCACACCATTCCGATCGGGAACGTGTGAGGAAGATTTGGTGAAATCGTCGCCTCATTTCTGGCCAGGCGGCGCGATCCATCTGCTCTCGAAACAGTGGATCCCCCGAAAGACCCAGCTTCTCCAAAAGTGCCAGGTAAAATTGCGGCTCCATCGCTCCGATCGAGACAAAATGCCCGTCGCTGGTTTCATAGACGTCGTAAAAAGGCGCGCCGCCATCGACGAGGTTCGCCCCTCGGCTTTCAGACCAAAGCCCTTTGGCTCGCAACTCATAAGTCATTGCCATCAGCAGTCCGGCGCCTTCGGACATGGCGCAATCGATCACCTGGCCTTGGCCGGCGGACCGGGCATGCAGCAGGGCGGATACCATGGAGAATGCTAGAAGCATGCCGCCACCCCCGAAGTCGGCGACCAGATTGAGGGGAGGAACCGGTTTTCCCGACTCCGGGCCGATGGCCGCAGCCGCACCGGTGATCGCGATATAGTTCAGATCATGCCCGGAGTTCGCAGCGTAGGGCCCGGTCTGACCCCAGCCTGTCATGCGTCCATATACAAGCCTGGGATTGGCCGAAATGAGAAAGTCCGGCCCCAGCCCCAGTCGCTCCATGACTCCGGGGCGAAAACCCTCGATCAGCCCGTCGGCGGTGCGCACCATCTCCACGGCAGTGTCGATATCGGTCGAATTCTTGAGATCGAGTGTGACGGTCTGCCGGGAGCGAAGCAGGATGTCACTCGACAGCACGGTTTCGCCCGGCCGCAATATCCGGACGACCTCCGCGCCATGATCCGCGAGCATCATACCTGCGAAAGGGACCGGTCCGATCCCGCCAACTTCTATGATCCGCAGACCCGTAAGAGGACCGGCCACTACACTCTCCCTGTTTAGCGTCGAGCTGCACGATCCGAGCACGAGTTGCAGCAGAATGAACCCACCGGCAATTGCTGCCGGAAATAGCCTCCGTCCAATAATCATTGCGCAAGAGCCATTGCGGATTTCGATGAGTGGCGTCTGCCGTGCGCTCCCATTCTATTGATCGGAGTTGCCGATACATGCGCACAAACATCGATTGGTTGTGTTCGCCCGCCCGGCGCAGACCAGCCTAGGCGATGCTCGTCGCCGAAACCAGTTCCGGCACAGGGACGCGAAAGGTGAGAGTAGATGGTTCGACAGGCAGGGGGACGCTGATGGAGGCGGGCGAGCACGCACAGCTTATCGACGTGCCGAAACTGCTACGTTGGATGGATGATCAGGGTTTGGGATACGGACCGTTGGACAAGGTCCGACAGCTTTCTGGCGGGACGCAGAATATTCTTCTTCGCTTCGAGCGAAGTGGATGCGACTATGTCCTTCGCCGGACGCCCCTTACCCCCAGGCCAGGCGCCGACCGCAGCATTGCGCGCGAAGCGCAAGTTCTTGCCGCGCTAGCCGAAAGTGCGGTTCCGCATCCCCGCTTATACGCAGCGTGCGCCGATCCGCAGGTTGTTGGCGCTGCCTTCTATCTCATGGAACCGATCGACGGTTTCAACCCGACGAACGGGCTTCCGCGCCTTCATGCAGGAGACCCCCAAATTCGCCGTGCGATGGGATTTGCCCTGATCGATGGCGCAGTGGCGCTGAGCCGCGTTGATCCAGCGCTTCCCGCGCTCGAGGGCTTCGGCAATCCCGACAATTTTCTGGGACGGCAGGTGGCGCGCTGGCGAAGTGCTCTGGAATCCTATGCCGGCACGCCGGGCTGGCCAGATATCGCAGACCTCCCCGAGATTATGGAGATTGGAGAATTTCTCGAAGCTAACCTGCCGACGTCTTTTAAGGCTGGCCTGATGCACGGAGACTATCATTTCAGCAATGTGATGATTGATCCCGATGGTCCAGGTGTCAAAGCGATCGTCGACTGGGAACTTTCCACCATCGGCGATCCGCTGCTGGATCTGGCATGGCTCATCGCCTGCTGGAGAGGCCCACCGGAGGACGATGTCGATCTCGTGCGGATCACTCCGTGGGATGGCTTTCCGGCGCCTGAAGAGCTGATCGAGCATTATGGCGCCGCGACGGGCCGCGACCTGAGCGACTTCGACTGGTATGTGATCCTGGCCTGTTACAAATTCGCAATCATTATCGAAGGGACGTTCGTTCGCGCCCTGCGGGGCGAAGCATCGATGGAAACCGGCAAATGGTTTCATGGCTGCGCGCAACAACTGCTCAGACGCGCGCTCCTTCGCATGAACAAATAAATGCGGCGGGCCATTCGCCTGCCTTCTCAATCCACAAGATTTATCAAACGGAGCGCTATATGTGGGAGTTCAAGACCGATCCCGAGTTTCAACTTGAACTCGATTGGATCAGAGACTTTGTCCAAGAAGAGGTCGAACCGCTCGATGTCCTGCTAGGTAGTCAGTGGAATATCCATGATACGCGCTTTGAAAAGCTGGTACGGCCGCTTCAGGCACGAGTACGGGAGCGCGGCCTGTGGGCTTGCCATTTAGGCCCGGAGCTAGGCGGGAAAGGATATGGCCAGGTCAAGCTGGCGCTTATGAATGAGCAGTTCGGACGGTCTCGTTTCGGTCCGATCGTGTTCGGCGCACAGGCGCCCGACACCGGCAACAGCGAAATCCTCGCCCATTACGGTACACCTGAGCAGAAGAAACGGTATCTGGAGCCGTTGCTGGAAAACAGGATCGTATCTTGCTTTTCGATCACTGAGCCGCAGGGCGGAGCAGACCCTCTGCTCATCCGTATGACCGCGCGGCGGGAAGGTGACGAATGGATACTCGATGGAGAGAAGTGGTTTGCTTCAAACGCGCGCTACGCAGCATTCTACATCGTCATGGCGGTAACTGACCCGGATGCGCCGCCACACAAATCCATGTCTATGTTCATCGTACCAGCGGAAGCGCCGGGTATCGAAATCGTTCGAAACTATGGGTTTCACGGCGAGCCTGAAGAGGGGCACGCCCATGTTCGCTGGTCCGGCGTGCGCGTGCCGGTCGAGAATATGCTGGGTGGCCGCGGCGAAGCGTTCGTCGTCGCCCAAGTGCGCCTTGGCGGCGGCCGCATGCATCATGCGATGCGCACGCTGGCCGAGGCCACACGCTGCTTTGAATTGACGTGCCAACGCGTCGTGTCGCGCTCGACGAAGGGCGAGGCGCTGGCGAAGAAGCAGATGGTCCAGGAAAAGATAGCGGACATGTGGGTGCAATTGCGGCAATTCAGGCTGCTAGTGCTGGAGACAGCATGGCTGGCCGATCAGGGCAATGACTGGAAATCCATCCGAATGAACGTGTCCGCCGTCAAGGCAGTCATGCCCAAGGTTCTGCACGACGTCGCCAGCACGGCGCTGCATTTGCACGGCGCGTTCGGCATCACCACGCAGTTGCCCTTTTCGGACCTCGTCATCAACAGCTTCCATATTGGGTTGGCAGATGGTCCCACCGAGGTCCACAAAGTCGTAGTGGCACGAGAGATACTGAAAAATGTCGCGCCTGCCGAAACGATGTTTCCCGACTATGTCCGCCATGCGGTCGAAGCGCGTGCACATGCCAAATATGACACAATGCTGGACGGCTAACACTTACTGCCATGAGGAATGAGATTATGCGCGGGATGCTGGACTTCAGCGGCAAAACAGTTCTGGTGGTTGGGGGATCGAGTGGGATCGGCAACGGGATCGCGCGGAGCTTTTTGGACCACGGCGCCATGGTCCATGTGTGGGGCACGCGCCCGCAGGCGACGGACTATGTAGGCGAGGAAGGTTCGGATCTGACCGGTCTTGTCTACAGCAAGGTCGACGTGTCGAGCGAAGAAGAGATCGCCCAGTGGCCAGCCCCTTTCGACACGCTCGCTGTGCTCGTGCAAAGTCAGGGCATCGTGCGGTACAAGCGCCAGGAATATACGATGGCAGGCTTCAACGAGGTTCTGCAGCTCAACCTGTCCAGCCTCATGGCCTGCGCAATCCGCTTTCATGACATGCTGCGCGCCGCAAAAGGATCAATGACTTTGGTTAGTTCGACAGCCGCATTCCATGCAACCATCGGCAATCCGGCCTATAGCGCGTCGAAGGCCGGCACCCTCGGACTGGTCCGAACATTGGCCCAGGCTTGGGCGAAGGATGGTGTTCGCGTCAACGGCCTCGCCCCTGGCTATGTCGCAACGAAATTGACCAGAGTGACGACGGAGAATCCAGCGCGTACCGAGGAAGCGGAGGCCCGTATACCCTTGGGCCGCTTCGGGACACCGGCGGAAATGGGTGGCGTCGCCCTTTTCCTGGCGTCGCCACTGGCCTCCTATGTCACGGGCCACACGATCCCGGTTGAAGGCGGCATGCTGCTCTGACATCATCGCAAGGGAGCAGATTCTACTGCCCCTTGTCGCGGACCGTTTCATGCGCCTGCGCGATCACGTAGCCGCGAATGGCGTTCAGCTGTTCGGCGCTGTAAGCTTCCTTGAAACTGACCATGCCGCTGCTCGCGAGAGCGCCGTCGATGGTGATGGCATTCCACACGTCGGGATTCCCTATGCTGTCCGAATAGCGCAAATCGGGAAGTACGCCACCGCTGATTGCCGACGGCCCATGACAGGCATAGCAGCTACGTTGATAATAATGGCGCCCCCGATCAATGGTGGCGGCATCGGCAAATTGCTGCGGCGTCTGAAGTTTTCGGACTGTGGCTGCCGGGACGGGAGGCAATTTCGCCTTCCCGTTCAACGCGAAAGTCAGCACCCGGCTGATGTTTCGCCGCGGCCCCTGCTTCGACCAGTTGAGGGGGCCAACCGCAAGCCCTTGCGCACTACCCCAGCCGACAAGAACGGTAATATATTGGCGGCCATCCTTGGACCAACTGACGGGAGCCGCGACGATGCCTGATTGAGCGTCGAACGACCAGAGCTTAGCCCCAGTCTTAGCGTTATAGGCGATGAAATCGCCGGCCATGCTGCCTTGGAACACGAGATCGCCCGCGGTGGAAACCACGCCGGCATTCGCTCCCATTCCCTGCGGAACACGCCATGCGGCCTTCTGCGCAACCGGGTCCCAAGCCGTCAGGTAGCCCCGGATCGTCTTGCGAATAGCCTCGATGCCCATGGGATTGATGGGTACAGGGCCAGCAGATGTATTGACACCCAGATTATAGCCTTTGGGCAAGGGCTTGAACGTTGCATCGATGACATAAGGGAAGGCGTTGTCCTGTGTCGGGATATAAACCAGCCCAGTGCGGGGACTGTATGACATCGGCGCCCAGCCATGCGCGCCCAGCGGCCCGGGCTCCCCAAGCCAAACCTTACCGGTTTTGGAATAATCAGAATCCGGGTTGAAGTTGGGGCGGCCGGTCTTCAGGTCTACGCCGTTCGCCCAGTTCAGCTTGGCGAACGGCTTTGCGGAGATAAGTTTGCCAGTCTCCCGGTCAATGACATAGAAAAAGCCGTTCTTGGGCGCCTGCAGCAGGACCTTGCGCCTTTTCCCGCCTATTTTCAGGTCGGTCAGGATCATGTGCTGGGCAGAAGTATAGTCCCATTGGTCGCCGGGCGTCGCCTGATAATGCCAGACATATTCCCCGGTTTCCGGGCGGAGTGCGACGATCGACGCCACGAACAGATTGTCGTTGTTGCCGCCCACCGGCGCGGACGGGCTACGGAATTTCTGCGGCCAGTAACTGCCATTGCCTACACCGATGTAGAGCAGGTCGAGTTCGGGATCGTAAGACATGGAGTCCCACACCGTTCCGCCGCCGCCCCCACCCGTCAGCCGCCAGCTGTCGGGCGACCAGCTCTTCTTCGCCAGGCGCGCGAGAATGTCGTCCGAGGCTGCGCCGTCAGGCTTCGTGGGATCGCCGGGTACTGTATAAAATCGCCAATCCATCTTGCCGCTGTCCACGTCATAGGCGGAGACATAGCCGCGCACGCCATATTCAGCGCCGCCATTGCCAATGATCACGCGTCCTTTGACCACGCGGGGAGCGCCGGTGATCGTGTAATTGCGGCTCTGATCGACGGTCACCACCGACCAGACCGGTTTGCCAGACCGCGCGTCCAGTGCGATGAGACGGCCGTCGAGCGTGCCGACAAACAGTTTGCCGTTCCAATAGGCGACGCCGCGATTGACGACGTCGCAGCACGCCTTCACCGCTGACGCACCGGGTACCTGCGGGTCATACTGCCACAGCAACTTGCCCGAGACGCCGTCGAATGCCTGAACCTTCGACCACGCGCTGGTGGTGTAGATAATGCCGTCGACGACCAAAGGCGTCGCTTCCTGACCCCGGTTTGTGTCTAGATCATAAGACCAGACCAGGCCCAGTTCCGACACGTTCGCCTGATTGATCTGGTCGAGCGGGCTGAACCTAGTTTCTTGATAATTGCGCCCAGTACTCAGCCAGTTGCCCGGCTCCTTGTCGGCGTGGATGATCCGGTCACCAGTGGTATCTGCGGATCGCGATTGGCCGTCTTTGCCGGGAGTACATGCGGCAAGCGCGATAATCGCGAACAACGTCGTACGGCTAGTCCTGTCGTTCAGACCGTTGTCAGGCATCGCTATCCACTCCGGAATGTTTTTGTTAAAACAGATATTCTCAAGTCCTCAGGCTGCATGCAGCACGACGGGAAGATCCTTGATCCCGCTGATGAAGTTAGATCGCAGTCGGCGCGGCGGTGCGCTTAATTCGAACCGGTTGACCGATTTGGCGAGTGTTTCGAACACTATGCGCAACTGCATCTCCGCAATCCGCGATCCCGCACAGATATGCTGGCCAGTACCAAAGCCCAGATTGGGTATCTCCGTGCGCGCGAGATCGAAGCGATCGGGGTCGTCGACGACGCTCTCGTCACGATTGCCCGACGGGTACCACATCACGACCTTGTCTCCGCAGGCGATCCGAGTCCCCGACAGCACCGTATCCTGCGTCGCGGTTCTGCGCATATGCAGGACCGGGCTGGCGTGGCGGACCATCTCCTTGACGCCACGCGCAAGAATTCCCGGATCAGCCCGCACAAGGGCCCATTGCTCGGGATGCTGCGCCAGCTGGATAATGGCATGGCTGGTCGTGTTACGAATGGTTTCGTTACCGCCGACCGTCAGAAGCACGCAGTTGGCAAGAAAATCCGGGACCGTCATTGGCGCGCCATCGATTTCCGTGGCGGCCAGCATCGAGACGAGATCGCCGTTCGGGTTGGCGCGACGCCCGACGAACAGTTCGCGACAAAAGGCAAAGAACTCGTCGAGCGTCGCGGCCATCGATGCCGGTGATTGACGGAATTCAGGGTCGTCCTCGCCGATGAACGCATTCGTCCATTCAAACAGTTTGGGACACATTTCCGGTCCGACGCCTAGCAACTCGGCCAGCGTCAAAAGCGGAACCGGCGCAGAGAGCCATTCGACAATATCTATGGTCTGGTTCTTCGGCACTGCATCCACCAGCGCGCCGACGCGCGCCCTGACGCGATCCTCCAGTCCGCTTATCCTCCTAGGAACAAGGGCCGGCATCGTTACCTTACGATAGCGCGTGTGACCCGGCGGATCGCGAGAGATCATAGGAACACCGAATTCTGATGACCCTGCTCCCGTTAACCCTACCTCATTTTCATTAAAGATGCGATGGCCACCCCATTCATGTGCAGAAGAATAGAGCTTGGGATCACGCGAAACATCGACAATGTCGGCGTAACGAAGAACAGACCAGAAGCCGGTTCCCTCCTTTTCGGGAGTCCAGTGGACCGGCGACTCTCTGCGAAGCCGAGCAAACTCTGCGTAGGGCACACCAATCTCATAGAGCGCGGGGTCGGCAAGATCAGGCACGGGAAATCTCCCCTGCGGTCTGGGGCTTCGCGACGCTCGCGGACGCGCGACGCCGAACTAATCTGATGGCCATTGTAGGTTTCCTCTCCTACTTGAGCGTAAGTCAGGATCGCCGCGCGCGTCTAATCGGGTTTGTCGAGCATAGATCGGCGATGCCGATGACTTCCAAAAGCTTCTACGCGCGAGGTCACGGCATCGCTTATCCGGGAGCAATTGCCTTGACTGGCCTCATCAACAAATTCTGTTATGCTTCATGAAATCGATTGGCGACAACGGCCAGCACCGGAGAGGAACGCATGTTTCACACTGATCTCAAGCTTCTTCGGAGCTTCGTGGCCGTCGCCAGCGAATGTTCGGTGACGCGGGCGGCCGAGCGCCTCAACCTCACCCAGCCGACGGTCTCCGGACAGCTCAAGGAGTTGGAACAGTCCCTGGGCTTTACGCTGTTTCATCGGACCACGCGCAGCATCAGCCTGAATACCAATGGCGAGCGGTTGCTGCCGTTGGCCCAAGCTGTCTTGCAGCGAACCGAGGAGTTCCGGTTTGAGGTCGAAGAGATGCAGATGGCCAAGAAGACCCAGTTCCGGCTTGGGGCTGCGCTTTATACACTGGATTTCGAGGACCGTTTCGAATTGCTCGAAGCATTCAGCGCAGCTGTCCCGGAATTGCACTATGTGATGGACAACCGGATGCAGTCAGATCAGATTCCGGATCTGCTCGATGAAAGGCTCGACGTTTCGCTCCTGTTGGGCATCGCCGTCCAACCCTCATTTGACGACCAACTGGCCCGGATAATTGGTCGCGGGGGCATAGTGAACGAATCCCAATATCCCAGCACATTGGAGCGCGTAGTGCTTCGGCGTCGTCCGATCGGCCTGCTGGTCCCGGTGGACTCGCCGCTGGCGGAGTATGACATAATCCCGCAGCAGGCCCTAGCGGGTCAACGCGTCGCCATGCTCAGTGTCGAACATGGTGAGGCGCTGATCAATCCGATTGCCAATTTCCTTTTGAATCTGAATGCGCTGCCACTGACTTTGGCCGAGGGCAATGCCTTCGCTGTGGAGCGTTATGCGGCGCTTCACAATACTTGTGCTCTCGGTGTGGGCTGGTTCGCGACAGTGCCGGGCTTGAAACAACTGCCCGTCGAAGGAATGAACTTCTATGTAGATTTCTCAGTGGTGCTTGGAAACGGCGCCAACCGGCCCGCAAGACAATTTTTTGAATTCGCCCGGCAATGGCAAGGGTCGCGCGAAGCTATAGGCAAACCGGATACAGACGACCTGACACATTCTTCTCGTTCCGGTGGCTCGCCCTTTCCCATCAGCAGCGAGCATCGGACTGCGGCCGCTTGATAATAGGGTAAGCCGCCTAAGCATCGTCACTCGCGCCAGTTCAGTTGGGCGTATATCTATCGGTAGGCGGCATTCATCGGCGGTGCCGATCCACCTCCTGGAAAGCCGATTGGACGCAAACTCCCCTCCCCTCCACTGATCGGGCTGGAGAGGAGATCGATAGTGCAACAAGCGCTAGCCGACGATATCGATGAGATTATCGTCAATCCAAAAACCTATGCGAATGAATACGCATATCACAAAGTATTCGCTGAACTTCGGCAGCATGATCCCATTCACTGGACCAATCCGGTCGGTTATCGACCGTTCTGGACCGTATCGCGTCACGATGACATCATGGCGATCGAACTCAACGCCAAAAAATTCCTCAACGATCCGCGCCAGTTTCTCGTATCGGCGGCTGACGAAGATTTGCTGTTCGAGCAAACCGGTAGCCGAAATTTGGCACGCAATCTTGTCGCGATGGATAACCCCGATCATCGGGCTTATCGCGCGCTTACCGCATCATGGTTTGGCGCTAAGAGCCTCAAGAGCCTGGAAGGTGAAATTGCGGCGCTAGCACGCAAAACCGTCGACCATATGGTTGCACTCGGCGGGGCCTGCGATTTCGCCAAGGAGGTCTCAGCTTGGTATCCACTTCGGACGATCATGATCGTTCTTGGGGTGCCGCGCGAAGACGAGCCGCTGATGCTGAGCCTCTCGCAAAAGCTGTTCGGCAATACTGATGCGGAGGCAGGAGGCGGGGACGGCATCAAATCGATGATGGAGGCGTTCGCAACCTTTAGCGACTATTTTGGTAAGGTGACACAGGACCGCCGTAGAAACCCGCGCAATGACGTTGCAACGGTTCTTGCAACGGCGACAATCGACGGCCAGCCCATCGGCGAGGCGGAACGCAACGCCTATTATCTGATCGTTGCCGCTGCCGGACACGACACGACAAGTTCTGCAATTTCAGGCGGGCTGCTTGCCCTGATCGAGAAGCCTGCGGAACTGGAGAAGCTTTGCGCTAACCCGGATCTGATTGGAAAGGCGGTCGATGAATTTGTCCGATGGACCACGCCGGTAAAGCACTTCTTTCGGACCGCGGTGGAGGATTGCGACATCAGGGGCAAGGCGGTCAAGGCCGGCGACAACCTGATGATGTGCTATCCTTCGGGCAACCGGGACGAGGCGGTTTTCGATGCGCCGTTCGCGTTTCGCGTGGATCGTCCCGATGCCAACAAGCATCTCGCATTTGGCTATGGGCCTCATCTCTGCCTGGGCAATGCGCTCGCCAAGATGGAAATGCGGCTCCTGTTCAAAGAAATCATCGGCCGTATCGACAACTTCAAACTCACCGGATCGCCCGCGTGGGTGGAGGCAAGTTTTGTGTCGGGACTTAAGCGGCTCCCCATCAGCTATTCCATAAAGGCAACCTCATGACTGGGCATACACCGGCAGGAAAACTTGCCTCTTCCTTTGGCGATGTGGACGCGATGTGCGCCCTCTATGCACCCGATATCTCGTGGAAGATTTCGACATCGATCGGCATACCCCCGATGATCGGTCGCAACGCGGTGATTGCGTTCAACCGCCAGGTCTGGACCGAGCATCATCGCACCGATTGCATCATCGAAATTCTCGACGAGGCAGGCGATGAGGCCATCAGCGCTGTCCGCTTCCTCTATCGTGCCTGGTCGCATTTCATCGGGGATTGGTACGAGAACGAATATACGCTGTTCGTGCGCGCTCGTCCCGAAGGGATATTTTCCGTTGCCGAGGCAATGGATTCCAGCGCCAATCTGGATTTTCTGTCGGGGAAGCCGATCGGCCATGGCTGGCGCAATCTTGCGGGCGGCGTCGGTGATGCCGTGGACACATTGGGCCGGACCGAAAACTGATCTGCAACATGGAATAAGAGCGCGCCTTGCAGGCCGCCTCATATGGGAGATGGACTATGAAAGCATTATACTATGTCGGTTTTCTGCTCGGCTCGGCGGCTTGCCTGCCAGTTCCTGTGTTCGCGCAGGATGGTCAGTCCGCCACGCCTCCGCAACCGAATGAGCGGGTGGATGGAGACATCATCGTAACGGCGCAGCGACGCGAGCAATCGATCTTGAAGGTGCCACTCGCGATCACGGCGGCTTCCGGTGATCAGTTGGAGTCTAAAGGCATCACCAATTCGAACCAGCTTTCGAATACGGTTCCTAGCCTTCAGATCAACAGCGCCTATGGTGACTCTCAGCCCAATTTCACACTGCGCGGCATCGGCGTTGCGAACGAGTATAATTCGAACCAGGCCTCGCCCGTTGGCGTGTATGTCAACGACGTCTATCTGGCGAGCCGCACCGCGCAGGGCATGGGCTTATACGATTTGGACCGGGTGGAGGTGCTGCGCGGCCCCCAGGGCACGCTGTTTGGTCGCAATACAACCGGCGGTGCGATCAACTTCATCACCAAGACCCCCACGCTGTCCGGTAACAATGGTTATGCCCAGGCAGGCTATGGCAATTTTGACACTTGGAGTGCGCAGGGCGCGATTGAAACCACCATGGTCGAAGATCAGTTGGGCGTGCGCATCGCCGGGCATTATGAAAAGGGCGATGGCAAGATCAAGAATGTGTTCCCGGGGCAACCCGATCCCAACTCCGTCGACACTCTGTCCGGTCGAGCCACGATCCGCATCAAGCCGGACGAGACGGGGCTCGACATCAAGATCACAGCCTATGCCGGGCGCAATCGCGGAACTCAGGAAGCGGTGATCGGCCCCGCCTCGGCAAAAGCAGGCCTTGGCTTCTTCCAGGTCAACGAAAACCATATCGGATTGAACAAGAGCTCCGGTGCCGGCGTATCGGCGAACATAGCCTATGAAATCAGCTCTGCGCTTAAGTTCATTTCCATCACTTCCTACGACGCGAGCAAACAGGCATTTGTGAACGGCTCCGACGGATCCCCTGACGACTTTCTCGACACAGTTTTCGCATCGAAATATCGGCAATTCACAACCGAAAATCGCCTCAACTATAGCGGGGACAGTCTCAATTTGGTTACTGGCATTTTCTACGGCCATGACACGATAGAGACTGACAATTCCTTCGATATCGGCGGGGCCCTCGGCCCGGGTGTCAATGGAGGCTTCTTCCAGCACTACAAGCAGACGCGCAAATCTTATGCCGCCTTTGCTCAGAGCGACTATAATATCACCGACAAGCTCGTGATGACGATCGGTCTCCGCTACACCGCCGATCGCGGTCGCTACGATGATGGCTATGCCTATCTCTATGCGGGCAATGTCGGTGGTCCACGTACGCCGCTCGCCACGACTGTTCCCTGTCCCGGTGCGCCAGGCACCTGCGCCTACGATCCTAGCCTGCGTTATGCCATCAAAGGCCGAAACAACGCGCTCACCGGTCGGGCGGCGCTCAGCTATACGTTCGACAGCGGATTGTTGCTCTATGCGAGCTACAATCGCGGCTATCGGTCCGGTGCATTCAACGGCGGTGGTTACACGTCGGCCGCCGGCATTACCTATATTAGGCCGGAGCAGGTGAACGCTTACGAGGCTGGTATGAAGGGGCGCTTCCTCGACAACCGCCTGACGGTTTCAGCCGCGGGTTTCTATTATGACTATAAGAACCAGCAGGTTCAGGACCTTCGCCCAGGCCCGATCGGTTTTCTCGTCAATGCGCCCAAGTCGCAGGCATATGGAGGAGAGCTGGAAACCGTTTTCCGCATAATGCCCGGGCTGAACATAAATGCGACGGTGGGCTATCTGCGCACCAAATATAAGGAACTGACGCTTCAGGGTACGGACCTATCCGGCAACGAACTGCCGTTCGCACCTAAGCTCACACTCCAGGGTGGCTTTGATCTTACCCTTGCCCGGATCGCCGACGGGGACATCGTGTTATCGCCGAACGTATCTTATTACAGCAAGCAATATTACTCGCCGTACAATAATATCAACGCGATAGGCACGACACAGATGAATTCGGAACTCCAGCAGGGCAGCTTTGCGAAGGTCAATGCAGCGCTTGCCTGGAACCACGACACTGTGACGCTCAGGGCTTGGGTAAATAATCTGACAAATGAAAAGACCTATTCCTATGCCCTGGACCTTCGCGGCGCTGGTTTTCCATTCAACTATCTCGTTCCCGCTGCTCCTCGCACTTATGGTGGATCCGTGAAGGTGAGCTTTTGATCAGTGGGTTTCCTGAGGCCATGAGAGACCAGAAATACGCGCCCAAAGTAGCTCGCATTCAGCTGTAAGCACATGTTTTCGAGCACCAGCGGTGCGCTGGTGCCGTGCATACACATGACCAGACCCTAGTAGAAGCGGAGTTGAACCAACCTCAGGCCACAGACCTGTTCGAAAAGATTGGCCCGTGACAAATCAGGCACTTCCATTTAGCCGTTCGCAAACCACTGGTTGGACAGGTTAAGCAGAGCGAAATGGCGACAAGGGTTTCCAGTAAAGGCGTCGAAACGCGCAAGCTCATTCTGGACGCAGCGGAGATCCTGTTTTCTGAACACGGCTATAATGGAACCTCGCTACGCGATATAGCTGCTGCTGCAGAGGTTCGATTAAGTCTTGTACACTATCATTTCGGCAACAAGCACGAGATTTTCAGCGCTGCAATGGAAAGAAAAATCGGTCTGCTCCAGGCCGCAGTCGCGGAAAGCTTCAACGCTGCGGACGCGAATTTTCCAGCCGGGCTGACGATTGAACAAACCGTGGCGGCATTTATCCAGCCATTCTTGACCGTCGCTTCGACGCCAGGGCATGAATTGCGATACTATGTCACGATGACATCGCATCTCATGAGTTCATATCGGATGCCTGAGTTGCGGCCTATTCTTGCTAAACTGAGCATCGTCAGCGACATTTTCGAAGACCGCATCAAAACTCTGATGCCGGATACCGAGGAGGGCGAGATCCTCTACGGTATGTACCTGGTAGAAGCGGCGCTCATCTTCATGGTCCAGGACCCCGGTTTTCTTGATGACTTGAGCCGCGATCATCATTCGTCACGCGCGCTTGATCGACGAGCGGAAGCGACAATCCGCTTCTTTGCCGCTGGGTTGGAACGCCTCGCCCAAAAACCTGACTAATTTAACAGGTTGGACGACCGACCGATTTAAGCCAAAAGCTTCTCACAAGCTGACCAAGGCGATCAGCAGAAGAGAGGTCGGACAATGGTCCGCGATGTAGCGAATAGCGCAATCAATGTTGCGTGCGGCGCAAGTTTACGACGCTGGCGGTCTCTCTCCTGCGGAAATCATTGGTTTGTGCGCCTAACCCATGGTCGCTGGAGGATATAATGGGTCAACCTGAGAAGCATCCGCTCACGATAGACGGTCGTGATGTCGCGAACCTGCGTGGCGATCCGATCACGGGCGATCGCTACACGTCGAAGGACTTCATGCAGGCGGAATGGGACCATATGTGGACCCGTATCTGGCATGTCGCGGGCCGGACGGCTGAGCTTGAGGAAGCGGGGGACTATATCGTCCACGACTTCATGAACGAGAGCGTCTTCTGCGTGCGGCAGGAGGACGGGTCTATCAAGGCCTTCTACAATGCCTGCCAGCATCGCGGGATGCGCCTGGTCAATGACAGCGCCGCGGCGGACAGTTTCCAGTGCCCCTATCATGGCTGGGTATGGGGCAAGGACGGCGTGCTCGCCTATGCGCAGGACGCGCATGATTTTCCGCAGGGCAATCCGTGCGGAAAGCTGACGCTGAAGGAACTGCGCTGCGCCACCTGGGGCGGCATGGTCTGGTACACGATGGACGATAAGGCTCCTGAGTTGCTCGATTACCTCGCGCCAATGCCAGACCTTTATGACGCTTATCCGATGGAAACGGGTGTGCGGGTCTTCGCGATGAAGATCAACCTCAACACCAACTGGAAGTTTGCGACCGACAATTTCTCGGAAAGCTATCACACCCGGACCGCCCATCCACAAGTGCCGCCGATCATCGATCAGGACGTTGATACTGCCCGGCATGAGATGTTCCCGAACGGGCACGGCCGCACCGTCCAGCCGATGCGTCCATCGCTCTCCGATCGCCTACCCGAAGGTTCGCCGCAGCCGTTCGATGCGCTGCTGCGCCAGTGGGATATCGATCCGGACAGCTATCCCGATTTCGAAACCAAGACCATGCAGGGCTGGCTGGACCTGAAGGATGCCAAGCGGCGGCTGTGGCGGGAGCGCGGGTATGTTCATTACGAAAAAATGGACGACGAGCAGATCACGGATAGCCCGCACACGGTGATGTTCCCCAATGTCACCATCTCCTTCCTGCCGGACAACTGGATATTCTTCCGTACCGAACCGCACGCCACGGACCCGAACAAATGCACGTTCGACCTGTGGTGCATGGCTTTCCCCGTGGAGAGCCAGACGGAAGTGGAATCGATCATGGCCGGCATCCGCCCGTTGCGCGAGGTTGAGGAAGAGGTGCGGGACTTCGACAATGGGCGGGGCGTGCCGGAGATCGAGGGGCAGATCGTCTATCAGGACATGATGCTGGCCGAGGGACAGCAGCGTGGCATGCACTCACGTGGCTATACCGACGCCTATCTCACCGGGCAGGAAACCCGCGTCCGCTTCTTCCACGAAATCCTCAACGACTATCTCGAAGGACGCCGTTAACATGGCAAATATAGCGATCACTGGCGCCGGTCGTGGCATCGGATTTGAGCTCGCACGCCAATATGTCGAAACGGGGGATACCGTTTATGCCCTTTGCCGTGATCCAGCGAAGGCGGATGGTCTGCAAAAGATGGCGTCAGACCATCAAAATCTCAAGATCGTCGAGATGGACGTTGGGTCCGATGCTTCGGTCAAGGCAGCAGTTTCCGGAATAAGCCCCGCCTCGATTGACGTGCTTTACAATGTCGCGGGGATTATTGGGCCTTACGAAGCTGAACTCGAAAGCTCTGACTGGGATGCATGGGACGAGGTCCTGAACATCCTTCTGAAGGCGCCTTTACGGGTTCTGCAGGCCGTTCTTCCGCTGATGCCGTCTGGTTCAAAAGTCATGACCCTGACAAGTCAGTTGGGCGCATCGACATGGCCGTATGGCGGACTCTACGCTTACAGCGCCGCCAAGGCGGGGCTTAACCGACTGATGCGGTCGGTTTCCATTGATCTCAAGGATCGTGGGGTCGTGGTCGGTCTCATACATCCGGGCTATGTGCAGACCGATATGGGCGGCCCCGGTGCGGAGATCACGCCCGCAGAGAGCGCAAGCGGGATCCGGTCGATCACCGCAAACTGGTCAATCGACGATACCGGCGAATTCCTCAAATGGAATGGCGGAAAACACGCCTGGTGAGGCCAGCGCCAAGACAATCGATTTCCGAAATCTCACAAAGAAAATGATGGGGAGGTTACAATGAAAAATCATTCTACGCATATCGTCCGCGCGCATATCCTGGCGACGATCTCGGTCCTCGCGCTCTTGCCTGGCATCGCTGTCGCCCAATCGGCCGCGGATGAGGATCAGGGCGGCGTTCAGGACATCGTCGTCACCGCACAGAAGAAGTCGGAAAACCTTCAGGATGTGCCGATCTCCGTCACCGCCATTGGCGGCGAGGCGCTTGGGGCTGCACAAGCGACGACCTTGCAGGCGTTGCAGGGCACAATCCCCAACGTCCAGATCGATAACTTCTCAAACACCCCGCAAAGCGCCGTATTCACGATCCGCGGCATCGGTGTGATCGAACCCGATCCTTATGCTGGCAATACCGTGTCCATCGTCGTCGATGGCGTTCCGCAATTCTTCTCAATGGGCGCACTGCTCGACCTTTACGATGTCGATCGCATCGAAGTCCTTCGCGGCCCACAGGGCACCCTGTTCGGCGCCAATACGACTGGTGGCGTCATCAATGTCGTCACCAAACAGCCGACCGGAGATTTCGGCGGCACCTTCAAGGCTGCCTACGGCAATTACAACCGTTTCGACGTCACCGGATCCATCGAGGCTCCGATCATCAAGGACGTCCTGTCGGCAAAGATCGCGGCCATCCATACGCAGCGCGAAGGCTGGGTCACGAACGTTGTCGATGGATCGGACATGGGCAGAAAGAATCTCGAGGCATACCGCGGCTACCTGCGCTTTACTCCTACGCCAGATTTCGATGCGACGTTGCAGGGCGAATATGCCAATGCACGCAACGGTTCTCCCATCGTCATCAGCGGAGCTTACGCCGGCGAAGCGATATACGAAGCGCCTGGCAATAACGGCATGTATGTTGGCCCCTGCGCTGGGGGTGGGCAATGTTATGCGCCGGACAAATATTTCGGCGCCAATAACAGCGTTCCCGATATCTCAAATATGGACACCTACAGCGGTGGCCTGACTATGAATTGGCGGAACACGCCTCTGGGTGATCTGACGTCGATCACCGGATACAAGAAGTTCAAGCTGACGGAATATACCGATCAGGACGGCACCACAGATTTTAAGAACGACACATATCGTCGCACGCGTGGATGGCAGTTCAGCCAGGAGCTGCGCAGCAACATAGAAGTCAATGACGATGTGAACCTACTGATCGGTGGTTTCTACCTGAAGGATCATTATGATCATATCCAGGCCTATCGCCTGCAGTTCGCAGCGCCTGGCCTACTGCAGATCAATCTCCAGAATCAGGACAATTATTCCATATCCGGATTTGCCCAGGGATATTGGCAGGCAACCGATCGCCTGAAACTGCAAGCGGGCATCCGTTACAGTCATGAACGTACCGTATCAGCACCTAGCCTGATCACCAGCATTGGTGACCCCGCCGGGTCCAACTATACCGGGGAAGGCAATTTCGTCATTGGCAGCTTCACGACCGGCGGCAGGGAAAGCTGGAACAATGTCGGCTGGAAACTGGGTGCCGACTATGAAATCGGCGATCACAAGCTGATCTACGGAAGCTGGACTCGTGGCTTCAAATCCGGCGGATTCACCGCGCGCGTTGGCGTTCCGGCAGATGGCGCCAATCCCTTCGATCCGGAAACCGTTGATACGTTCGAGGCCGGCCTGAAAGCGGACTTCCTCGACCGTCGCCTGCGGACCAACCTGGCGGCGTTCTATACCAACTATCGCGATATGCAGGTTGCGCAGATCTATTTCGATACGGACACGAACACCCAGGGCAATCGCATCCTCAATGCCGGCAAGTCCGAGATTAAGGGATTTGAGTTCGAGACAACAGCGGTGCCTGTTGAGGGCGTGACGCTGCATGGGTCGCTCGCTTATCTCGATGCCAAGTACAAGACCTTCCTTTTCCAGGATCCGCTCTCAGGCGGCACACTGGATCTCAAAGGCTACCGGCTCCAGAACGCACCGAAATGGAGCGCCACTTTCGGGGTGAATTTCGTGATTCCAGTAGGCAACGGGGCTGAATTGGTCAGTGATTCAACCTATGCCTATACGGCCAGCAAATATTACACCGCGATCCTCGATACGCCGCGCTCCAAGATCCAGCCGACGCATCTGGTCGATACGACGCTGACCTTCTTCCCTGAAGGCAAGAAGTGGTCGATCGGCTTTTGGGCGAAGAACCTGCTGGACAGCCGATACTTGTCCACAGTCTACGACTCCCCCGGCTATGGCGGCATTGCCGGCTATGCGCCGCCCCGTCAGTTCGGCGGTTCGGCTACCTTCAACTTCTAATTGGAGCGTCAATAATGGGTCGTGTTGAAGGGAAAGTGGCGCTTATCACCGGCGGTGCCTCCGGACTTGGGGCCGCCGACGCCCGGAAATTGGCGAGCGAGGGCGCGAGCGTCGTCATCACCGACGTTCAGGAGGAACTCGGCCGCGCAATCGCGGCCGAGATTCCCGGCTCGATTTTCGTTCGGCAAGACGTTCGGGACGAAGGCCAATGGCAGGAGGCAGTCGCCGCGACGATTGCCCGCTTTGGCAGGCTGGACGTGCTGGTCTACAATGCCGGTCTCGTCCGGTTCGCCAATGTTGAAGCATGCGAACTGGAGGATTTCCGCTTCCAGATGCAGGTCATGGTGGAGGGATGTTTCCTGGGCTGCAAGTCGGCCCTGCCGGTCATGACCAAGACTGGCGGCGGCTCGATCATCAATGTAGCCTCTGTGGCTGCGCTAAAGGTATCGGCGTGATCCCCGCCTATAGCGCAGCCAAGGCGGGCATCATCGCGCTCACCAGAAGCATCGCCGTTCATTGCCAGGAACAGGGATACAAGATCCGCGTCAACGCTATCGCGCCAGGCGCACACGACACCCCTATGACACGACAGGCGCTTGGTGAACTGCCGGAAGGAGAAGCTGGCCTCGATCAGATCCAGGCCATGGGTCAAGGCATTCCGGAAGATGTGGCCAATCTGGTGCTTTTCCTTGCGTCAGAAGAATCCCGCCAGATCACCGGCACGCATGTCGTCATCGACAATGGCGAGACAATGCGATGAGCAAGCTTCCTTCCATTGCCGGAATTGGCGACGTTCAGGATATCTGCAACCGCATTGCCCAGCACAGCCGCGGTGTGGATCGGGCCGACGAAGGTCTCCTTGCCGACTGCTATCATGAGGATGGTACAGTCGATTATCGCTTCTTCAACGGGCCGGCCAGTGTCTTTGCGACGATTTTGACCGGCGCGCAAAGGGGGCAGCCTGTCACGCATCACCGAACCTGTCAGATGTGGGTCGAGACGAATGGCGATGAAGCCCGTTCCGAAAGTTACGTCATGGCCTATGCACAAAGCCCGGAAGCGGACGGCGCGTCTTATCAACGCATCATCTGCGGGCGGTATCTCGACAGGCACGAACGGATATCCGGGCAGTGGCGCCTCACGCATCGGACCTATGTACTCGACACAAATGTCAATTGGCCGGGTGCCTTTGATATTCCGCCCCTGCCCTTGCTTGCCACGCATGTGCCAACCGGTGGCCAGGGCACACAGGACGCCGGAACTGCTCTTCTTGCGGTCGCTAAAGCCAGCAATGTTAGGAAAATGAGAGGAAAAGCGCAGATGAACCATGAGCCTTCCCCCGAGAGAGTGGCAGCCATTATCGCAAGGCAGGAGATCGCCAATCTAACAATGGCTTATTGCCGCGGCGTGGATCGGGCCGATAAGGAGCTGCTTAGCAGCGTCTTTCATGATGATAGCACGGTCGTCAGCGGCGTATTCAATGGCAATGGGCAAGATTTCGCTACCGAGATATGCCGCATTGTTCAGACCGTGTTCGATCAGACATTCCATTCGATCGCGAATCAGTGGATCGAGGTCGATGGGGATCGTGCCGTTGGGGAGACTTATGTCGTCGCCGTATCGACCATGACGGATACTGAAGAGGGCAAGTCGGACATGCTGTCTGGCGGTCGCTACATTGATCGTTTTGAACGCCGCGATGGCGTCTGGAAGATTTCCGATCGCACCTACGTCAGTGACTGGAGTCGCGTCGACAAGACAAGCCGGCAGATGTCCGAAGGCATGTATGCGGCGCTCGATCTGCATGGCAGCCGCGGCCCTGAAGATCCGGTATATGCCTTCTGGAACTAATCTGAAACTCGCGGAGAATGCACGATGAACTTTGAGGCTGAAGTCCGTGATCTTGTGGCGCGACGCGATATTGAGCGAGCAATCATGAACTATATGCGGGGGCAGGATCGCCTTGATCCGGCGTTACAGATGCGCGCGTTTCATGACGACGCAGATGTCGACTGCGGCCTGCTCCGTGGATCTGGGCAGCAGTTCACCGATTTCGCGCAAAGTTTTCTCGCCGACATGGCGGGAAGTCAGCATCTAATTGGTCAGATTGACCTAGAGGTCGATGGTGACACCGCCACCGGCGAGGTCTATTTCTTTGCCTGGCATCGAATGACTGTGGAGGAAGAAGCGGTCGATCTCTTCATGGCGGGACGCTACATCGATGAATACGCCTTCAAAGAAGGGCGATGGGCAATAGTAAAGCGTCGCGAACTCATCGATTGGGCGCGAAAGGACAAGGCATCGGACGCCTTCATGGCCGATATGCCGCTCCTTCACCTGAGCGCGAGACGTGGCGCTGATTTCAGCCAGACGCGGGATTGGCCAGTCGCGCGTGCCGAAGCGTGATCAGATGAGCATGCCGATAGCCGCCGCAGATATCACTTCGTCAACAGGAGGAGAGAAGACGCCAGCGACCAATTCCACGCGCACCGACAAGCACACGCCAACGCTTTCTGCGCGACAAGGCCATTGCTTGTATCTGAGTGCCAATGGACTGACGGACGAAGAAGTCGCCGCTGTCCTTGGATTAACCATGGCCACCGTACGCTTTCATTTTGCCAAAGCGCAACAGCGGCTGGGCGCACGCAATAGACGCCATGCCATATTCCTCGCCACAATATCGGGCCTCTTGACGCATTGGCTCCTGCCAGAAAGACAAGTGCACAAAGCGGCGGACCCGGCGCTCAACTGACAACGCCTATTGTGCAGTCAGGCCTCCATCGACGATAATCTCCGTCCCGGTGACATATTGGCTTTCGTCGGAAGCCAGAAACAGCGCCGCATTGGCGATGTCTTGCGCCGTTCCCAGCTTGCGCATCGGAATCAGGTCCCGGGTGGCTTCGAAGGTTCCCGGTGAGGAGTCGATGGTGACCTGCTGCATTTCCGTCCACATGACGCCGGGATGAAGGCTGTTGCAGCGGATGCCGTCTGCCGCGCCCTCCAGCGCGATCGTCTTACTCATCATCCTGACGCCGCCTTTGCTGGCTGTGTAGGCCGGCGTACCGACAAAGCCGACAATGCCAGCCACTGACGACATATTGATGATCGACCCACCGCTACCCTGCCGGCGCATCTGCGCCATCGCCATACGGCTGCCCAGGAAAACGCTTTTCAAGTTGATGCGAATGACCCGATCAAACTCATCCTCCTGCACAACGTCCATTGGCCGCATCTGCGAAATGCCCGCATTGTTGACGAGCACATCCAGGCGACCGAACCGGTCCAGCGTCAGCGCCAGCGCGGCATCCCAATCGGTTTGGTCGCCTACATCCTGCCTGATATGGGCAACCTGATCAGGCTCACCGATCCCGGATGCGCTCTTTTCGAGGCGCGCATAGTCAATATCGGTGACAACGACATTGGCGCCCTGCTCGGCAAGGGTTGCTGCTATGGCATATCCCAGCCCCTGTTCCGAAGCGGCGCCGGTTACCAGCGCCACTTTTCCGGGCATCCGCTTCATCGTGAATTCCTTTAGTTTGCAGAACGCTCAGCGACGCCCTTCGAGATAATCGTTGATCACTTCGTGGAAACGGCGGACACGCGTCTCCTGTCCGGCCAGGTAACAATCGCCAAACGCCATGGATCGCAGGCCGCGCTGCTGGGTCACTGCAAGAGACAAATCCTGCGCAAGAAAATCCCCTTGGGCGATGGTTGCTTCATAATCTGAGAAGCTCCCCGTTTCATGCTCCGCCTCGACATAGGGTCGCATGCCGTAAAGTGTTCCCACCTCCGTCGCGCCGCCGACATGCGGTACAAGATACCAGTAATCGAACGTCGACCAGTTGGGGTCTTGGGCATCGGGTTCCGTGCGAAAAACATGCAGCCCTTCCGGCGTCGCCGTCAGTGTCAGATTGGGGAAACAGGTGTGATGCATTTGGTCTGTCAGTTCGTCGTCGGTCATTCGCGTGAAATGCTCGTGTCCACGCGCTGGACCCAGACGCCGACGGGCCTGCTGGAGTGCAACCCGCGCGTCCTGCGCCCGGCCATCGAAATCCACCGGATCGATGTCCCACTCGCGCAGCACTTCAGCCCATAACGGCTTCATCTGCTGTGCATCGGGATAGCGGCTCGACGGCTGCAGCATTTCGATCATGCGATTGTGCCCATTAGGGTACATCTCGAAGAGCGTCGTCGCATAATGATCGTCAATCATCGGCTGAAACTGCGGATGAACCGACGGAATATGGTAGGCTTCGTTGAAATTGTCCGACGCAAACTTCCAATTGGTATTCACCCGCAGCGTGCGCCAGACCACCCGAGTATAATTTTCAAGATCGCGGTTTGCGAACAGCGTCGGGATCGGATCGAGATAATCGACTAATGGCTTCGCATTCGGATCGAATGTCCAGAAGACGAATCCACCCCACGTCTCGCATCGCAATTCCTTGAGCTTCAGTTTCCCGCAGGGATTGCCTTGCGGAAAATCTTCAGGGTCCTGCACCCAGTTCAGCTTGCCATCGATCCCCCATTTCCAGCCATGATAGGTGCAGGAAAAGCTGTCGGCGACACCGCCCTCTTCCACTGTCACCAACCGGTTGCCACGATGCATGCAGACATTGAAGAAGGCGCGGATCGTCCCGTCTTCCTGCCGCACCATGATCACCGATTCATGCTTGAAATCGTGAACGATGAAGTCGCCTGGTTCCTCCAGTTGCGCGACGCGCCCTCCAAGATGCCAAACCTTTATCCACATATGCGTCCATTCCCGGTCCGCGAAATCCTTTGACCAGTAGCGATCGCCGGTGATCGCGTCGCCCCGCGCGGCGGGCGCGCGTGCGTCGGGATGCGTAGGATAGGTCGGCCGTTCCAATGTCGTGGCCATCATGTTCCTCCTGGAAAGGCGTCGGCCGTTCAGTGTTCGCCGTGAATTTCGGTAAGGGATCCGGGCAAAGGCATCATCGAGAACATCGAGTAGCGCTCACAAAGCCAAGACCCACTGGACTGTCTAACAGCCTCAAACAGATACTGAACATTCACCTCGACTGTGTTGCCATCTCGGGCACGGCCGATGCCAATGACATAGGCGGTCATGGCGGCCGCTCCGCCCTCATAACGCACGGGCCGGAAGTTGGAGATATAGTGGGCGTGGTGACTCATGTCTGCGAACACGCGATCGAAGAATTGTTTGATCTCCCCATGACCGTTCATCAGCGGCAGACCGATCTGCGTAAAATCAAGTACAGCGCCCTCAGTGAACAGAGCGAGCAGCTCCTCAACATTCGCAAGCTTATCGACCGCGTAGCAATAAGCGGTCATCAGGTCCTGTAATGCGATACGATCTTCCAACGGAATAGCGATCATACATCTTCCCTCTAATAGCTAATTTGGAATGGCCGACCGCGTTCAATCGTCCGCGGTCGGCCGGCTATGTTACCAATGCACTTTCAGATCGACGCCATATTCGCGGGGGTTGCCCAGTGACGCCAATGTGCCGATTCCCACCAAGGTCAGCTTCTGGCCGTAATATTTCTCGTTGAGGAGATTGCGGCCCCACAATCCGATCGACCAGGCCTCGCCATCCGGAGCCCAGGACAGGCTGCCATTGACCAGATTCACGGGTGTAACCAGCTCGGTCGGACGATCGGTAAAGGCGGTATATTTGCTGCTGGTATAACTATACTGTCCCGATGCGGTGACATTGCCGCTTCCCACCGGCTGCTTTATCGTGAACCCGGCCGTCGCATTCCACTTCGGAGCATTCATCAGGCGGTTGCCGGCATAGCTGACAGCCACCGTCGAACCCGATGCATCCAGCACGAATGTGTCGTAGCGCGTGTAATAGGCATCAAGATAGGCCACTGAACCATTCAGGGTGATGCCTTCAACCGGCAGGACCGTCGCCTCCAGTTCGACGCCTTTCGTCTTCGCGCCGCCCGCGTTGCGGATCGCTGCGGAGTTCCGACCATCCAGGTAGGTCAGGTTCTGCGTGACCTGCATGTCCTTATAGTCATTGTAGAATGCTGCAAGGTTGAGGCGCAAATGCCGGTCCAACAGGTCGGCCTTTGCACCGACTTCAAACGTGTCGAGATGCTCGGGATCAAACGGGCCGATATCCTGCTCGACGGCGATGCGTCCGGTAAAACCGCCCGATTTGAAGCCACGGGCATAATAGCCGTAAACAAGAACAGCTGACGTCGCCTGCCAGTCGAGGCCAACCTTATACCCGACATTATCCCAGGATTGCTTACCGCTGGCGACAATGAGGCTGCCTGGAATGACCGGATCGTCGAAGCCTGCCGGGCCGCCGGGCACTGTCGTAAAGCTATTGGCCGTGGTGGACACAGCGCTCGTCTTCTCATGTGAATATCGAATGCCAGCCTGAAGCCTTATCGCATCAGTCAACTGCGCATAGAATTGCGCAAAGCCGGAAATCGACCAGTTCTTCTGGTGTTGGCTCTGCGGCTGGCCCACGCCCGGCGCAAAACCATCCAATTTGGTCTTCTGCTGCAGATCATATTCCTGATTGAAGTAAAATCCGCCCAGGATCATTTTGATCCCATCGGTCAGGTCCGTATGTAGACGCAACTCTTGAGAATATTGATGCTGTTTTGAGTTGCGACGGGTCTGAAGCAGAACGCGCGTTGTTGCATCATCGTCGCTGTAAAGATCGTTTTTATATTGGCGGTAACTGCTGATGGAGACGAGCTGCCCTATCCCGGTTTCGAGATTTTGAGTCAGTGTCCCACTGTAGCTATCCCGATTATTATAGTCCGGCTGGTCGCTACTCAGACCGCGCTTGAAATTGAAGCCCGATCCGGATTCTCCCGGCGTGTAGAACAACTCGCCCGGTCCAGCGATCAGGACACCGGTCTGTGATCCGTTCCGAGTACGGCCATACTCGCCAATCAGCGTCGCGTCATAGGCTCCGGAATCATATTTCAGATAGCCGCGCAACGATGTCATATCGCGCTTGCCGATGCGGCGATTGTCCAGATAATTGCGAAAGAACCCGTCCGATCCGGTATGCAGGATGCTGACCTTGGCCGCGAGGCTATCCGTAATCGGAAAATTCATGGCTGCATTGAGGTCCAGGCGATTGTAATTGCCATAGACGACCTGCGCCTCTCCGCCGAACTCGCCAGTCGGTTGCTTGGTGATGACGTTGACGACGCCGCCGGTCGTGTTCGCGCCGAACAATGTGCCCTGTGGGCCGCGCAATATCTCGACCCGCTCAATGTCAAACAGGGAGAGGAGCGCCGCCGTGTTGACACCAACGGGGACACCATCGACCACCACAGAAACCGTGGTGCCGACATAGGGATCGGCGTCGTTCACGCCAACGCCGCGGATCGTGAACACGGCGGAATCCGGCGAGTTGGAAAAGCTGTTGATCTGAACGTTGGGGATCGAGTTGGCGAGACCCTGAATATCCTTGATCTGGGCCCGCTCCAGCATTGCTCCGGAAACAGCGGTAACTGCGATAGGTACTTTCTGGAGGTTTTCGGCGCTTTTCTGCGCTGTGACGACAATGTCTTCGATGCCGGAATCGGGCGCCGCTGCCGTATCCTGGGCGAACGCAGCGGCTCCCCAGAAGAGCGCAATTACCGATGCAGCCGAAGCTATGGACGATGCACGCACGCGTGCCTTCAAAATCACCATGGTCCTCTCCCTTTGTCCCTCAGCTGGCCAGGACTCAATTCCCGACTGCCAAGTGGATATTTGGTGCGATCGCACTAAAAAATGGACAAATCTAGCTGTTGCTTTTGATAGGGCGTGGTAATCAGCGCCCCAGAAGCTGTTCCACGCCGCCCACCAAAAACGATTCCAGATCGTCGTAAAGCGCATGTACAGCTTCGGTCGACCGCGAGATCCCCGATCGTTGCAGTAACGCATCAATGTTCACATAGATCGACAGGAGGTTGGTTTCGATCAGATGATAGGCAGCGCGTACACGTGTTGGACGCGCATCCGGAAAACAATGGGATATGGCCGCAACAATATGCTCGTTGAGCGGCCGAAAAGTCTCCCCATGGCGGCGGACATATTCCGGTTGATCGAAGCTCATAGTGCTGAGCGCCAGCATGCGAAGATAACGGTGCCTGCCGATGTCCGGCGCAGAGAGCCACGCGCGAGATGCCGCAGTCACTGCCCGAATGACCAACGGCAGATCGACCTTTCCGCGCAATGCCAGGATGTCCAGAGATTCCACAGCCTCCTGGTACGCGCGGTTGACGTCATCCAGTCTCCGCTCGATCACAGATGAGAACACGGAATCTTTTGTCGGGAAATAATATTGCATCTGGCCCATCTGGACCGACGCCTCGTCCATGATCTGACGTAATGACACGCCCTCAAAGCCACGCTCGGCAAACTGCCGCTCGGCTGCGTCCAGGATCGCAGATCGTGTCCGTTGCCCTTTCAAGGTCAAAGCCTTCGATGGCTTGGCCCCTTCGCGGTTTCGTTCTGGTTGGCTGGAAAGGTCAGACATGCCGAGCGTCTTATTCTACATGCCCGCTTTGGCAAATATGCGGATTAGAAAAACGGGCAACGGCCCGAAGGGAAAACGCAGTTTATGCTCGCCGTGCAGTATCTCAACAAATTTGAATGTCGAAACGTCCCTCTGAAAAACCGCAGGTCGTTTGTAATCTGGCCGAGAACTAGGTTTCGTGGACAAAGGTTGACAGGGGACTCTGGCCTTGATTCAAAGCTGTCTTTTGGGAGGCAGAATTGGGCGAGCGGATTGGGGTGTCGGATGAAGAATGGGCGTTGATCGGGCCGCTTTTGCCATCTGAGCGCGGCCGAGGGTGCCGTCCATCCCAAGACAACCGGCTATATTTCGAAGGCATGATGTGGATAGCGCGGACGGGTGCCCAGTGGCGCCACCTCCCTGATGAATATGGCAAGTGGAACAGTGTGTTTCGGCGCTACCGACGGTGGGTCGAAATCGGGATGTTCGAGGCCATGCTCGAAACGTTCGCAGAAATGGCAGGCCGCGATGGCACAGCCGACATGATCGATAGCACCGTGGTCCGGGCACATCATTGTGCAGTCGGCATAAAAAGGGGACTCAGGAAACCGAGGCGCTTGGCCGATCGCGCGGCGGGTTCAGCACCAAACTCCACGTCAGATGTGATGCTCAAGGGCGTCCACTTGGATATATCCTAACGCCGGGGCAGACACATGATGTACAAGGCTTTGCGCCGCTGTTCCGGATGATCAGAGACAAGATCGAGGCTTTCCTTGCAGATCGCGGCTACGATGCCGACATTATCCGTGAAGAGATAGCCAAGGCCGATGTCGAGGCGGTTATCCCCGCCAAAAGCAACCGCCGTAACCCGGCCCCGAATGATCGCGTCAAATATAAATGGCGCAACCTCATCGAGCGCCTCTTCAATAAGCTTAAGAACTGGCGAAGGGTCGCGACGCGCTACGACAAAACGCGCGAGTCATACCTTGGCTTCGTCGCACTCGCTTCAATCAAACTTTGGATACCCTTTGTCCACGAAACCT
>JAHFPT010000409.1 GCA_023266625.1 Novosphingobium sp. | reverse complement strand
GCTGAACGGTATTGCGATGCGCATCATTTGATGCTATTTGAAATGCATGCGCACCACCGTCAACATTGATGACAAATTGCTTCAAGACCTCCGTGATGGGCTGGGGATCGAGGAAACCAGCGTGCTGGTCCGGCAGGCGCTCGTCGAGATGCGGCAGCGGCTGGCAGCGCAGCGACTGATTGCACTTGGCGGTAGCGATCCTGATGCCTGGGCAGCGCCCCGCCGCCGTCCGCCGCGCTTCGTCAATCCGGACTAATGCCTCCACCGAAAGTCCTTGTCGATAGTTCGGTCTGGATCGACCATATCAACAAGGGCGATGCGGAACTGGCAGGTCTGCTCAAACGCCGATGGGTGGTGATGCACCCGATTGTTTATGGCGAAATCGCACTCGGTTCCATCAAGTCGCGACAGGCCGTTCTCGAAGAGCTTCAGGAGTTGCCGCAAACCATTGCTGCCTCGCATTCGGAAGTGATCGCGATGATCGAATGGCTCGAGTTGCACAACAAGGGCATTGGTTTCATCGATACCCATCTGATTGCTGCGGTGCGCCTCATCGAAGGCGGCCTCATTTTTACCCGCGACAAACGGCTACACAAGCAAGCCGAACGCCTCGGTCTCGCCTACGCCGCCTGAACCCTCAGCCCACCGCCTTCATCAGCACCAGCTTGGGATCGGTGCCTGCCTCGCGCCAGATGCGGTGGGCTTCGTGATAATAGTGCGCCGGGCGCATGTTCAGCCGCGCGCGCACCTCATCCAGCGGCATGGCCAGCAGATCGAGGATCGGCTGTTCGGCAATCGGCAGACAGGCCTTGCCGATCCTGCGCGCCTCGAACACAGCGCGCACCACCGGGACTTTCCAGGCTGATCGCAGCCGGGTCAGCGCCGCACCGGCATAGCCGACGAACAGATGCCCGATGCTGGGCCGCTGCTTGAAGACCAGGGCCAGCACGCATTGTTCGCCCAGCGCATCGCGGCCGAAGCCCGAAAGCACGTGCAGCAGATCGTGGGTATCGCGCAGCCGGTCGGCATACCATTCGACCTTGTCGTCCAGCCGCACGCGGCCACCGCGCCATTCCTCGTATTCGGCGATCAATCCCGCCGCCGACAGCTGCTCGCGCTCCATGTGGTCGCAATAGGCATGCGCCAGACTGCCCTTGGGCAGACGGCGCAGCGTGGCGTGATCGTCGAGAACGGCGGGCAGGAATGGTTCGCTGGCGTAAATCGCCTTGCCTTGCTCGCTGGTGAGAAATGTGCAGGTAGCATCGATCATGCCGACCCAGGGTAATGCCTCGAAAACGTGGAAGGCTTCTCGCGTGCGTTCCTTGTCGCTTTCCAGCACGCGGAAATGCTTCAATGCACTGTGCCAATCGGTTTGGAACGGACGGCGATCCGGGTGGATCAGCGGTACTTCCTGGCGAACTTCCTGTGCGGCAGCGAAGCGCGCCACCATCGCCTGCAGAGCTGCTTCGGAGGGCACTGATTCGCCCCCCACGCCGTGCCACGCACCAGCGGACGGCAGTATTTCTTCAAACTTGCAATACAAGGCCAAATCCATGGCCGGTCTATTGCAATTCCCGGTTAGTATTTCGTCAACCCGGCGCGAATTATTTCAATCGCTTGAACTCATTCCCAGACCCATTCGTCAACCGGGATGCCCAGCAATTGCAACACCCCGGTCAGATTGCCCCGGTCAATCCAGCCATTTGCTGCGGCGCGGGCCTTGGGCTTGGCAGCGAAGGCGATGCCATAGGTTGCGGCCTCCAACATCGGAATGTCGTTGGCGCCGTCGCCAGTGGCGAGGGTGATAGTGCCCGATCCGAGCAGGGCGGCTTCCTCCAGCAGCACCGCCCGCTTGACCGATGAGTCGGTGATCGGCCCAATCAGCCCGCCAGTCAGCTTGCCGTCCACAATATCCAGCCGGTTGGCCACCACCCGGTCAAATCCAAGCTCCTCGGCCACAGGATCGGCGAATTGGTGAAAGCCGCCAGTCACCAGCACGGTGCGGCAGCCTTTCGATTTCAGCGTTTCGACCAGCACTTTCGCACCGGGCATCATCGCGATGCGGTTTGCCAGGCATTCGGCAATTGCACCTTCGGTTAGGCCGCGCAGCAGCCCGACGCGCTCGCGAAGGGCACTTACAAAATCGAGCTCGCCCAGCATGGCCCGCTCGGTGATCGCCGCGATCTGCGGCTTGATCCCGGCGAAATCGGCGAGTTCGTCAATGCATTCGGCAGCGATCATGGTGGAGTCCATGTCGGAAACGAAGACGCGGGGGACGAGCGGCAGATGGTCGGCAATCAGCAAGTCGGAAGGGCTGAACTGTGCATCGAGAGCCTTGGCGAGCGCGGCGGGATCTGTGCCCTCGGCCCTCAGCTGGATGCCGCTCGAATCGCCCCAGCCCGATACCGATGCCGAAATTCCCGCCTCGTTCAGGCGGGCCTCGATATCCTGGGTTAGCGACAGCGCCGCCGTGTCTGCTATCAGCCGGGCAATGAGCACCAAAAACTTCCCAGTCAACGCGGACCAGCCGCCACCGCTGGTGCTCATTGCAGGGCCGACGGCGAGCGGCAAGAGCGATCTCGCACTGCGCCTGGCGCTGGCCCTGCG
>JAHFPT010000408.1 GCA_023266625.1 Novosphingobium sp. | reverse complement strand
TCGGCGGTGGCCTGAAGGTTCTGCAGCATCTTGTCGGCTCCCGCGCCTGCCATCTGCGCTGCGCTGGTCACGGTCGGATTGCGGATCGTGACATAGAGCGCGGACAGCGGGCGCGGGCTTTCGGTCGCGGCATTGAGCGCGGCGACCAGCCGGTTCCCGGTCGGGTTCAGCACGTTTCCATCGATCTGGGTGGCCGCCGCGATGAAACCGGTGAGCAAGGCATCGTCGCCCGCATCGCCCAGCAGCGATCGATAGGGCGTGATCGCATTGCAGGACACTCGCGCGGCATGGCCGACGCGCGCTGTTACCTCGCGCACCAGCTCTATCGAAGCGCGCACGTGGCTTGTCGTGAAGGAAATCAGCTCGGCGTCGGCGGTCAGCGCCCCTGCCCTGCCCTCGCCGCCAGGTTCTCCGGCAATCTCCGCCTCGATCGCGCCGACCACGCGGACCTGCAAGGCCGCGACATCGATGCCCGCCGCCCTGCCCCGCGCCTTGCAGCTCTCGCAAAAGCACAGGTTGGAAAGCGTGCGCGCGAGCGGTGAAATGCTTACCAGGTTGCGCGGGCGCAGCCAGTCGAGATCGAATGTGTGCGACAGCACGCCTTCGAGGCGGAACAGGGCAACGCCGAATTGTTCGGACAGATCGGCACACAGCGCCGCAACGTATGCCCGAACGTCCGGATTTGCCGCACAGACGCCCGAACCGCTGCGATCGCCCCATGGCAGAACGCGCGCGCAATCGGGATGCGCGTCGCGGAGCCAGGGCTGGAACAGGGTGATTGTCCAACTGTTCAGGCCAAGCCCGATGCGGGCTGCCGTATTCGCGGCTTCCGGCCATGCCCTCGCAATTTCGGGCGAATGGATGCTGGGCCTGATCCTGTCATAGAGACCCTCTCGGGCAGGGAAATAGACCGCCCCGCGCGCGTCGCTGAACAGGTTCAGCCCGCCGCGCGGCGAAAGCGCGTCAATCGGGTGATAGTTGGCAGCAAGGTCGATCGCATCGATGCCATGGCCAGCCACTTCGCCCAGCGTTCGTGCCACACCCAGCCGCGCCAGATCCCAGGGATAGCAATAAGTCGTCGTGCGCATGGCTGCCTCCGGGCTGGTCTGGGGGGGGCCCGCTCTAGCTCAGCAACCCGAGGTTGCGGTTCCAGATATAGCAATCGTCTAGTGCCTTGAAGTCTTCCGGCTCCAGCTCGACCGCAAGCGCGCCAATCGCCGAATCGAGGTGAGACAGCTTGGTCGCGCCGACAATCGGCGCGGTGACGCCCGGGCGGGAGATCAGCCATGCCAGCGCAACCTGCGCCATCGGCAGGCCGCGTCGCTCCGACACTTCGATCAGGGCATCGACTACCTGGTAATCAGTCGGCCTTTCATAGGCCTTGGTCACATAGCGTCCGGTTTCGCGGGTACGCTCTGAGTGCTGCTTTTCGGTCTGGCGCCAGTCTGTAGAAAGGAATCCTCCGCCCAGCGGCCCCCAGGGGATCAGACCCACTCCGGTCTGGATGCAGAAGTCGTTCATCTGCCGCTCTTCCTCGCGCCAGACGAGATTGTACAGGTTCTGCATAGAGATAAATTTCGTCCAGCCGTTCATCTCGGCGACGTATTGCATCTGCACGAACTGGAAGGCGTACATCGAAGAAGCGCCGATATGGCGGACCTTGCCGGCCCGGACGACATCGTCCAGCGCGCGCATGGTCTCCTCGATCGGTGTGCCGCGATGGAACCGGTGAATCTGGTAGAGATCTATATAATCGGTCCCCAGCCGGCACAGGCTGCCATCGACCGCGTCCATGATGTGCTTGCGCGACAGGCCGGTGCCGTTCGGCCCCGGCTTCTCGGCTACCGGATTGAGCACCTTGGTGGCGATAACCGCCTGATCGCGCGGCATGAATTCGCAGATCAACTTGCCGGTCACTTCCTCGCTGGCGCCAAACGAATAGGTATCGGCGGTATCGAAGAAATTGATACCCGCCTCGATCGCCTTCTGGAAAAAGGGCCTCGCGTCATCGGCTTCAAGGATCCATGGTCGCTGGCTGTTGTCGCCGTAGCTCATGCAGCCAAGGCAAAGCGGACTGACCCGGAGTCCGGAACGTCCGAGGCGCTTGTATTTCATAGCTTCTCCCACCTTGCCGCTCTGGAAACCGGCATCGTCCCGGGTAATCGGCAAGCGTCCAAAAAACACATGTCCGGGACGCCTGACCCGATGTTCAACGCCTCACGCAGCCACAGGTATCCGCTCTGGAGTGGGCTGACGCCCACGAATAAGGCGGCCGGGAAGATGGCCCGTTTCCTTGTCGTTCTGGCGCGTGATCACACCGCTGACGATGGTCGCGCGATAGCCGGTGGTGGGCATGATCACCCGGCCCGCGCCGGCCGGCAAATCCTTGACGAGCAGCGGCCGATAGAGCGTGACATTGTGAAGGTCGATGACGTTCAGATCGCCCTTGTAACCCGGCTTGATCACACCGCGATCGAGCATTCCGCAGGTAACGGCCGAATCGAGCGTCATCATCTTGATACCCTCGACCAGCGAGATCGAGCGGCCGTGGCGGCCCCGTATCCAGCGGGTCAACATGTAGGACTGCGCGCTGGCGTCGCAGATCTG
>JAHFPT010000217.1 GCA_023266625.1 Novosphingobium sp. | reverse complement strand
GCTGCCGGGCGATTCGACCTATGCCAATTACCGCGAGGCCAACCGCGCGCTGTGGCGGCTGACGCTGTTGCCGCTGGCCAGCAAGTTGCTTTCGGCGCTGGGCGAAGGGCTGGCCGTGTGGTTTCCGGATAGCCCGCTGGCGATCGACCTCGACCGCGTGCCTGCGCTTTCGGAAGACCGCGAACGCTATTGGGCGCAGCTCAACTCCGCCACCTTCCTGACCGATGCCGAAAAACGCGCCTTTCTCGGTCTGCCGGAAGCGCCCCCAAGTGCTGGGAACAAACAATGAACAACAAGGATATGCTCGCCAGCCTGATCGCCCAGGCGGCGCAAGGCGGGGCCGATCTGGTTACCCTGCGCGCGATTGTCGAGGAAGCCAGCGAGCTGGGCGCGCAGCGCGTGCTTGGCCGGATGGGGCTCGATGACGACAATGCGCAGGGCGATCTCACCGAACTGCGCCAGCTGCTGCGCGCCTGGCGCGATGCCAAATCGACTGCCTGGCGCGAGGCGGTGAACTGGATCGTGCGCGGCGCGCTGGCCTTGCTGCTGGTCGGCATTGCCGTGCGCATGGGCGCAGCGGATCTGCTCAAGTGAGCCTGCGATTTGCTGGATACGCCGCGCTGTTCAACATCCGCGACGCCGGGGGCGATGTCATCCGCAAGGGGGCCTTTGTCCGGTCGCTTGCAGAGCAGCGTCAGCCGATCCCGCTGTTCTGGCAGCACCAGCCCGACATGCGGATCGGCTGGGTCGAGAGCATCGCCGAAGACAGCAAGGGCCTGCGCGTCATTGCCTCGATCGACAATCCCGACGGCGGCGCGGGCTTGTCGCTGAAGCGGGGCAAGGCCAGCGGCCTCAGTTTTGGCTACCGCGCGCGGGGCTTCACCCGCAGCGCCGCCGGGCGCGAGCTGACCGATATCCTGCTGCTTGAAGTCAGCCTCGTCACCCACCCGATGCAGCACGCCGCGCGTGTGCATCTCGCCGCTTGAATCTATGACCCAAAGCATGGGGGCCGAAATGTCCACCTCGATTGAAACCAAGACCGCAGAAGACCTGCTGTTCAGCCACTATCTGCGCACCGGAGAACGCCTGACCGGCGAGGCTGCACAGGCATTCCTGGAAACCAAGGCGTGCACAGACGAACGCGACAGGGAGCAGAAGTCGGCGGAGTCTGTTCTGTTCGCGCACTATTTGCGGACGGGCGAGCGTCTGTATGGCAAGGCGGCGGAGCGGTTTCTTGAGCTGAAGTTTAATCAGCGGCATTATCGGGAGAACGGCCAGTTTGCCCGCGCTGGTGAGGGGGTTAGTTATGGCGGGGGTGGCGCAGCGATCAGGCCTGCTGCGCGCGCTCGCCATTCGAAGGCCCCAGCTGGAAATTCTCGCACCGCATTGTCAAATGGCACATCTGCCGGCACTTCCCAGCCCAAGCGGGACATTGTTGTCATTGGCGACAGGGACAAGCAGTTCCGGGACGAACTTGACGCGACTTTCGGGGTGCCAATCAACCCAAACCGCAATGCCCATACAACTCGGAAGCAACCCAGCGCTGCGCCGACGAATCGCCCGCTGCAACGGGAGGGCTATACGCCATGGACACAAGTTGGAACGCATCCGGCGCGCGCGTATCGGACAAAATCAGGCGCAGCGATTATCGATCCGCGCTCCGGGAATCCCATGTTGGTGCCGCAGGGTGTTTCGATAGCCAATACGATTAGGTCTGCCCGTATGTATAGCTCGTGGCTCAATCGAGATCTTGCTGCAGAAACGGCTTTCGAACGCGGTGGACCATTGGATTTCCAGCGGACACATAGCACGTTGCGGGACGGCCACGGAAAGGTGATGATCGATCAGCGGTTTATTGCCATTGGAAACTACAATTTCGGGGTCTATGCCGCAGCATCAGGAATGTCGCTCAAGAGGGCAATGGGCGGAGCAGCTGGTCTATTTTTCACAAGCACAGGCAGGACTGGCGGAAATCGAAAGAACGAAAGTCTGATCATCAGCGGCTACAATGATTTTAAGAATGGAAATGTCGGAGAATAGCAATGAAAATTCCGATATTCAGTCATGCGGAAAGTTTTGTTACTATAAAAAGACTATTTCTCTATTGCCTATATTATACGATATTTTGCCATTTTTTATCTATTATATATTCAATGCAACAAGTTGATTTTGAGTTTGAGCCTAATTTTGTATATATGTATTTATTTATTTTCACATTTGTAATCTGCTTGATTGTATCAATTTTTACAATAGGAACTTCCGATTTTATAATAGGAAAATTTTCAGATGCGTCTCTAAATATAAATTTTTGTATTTTATCCCTGACATCAATCATAAATTCCATTTTATATATTGTATTTTCGTATTTTGTGCTCTCAAGCCCTGAAAGCCCGATAGATTTATTTCGCGCCATTGAGATCGCCATTCCATTTTTCCTTTCAAACATTTTATGCCTAGTGCTTTGAACTGAGCTGCGGCATCGCTCTACTGACGAAAAACCCGCAATCTTTCAAAATGGGCTAACGACTCGGACGTGCTCACCTGAGATGTGATCAGAAGAAGAATGTAGAATCCGACCCGCAAAAGGTCGGATGAATTGCTGCGCTCACGCGCCCTCCCAGGCTTGACCCTGGGCCGGCAGCGCCTGCGCGCAGCCACCATATTCAAACCCAAGCTCTCCCGGCCAATCCCGGGAGACCACACCCACAATTTGTCCCGGCCCCACCGGCACCGCATTTGGCGGGGTCGGGACGGTCATTCTTGTGAAAGGTAAATGCCCCATGGATACCACTACCCCCAACACTCCCGACCCGACGGCTGGCGATCCGCTGGCCGAATCGTTTGACCTGGCGAACCGTCTCGATGCCACCGAGGCCAATGTCACCGTACTGCGCTCGGATGTCGACGAAGTGAAGGCCCGGCTCGACAAGGTTGGCCGCGCGGCCATCCGGCCGGCGCTCGATGGCGCTTCTTCGGCTGCGCAAAGCCCCGAGGTGAAGAGCTTTGTCAACTATTTGCGCACGGGAACTCCGCCCGAACACAAGTCGATTTCCGGCTCGGTGCTGTCCGATGGCGGCTATGCCGTGCCGCGGCCGATCGACGCGACGATTTCGGAGACGCTGCTCAAGATGAGCCCGATCCGCGCGATTGCGCAGGTCGTGCAAGTCGGCAGCGCCGGCTATCGCAAGCTGATCACCACTGGCGGCACGCCGTCAGGCTGGGTCAGCGAGACCGCCGCGCGGCCGATGACCACTACGCCGACTTTCGTCGAAATCGTGCCTCCTTCGGGCGAACTCTACGCCAACCCGGCGGCAAGTCAGGCGATGCTTGACGATGCCGCTTTCGATCTCGAGCCCTGGCTGGCCAATGAAATCTCGATGGAATTCGCCCGGGCCGAGGGCGCTGCTTTCGTCAATGGCACTGGCACCAACCAGCCCAAGGGCTTCCTCGGCGCGCCCAACAGCGCGGTTGCCGATGGCACCCGGCCGTTTGGCACCTTGCAGTTCACCGTGACCGGCAATGCCGCGACCTTGGGCACCAGCCCAGAACTCAAGCTGATCGACCTGGTCCATTCGCTGAAGTCGGGACATCGCCAGAATGCAACCTGGGTAATGAATGCGGCGACGCTGGCCGAAGTGCGCAAGCTGAAAGCGGCAGATGGCTCCTTCCTGTGGCAGCCGGGCATTGCCGAAGGCCAGCCGGACCGGCTGATCGGCTATCCGGTGGTCGAGGCCGCCGACATGCCCGACATCGCCGCCAATGCCCTGCCGATCGCCTTCGGCAATTTCATGGCCGGCTATCTGATCGCCGAGCGCAGCAGCACGTCGATCCTGCGCGATCCGTTCACCAACAAGCCCTTCGTCCACTTCTATGCGGTCAAACGGATTGGCGGGCAGGTGCTCGACTCTGAGGCGATCAAGCTGCTCAAGATCTCGACCTGATCCTGGCCAACTTAAGCCCCTCCCCTTCAGGGGAGGGGTTGGGGTGGGGTTTGTCCTCCTGGCGCAGCGCCGCAGGCGAGCCCCCACCCCGCTGCGACTAGGCGGCAAGCCGCCAAGTCTCGCTGCCCCTCCCCTGAAGGGGAGGCGCGGGCGCACCCTTTGTTTCACCCGTAACCACGGAGACCGCCATGAAGCGGGCAATCGTCACGCCACCTGTGCTGTCGCCGACTGCGCTGGCCGAACTCAAACAATGGCTCGGCATCACCACCTCCCAGGACGATGCGCCGCTGGGCAATTTGCTGCGCGCCGGGCTCGACACCTGCGAGGCCTTTACCGGCTCCATGCCGATCGAGGCAGCTTGCGAGGAAGTGCTGCCGCTGAGCAGCGCCTGGCAGAGGCTGTTCACCCGCCCGGTCCAGGCGATCACCGCCGTCCAGGCAATCCCCGCCAGCGGTCCACGCAGCGATCTTGCCGCCAGCGCCTATGCCATCGAGCTCGACGCCGATGGCGGCGGGCGGGTGCTGGTGACGGTGCCGGGCGACGCTGCGCGTCTTGCGGTGCGTTTCACCGCCGGCCTTGCACCGAGCTGGGAAACACTGCCCGAGGCGCTGCGTCACGGCATATTGCGCCTTGCCGCGCATCAGCACCGCGAGCGCGAGACCAGCGGCGCGGGGCCAATTCCGCCCGCCGCCGTCGCGGCGCTGTGGCGGCCCTGGCGACGGATGCGGCTGACATGATCACTGCGACAACCCGGCCAGACTTCGCGAGCCTTGCCGGGAAGGCCCGGGCCTTGGCCGAAGCCCATGCCGAACATTCGGTGCTTGCCCGGCGCAGCGATCCCACCCGCTGGCGCAAGGCGGCCTTGCTCTGGCCCCTGTTCACGAAAGGATAAGCCACATGGAAGTGCCTCTGCGCGCTGCGCTGCTCGACTGGCTGGCTGGAGATCCGGCGCTGACGACGCAATTGAATGCCATCGTCGAAGAAGCGCCATCGCGCACCAGCTTGCCCTGGCTGGCGATTGCCGCCAGCGCCAGCACCGACTGGAGCTGCAAGAGCAATGCGGGCCGCGAAGTGCGGATCGCGCTGGAACTGCATTGCCGCGGCGATCAGCCCGGCGCGGCAGCCGAGCTGGCCGCCTCGATTGAGCAACGCATCGAGAACCTCCCTGCCGACCAGGGTGCCTTCCAGGTGGTCACCATCCAGTTCTTGCGCGCCCGCGCCGAACAGCGCGGCGAGAGCAGCCGGGCGATATTGCTCGAGTATCGTTTTCGTTTGCTCGCGGAATAACTGCGACCGCCGCGCATGGGCTTCGACAAGCTCAGCCTGAGCGGGACTTGTTTGTGTCCATTTCCCTTAACCCGCTCAGCCTGATCCTTCGACGGGCTCAGGATGAGCGGATGTTGTGCCCGATCTCATCCCAACCCCGCTCCGCCTGAGCTTGTCGAAGGCCGCGCGCCACCTCAGCCCCAAGGAGAAACCACATGACCGCCCAAAAAGGCGCTGCCTTCCTGTTGAAAATCTCGGACGGGGCCACCACGCCCGTCTATCAGACCGTGGCCGGTCTGCGCACCACGCAAATGTCGATCACCGGCGACACGGTCGTCATCACCAGCAAAGACAGCGGCGGCTGGCGCGAGCTGCTTTCTGGAGCGGGCGTACGCACTGTTTCGGTCTCTGCTTCGGGCATTTTCCTCGGCAGCACGGCCGAAAACCAGATCCGCACCAATGCCATGGCCGGAACGCTCGATGACTATGAGCTGAGCTTCGAGGACGGGGCCAAGCTGCGCGGGCGTTTCCTGATCCAGAAGCTCGACTATGCCGGCGATTTCAACGGCGAGCGCAATTATGCCATGCAGCTGGAAAGCTCGGGCGCGGTGGTGCCCGCGTGAGCCCCCCTCGACAAGCTCAGGGTGAGCGGGATTCTTCGCCTAACCCCCATCGCGGCGAGGCCTCGCTCGCCATCGGCGAAACCGAGCATTTGCTGCGCCCAAGCTTTTCCGCACTGGTCGCTGCCGAGGAAGAGTTGGGGCCGCTGTTCGCATTGGTCGAACGCGCCGGGGCGGGCCAGCTGCGGCTTGGCGAGATGGCGGCGCTGTTCTGGCATTGCCTTGCCCATAAAGACCGGCTGACCCGCGAGGAGCTGGGAGAAGCCATCGCTGCACTCGGACTTGCCGAGGCGACCAAGCCGCTGCGGGTGCTGCTTGGCCAGATTCTTCAGGGCGGCGGATGAGCAGACCATCAACCCAGCCAGGTTCCCCCGCGAAAGCGGGGGTCTCAGGGTGTCAAATACGAGGTTGTGCGGCAACTCCTGAGGCCCCCGCCTTCGCGGGGGAGCCCGGTATTGGGAGTGCGTTCGGTCCGGCTGCCCTGTCGCTCTATGGCGTTGCGGCACGGCTGTTCGGCTGGCGACCTGACGATTTCTGGGAAGCTACACCCGCCGAACTTGTCACTGCGTTGACGCAGCCAGGCGCTCCCGTCGCGCTCAACCGAACTGACCTTACTCGCATGATGGAACAAGACGATGGCTAATTTCGACGCTGAATTCGGAGGCGACAAGGTCGATGGCCTGACGGTCCAGGTGCGTGCAAACACGCAGGGCTTCGTCCAGGATACGAACAAAGCTTTCGATGTCGTAGAAAAAGACATGGTCGATGGCTTTGCCCGTGCAGGCAACGTTTTGGAGCGCGGCCTGCTTGGCGCGATCCGGCGCGGCAGTCTGGGCTTTGACGATCTGAAGCGCATCGCGCTGGCCGCGATGAGCGAAATTGCCGCGCAGGCTGTCGGCAGTCTGTTTCATCCGGGCGGGGACAAGAATAGCAGTGGTGGCCTGCTGAACCTCGGCGGTTTGCTCGGCTCGATCCTCGGCCTGCCGGGGCGGGCTACCGGCGGGAATGTCTCGCCGGGGCGCGGCTATCTGGTGGGCGAGCGCGGGCCGGAACTGTTTGTGCCGACCAGCGCCGGGCGGGTCGAAAGCAATATCGCAGCGCGCGGCGGCACGCGCGAGGTGCGCGTCTCGATCAATGTCACCACCCCGCAGGGCTCGAGCGCCCCGCAGGCCATGCAACGCTCCACCCGGCAAGTCGCCAGCGCAGTGCGCCGGGCGCTGACTTCCTCCTGAAAGCGCGGAATTACGCATGGCATTTTGGCTAGCCTCCAAGCGCGAAGGGCAGGATTCGGACTGGATCCAGCGCTTCGACCCGCGCTTCTGGACGGTAAACTTCCCGCGCCCGATGATCGCCTCGGTGGTGAACACGGCATTGGACGCATTGCGCGTCGATGCGGTGTTTTACCGGAAGGGCGATCTCGCCGGGCTGATCTGGGACAGCGTGGATTCGCTCGATCATCCGCTGCTCGCCTATGCCACCGACCGCGACTATTCGCGCACGACGCTATCGTTCCGCTGGCGCTCGGGCGGGATCATTCCGCTCGATGTGCTCAACAGCCCGACGCTGACCATCGAGGGCAAGGATGCGAGCGGGGCGCAGCACTTCTGGTTCGTGAGGCTGTGGAACTATGCAGTGGGCACGGCTGAGGATGCGCAGATCACCCTCAAGTTTTCCGAACTCGATGGCGGCTATATCCTCCCCGACGACGCCGACCGGGTTTACCCGAAACAGATCGACCGGATGTTCATTTCGATGGTCGCGCCCGGATACGCCTATCTCGACGAGACCGCACTGGACCCGCCGGTCGAGGGCTGGGTCGAGATGACCGAGATCGAATGCACCGGCCATCGCATGATGCTGGAGATCGGCGATGTCATCGTCCCGCCGCACGGTCTGGCACTGGCGACCGGCTATGACGATAACGGCACCCAGACCCCGGCGCGGCTGCTGCGCAGCATCCGCCAGCTCGGCTATCGCGGCAGCATTGTCCACTATGCCGGAATGAGCCATTACTTCCGGCTGGCTCCGGTCGATGACAGTTTTCTGGTCGGCGGCGCGGGCAATCCGCTGTGCACTCCGGCACGGGCATGGCATCTGGCGTTCCTCGCCGAATGCAAGCGCACCGGCTTCTCGCCGATCCTGTCGCTGTCCTACGAAGTTCTGGCGCAGCACTGCCCCGATGCCTGGCAGCAGCGCGACTGGAACGGCAACCCCTCGCGCACCGGCTGGGATCCACCTTCCGCGCTGCTCTCGCCCGCCAAGACCGAGGCGATGGCCTGGCTGCAATCGGCGGCTGTCGAGTTTGTCGCCCTGATGCAGGAGGCCGGTGTTGCCGTGCGTTTTCAGGTCGGCGAGCCGTGGTGGTGGATATTTTCCGATGGCCGGATCTGCATCTATGACGATGCCGCCAAGGCTGCATTCGGCGGCGATCCGGTCGAGATATCCGATTTGCGCCAGCCACTTGATGCGGTGCAGACGGCGCTGCTCGATGCGGCGGGTGCCTT
>JAHFPT010000407.1 GCA_023266625.1 Novosphingobium sp. | reverse complement strand
CGCCGCTTGGCGCATATGCTGCTCTGCGGCGGCGAGCAGCGCCAAATCGGCGTCTGCGCGGCTGGGTTCGAGACCTAGCCGCCACAGGAAGCGGCGCGTCATGGCCTCGCTGAAGAGTTCGTCAAACCGTTCGAGCGCGAAGACCAGCGGTTCGGTCCCGGCGAGCATGCGCAGCGAAACGGCGAGCTGCCCGCAGTTCCAGTGAATCGCCTCGCCCTGGCGGCCAAAGCAATAGAGCCCGCTGTGATCGAAGTAGGCGGCGGTGAAGCCCGTGTCCCACTGTGGCAGCCAGCGCCACGGACCATAATCGAAACTTTCCCCAGAAATATTCATGTTGTCGGAATTGAGCACGCCGTGGACGAAGCCCGCCACCATGTAGGAAGCGGCGAGATCGGCCAGGCGCTCGACCACCTGGTGGAGCAGGATGACCGCCGGCTCGTCGCGGCCGGGCGCATTTTCGGGCGGCGGGGGTCCCGGGAAATTTTCGAGGCAATAGGCAACGAGCTGTTCCATCTCCTTGTGCTGGCGGAGCGCAGCGAGCCGCTGAAACGTGCCGATGCGGATGTGGCCATGGCTCAGCCGGACGAGCACTGCCGAGCGGGTTGGCGAAGGCTCGTCGCCGCGCCACAATTCCTCACCGGTTTCAATCACCGAGAAAGTCTTGCTGGTATTGACGCCCAGCGCTTCCAGCATTTCGGTCGCCAGAATTTCGCGCACCGCGCCTTTCAGCGTCAGGCGCCCGTCACCCTGCCGGCTCCACGGGGTCTGGCCGGATCCCTTGGTGCCGAGATCGAGCAGGCGGCCAATATGATCGCGCAGCTGGGCAAACAGGAATCCTCTCCCATCGCCGAGCTCGGGATTATAGCTGCGAAACTGGTGGCCATGATAGCGCAGCGCCAGCGGCTCGGGGAGATTGCCCGGCAGCGGGTCGAAATGACTGAAATGGCGGACCCATTCGGCATCGCTCAGTCCGGACAGGCCGACCGCCGCCGCCCAGCGGTCATTGCGAAAGCGCAGATCGTGGCGCGGGAAGTCGGCCGGGCGCACCGGGTCGGCAATCCAGCCACGCATCTGGGCAATTCGCGGATCGGGACGATAGTGTGAAGCTTGCGGTTCTGCGCGCATCGGGCGATAGTGGGGGCAAGGGGTTCGTCATGCAAGCAGGGCGTCATGCATGCTGGGCGTCATGCAGGCAGGGCGGGGCAAACGGGCGATTGGGGCGCAGGGTCGACAGGATGGCGGATTTCACGGATCGTTACTGGGAGAGCCGCGACGGGCTCAGGCTGCACTATCGTGACTATGCGGCCAAAAAGGGTCAACCGGGGCGCGAGGATCGGCCCCCCGTGCTGTGCCTGCCCGGCCTGACGCGCAATGCCCGCGATTTCGAGGACGTCGCGGGCCGGCTGGGTGGCGATTGGCGTGTCATCTGCCCCGATATGCGCGGTCGCGGCGACAGCGCCTATGCGAAGGATTCGTCGACCTACAATCTCATGCAGTATGTCGACGACGTATCGCTGCTGCTCGAAGCGGCGGGTCTTGATCGTGTCGTCATCATCGGCACCTCGCTTGGCGGGTTGATGACCATGGCCATGGCGATGACTATGCCGCAGCGCATTGCCGCCGCCGTGCTCAACGATATCGGACCGCAAATCGAGCTCGCCGGTCTGGAGCGGATCCGCGATTATGTCGGGCAGGGGCGCAGTTTTTCGACCTGGATGCACGCAGCGCGCGCGGTGCAGGAGATTCAGGGGCAGGCGTTTCCCCATTTTGGAATCTCCGATTGGCTGGTCGCGGCCAAACGATCCATGACGCTGGGCAGCAACGGCCGCATCGTTTTCGATTATGACATGAAGATCGCCGAGCCGTTGGCGGAAATAGACATCGCAACGCTGTCTGACCTTTGGACGGGTATCGATGGCCTGGCTGGCAAACCTGTGCTGCTGATCTGGGGTGCGCTGTCCGACCTGCTTTCTGCCGAAACATTGGCAGGAATGCAGCAGCGGCTGCCGGGATCGGAAGCGATAACCATCGAGGGTGTCGGCCACGCGCCCAGCCTTGGTGAGCCGGAGGCTGTTTCGGCAATCGACCGGCTGCTGGCCCGCGTCGGCTGACTGCGGAACCGGATCGTTGCGCTTTTTGCACCTGCACTCGAGTTTCCACGCCGGCGGCAAGGAATTGCGCGCCGCCAAGCTTATCAACGCCTTTGGCAAGGGCATCGCGCATACGATCGTTTCGGCGCAGCCCGAAGCTCTGGGCGCCGCTTCGGCGATCGATCGCGGCATGGAAGTCGACTATCCCGCCGACTTTCCGCCGCTGGCAGGGACGCCTTGGCCAGGCCGATTGCAAGGCCTGGCGCAGGCCCTGGCCGGTTTCGATCTTGTGCTTACCTATAACTGGGGCGCGATGGACGGGGTTATGGCGCATACCCTGTTTGGCAAGAAACTGGGACTGCCGCCGCTCGTGCATCACGAAGATGGCTTCAATGAAGACGAGGCAAACGGGCTGAGGCGCTCGCGCAACTGGTATCGCCGGATTGCGCTGGGCCGGGCATCCGCACTGGTTGTGCCTTCGCAGCGGCTCGAAGCAATCGCGCTCGAAGTGTGGCAGCAGCCGCGCTGGCG
>JAHFPT010000049.1 GCA_023266625.1 Novosphingobium sp. | reverse complement strand
TGCGGCGGACGACGATTGCAGGGGACTATGCACTCGGCGCGCGTCTGCTCAGCGCCGAAGCGCACGGCTGAGCTGAAGGGGCAGGGCAAGATGACGATAACCACTGCAACGCTGACGCCCGCTCGCCCGGCGCATATTCCGCCGGATCGGGTGGTCGATTATGATGTCTATCGCGGTGCCTTCCCCGACGAGGAGCCCGAACTGCATCACGGGCTCTACCGGCTTGGCGAAGAGCATGGCCGGGGAATTTTCTGGACGCCGCACAATGGCGGCCACTGGTTCATCAATGATTTCGAGCTATTGTTCGAGGCGGCGCGTCAGCCGGAGCTGTTTTCCAGCACCGAAATGACCATACCGCCGGTCCCGGTCGAGCCCCGGCTGATCCCGCTGTTTCTCGATCCGCCCGAGCATGGCCTGTTCCGCGCCCCGCTGATGCGCCAGTTCACCCCAGGCAGGATCGCCGCCATGGAAGCGGGCATCCGCGAATTTACCAACGAGTTGATCGACGCGTTCGAGGCCAAGGGGCGGTGCGAATTCGTCGAGGCCATGGCAGAGCCGCTGCCGATCAAGATATTCATGCGGATCATGGGGATGCCGCTGGACCGGCTGCGCGAGTTCCGCGACTGGATTCTCGACATGCTCTCTCCCGACGATGACCGGCGAGCGAGCTCCTATGCCAATATCGCCGCACTGATGGACGGGCTGATCCGCGAGCGCCAGAGCGAACCCAGCGATGACCTTATCAGCCATCTGCTGACGCTGGAAATCGGCGACCGGCCGATCGCTTACGAGGAGGTCCAGGCCTATTGCCTGCTGCTGTTCGCCGCCGGGCTCGATACGGTCGCCAATGCGCTGGCTTTCGCCATGCAATTCATGGCGACCCGTCCTGATCTGCAGGCCCGGCTCAGTGCTGATCCAACACTGATCCCCGAGGCAGTCGAGGAATTGCTGCGCAAGTTCGGCGTGCCGATGCCGGCGCGCACCGCGACCTGCGATTTCAATTTCGGCGGCGCTGATATCCGCAAGGGCGAGCGCGTCTTGCTGATGCTGCCCGCCTGCAACCTCGACAGTGCCGCATTTCCCGATCCCTGCGCCTTTGATCTCGACCGCAAGAATAAGGCGCATATCGCCTTCAATGTCGGCCCCCACCGCTGCATCGGCTCGCATCTGGCGCGGCTGGAGCTGAAGGTGTTCTGGGAGGAATGGCTGCGGCGCATCCCCAGCTTCCGCCTCGATCCGCAGCGTCCGGCGACTTACCGTGCGGGGCTTACGCTTGCGGTACAGGAACTGGGGATCGCGTGGGGGTCACCTACCTAACCTTGGCTCCTGCTTCGCGCGCCTTCATCCGCACATATTGCCGGATGTCTTCGATCATGGAATCGCTGAGATCGCGGAATGGGGGCATGCCCAGCTGTTGCAGCGCGCCGTCCCTGGCCACGGCATGGAATGTGTCGGGCGAGAGGATCGCCGGGGAAGCACGCAAGTCCGGCGCGGCGCCGCCTAGCGCCGATGCATCGCGACCGTGGCACATGATGCAGGTCTGCGCATAATAGGCATAGCCGCGCAGCTCGGCTTGCGGGTTCGGAGCGAAGCCAGGATCGCTGACTGGTTTCAGCACATAGGGCACCGCGCGCGGCAGCCGCATCCTGCCGCCGATAGCGAAAGTCAGCACCCGCCGCGCCTGTTCGCGATAGCCGACCGGGTGGTCCTTGAAGGCATCGCCGACCAGAACCAGACTGCCGCCCGATCCGCTGAGCACCGTGACATATTGCCGGCCGTTCACGGTGTAGGCAATCGGCGGGGCGATCACTGGCGCACCGGCATTGAACGACCACACCCGTTTGCCCGTCCCCGCCGCATAGGCGCTGAACCGGTTGTCGACCGTCCCCTGGAAGACCAGTCCGCCCGCTGTCGCCAGAACCCCGCCGCTGACGGCGGTTGGCGTTGGCACGCGCCAGGCAATCTTTCCGGCAACCGGATCGAGTGCGACCAGTGCGGACGAACCTTTCGGCTTGGTCTCGTCCATATCCACTCCGTCGGCGCCATTGTTGGCGAGGAACGGCGGCCTGCGCCAGTCCTCTGGCTTCTGGAACGCGTCGTAGAGCTTCATTTCCATCTCGATCACCGGGATATAGGCGAGTCGGGACTGGGGGCTGTAGGCCATAGGCAGCCAGCTGTGCGCGCCAACCGGGCCGGGAGCCATGCCGAAGGGGCCGTTCTCGAAGCGGCTGCCGGGAACTTCGATCGGGCGGCCGGTCGTCAGGTCTATGCCACTGGCCCAGGTCACATGCGCGAAAGGCGTTGCCGAGATCAGCTTGCCGTTCAACCGGTCTATTACATAGAAGAAGCCGTTCTTCGGCGCAGTCATCAGGACTTTGCGCGGGCTTCCGTCAATCGTCAGATCGGCCAGCTCCATGTCCATCGCGGCGTTGTAGTCCCAGTTCTCGCCGGGGTTGGTCTGGTAATGCCACTTGTAGGCACCACTATCGGCATCAAGCGCGACAATCGAGCTGAGGAACAGATTGTCGCCCTGGCCGGCGCTGCGAACCTTGTGGTTCCACGGTGCGCCATTACCGGTGCCGATGAAGACGGTGTGCGTCTCCGGATCATAGCTCATCGCGTTCCACGCAGTGCCTCCACCGCCCTGTTTCCACCATTCGCCGTGCCAGGTCGCAGCGGCCATCTTCATGGCCTCGCTTTCGAAGCCACCGGCGGGGTTGCCAGGCACGGTGTAGAAGCGCCACAGTTGCCTGCCCGTGGCGGCATCATAGCAGGTCACATAGCCGCGGATCGCCGCCCAGTCAGCGCCGCCATGGCCGATCAGTACCTTGCCGTCGAACACGCGCGGCGCTCCGGTGATGAAGCGTCCGTCGCCGTGCTGTGTCGTCTCGACCGTCCAGCGCTCTTTGCCACTCGCGGCATCGATGGCAATCAGCCTGCCATCCATGGTGCCAAAATAGGCCACGCCGTTCCACCAGGTGACGCCGCGCGTGCCCCAGGCGGCGCGCATCTTGTCGGTCTCGTGTTCCCAAACCCGGGCGTCGTAACGCCACAGCTCGCGTCCGCTCACCGCATCGACGGCATGCAGGATGCCGGTTCCGGTGACAAAGTAGAGCACGCCGTTCACCGCGATTGGCTGGGTCACACTGTTGCCAACATCGAGGTCGAGCGACCAGGCCAGGCCGAGCTGCGACACATTGCGCGCATTGATCTGGGTCAGCGGCGAAAAGTGCTGCTCGCCATAGGTCCGGCCCGGCCCCGGCCAGTCACGGCCAGCGGCACTATCGAGGAAGCGCGCCTCCAGACTGCTGTGGCCTGCAGGGCCAGCCGCGCTGCCGCTCGTCGCCAGCAGCGTCAGGCCCAGGGCGGCAGTAAGCGCGCCTCGCGAGACTGCGCGGGTCACTCTGTCACTTTCTCGCATCGACCGGCTGCCTCGAGATTGGCCAGTGCGCCTGAGGCCCGCTGCTCGTCCAGCAGGCCGAGGTATTTGATCGCCCCGCCGGGATAGGGCTCGTTCGATTCGAGCGCCTTCTGGCGTTGGCCTTCGTAGTTGAAATAGCTCGGCGTGCAGGAATCCAGAAAGGCGCGCCGAGCAGGGGCACCAGCGAGGATCTCGCCGACCCATGCGTCCTCAGCTGCCTGCGAGGGCTCGACACTGCCAATATCCCCGGCCAAGCTCTTGGCAATCACCTCGGCGATATAGGCGGTCTGCGCGTCGGCAATCGGCATGTAGTTGATCGCGATCCCGGACTGCACCAGGCTCATCATGAAGAAATTGGGGAAGCCGCGCGTCATGATGCCATAGAGCGTACGGGCGCCGGTCGCCCAGTGTTCGTCCAGCGAAACGCCGTCACGGCCCGCGATGTGAAAGCCGGATTCGCGGGTGTACTCGGTCATGAAATCGAAGCCGGTCGCAAAGACCAGGCAATCGAGTTCGTATTCCTTGCCGGCCACAACAACGCCCTTCGGCGTGATGCGCTCGACTCCGCGCCCGGCTGTGTCGACGAGCGTGACATTGGGCCGGTTGTAGGTCTGCAGATAGTCGTCGCTGAAGCCCGGGCGCTTACAGAAGTAGTTGTAATAGGGCTTGAGCGCTTCGGCCGTCGCGCGGTCCTCGACAGCCAAGTCGATGCGGCGGCGCACCTTCTCCATTTTCAGCATTTCCGCCTGCTGCATCGCGACCGGATCGACGACCTCGGTAGCCCCGCCGGTGAGCGCAGTCGGCTCACCGAGGAGGTTCGTCCAACTGTCCGCAATCATGTCCTCGCCATCGCGCACGCCCGAGGTCCAGTAGGTGAAATTCCAGCTCCGTTTCTCCTGCCATCCCGGCTCCAGGCTCGCCACCCATGCCGGATCTGTTGGCCGGTTGCCGCGCTGGTCGACTGAACAGGGTGTCCGCTGGAAAACATAAAGGTGCTTCGACCATTCGGCGAGCGGCGGCACACACTGTATTCCGGTAGAACCAGTCCCAATGACGCCGACCTTCTTGTCGGCCAGACCGGTCAGATTTCCGTCGGCATCGCCGCCGGTATATTCATAGTCCCAGCGGCTGGTATGAAAGCTCTTGCCCTCGAATGTCTCGATCCCCGGAATGCCGGGCAGCTTCGGACTACTCAGCAAGCCAGTGCAGGAGACGACGAAACGGGCTGCAAATTCATCGCCACGATCGGTGGTGACAATCCAGCGTTGACGGTCTGCATTCCAGATCAGGTCCTTGACCGCAGTCTGGAATAGTGCGCCCTTGTAAAGGTCCCATTGCCGGGCGATCCGCTGGCATTGCTCGAATATTTCGGCACCCTTGGCGTATTTCTCGGTCGGAATGAATCCGGTCTCTTCGAGCAGGGGCACATAGATGTAGGATTCGATATCGCAGCGCACCCCGGGATAGCGGTTCCAGTACCAGGTCCCGCCGAAGTCACCGGCCTTGTCGACGAAGGCCACATCCTCGACCCCGGCCTCGCGCAGGTGCACCCCCGCCAGCAGCCCGCCAAAGCCCCCGCCGATCACCAGCACGTCGCTATCGCGGCGCACAGGTTTGCGGGTGAAGTCAGGATCGGCGTTGGGATCGCGCGCAAACATGCTCAACTTGCCGGTCAGCGCCTGGTACTGGCCTATCGAATCGGAACGAAGGCGCTTGGCACGCTCTTCGGCATATTTGCGGGCAAGTTCATTGAAATCGATATCTGTTTCGCCCTGCGAAGTCGGGTTCAAGGTCATTCCTCTCGGTCCGTTCCGGCGTGGCCGGGGTTTATCCGGTCCTCACCTTTCCAATAATTGACCTTCTATCAACTTTGTTGCAGGATGCCAGTGCCAAAGTGCGAGGGCGTAGAATTGTGCGCTCCTGATTTCAGGGTCACACCTGAGGAGAAACCCCTCGGACTTCAGTCGGATACTGGCTTCAGCCACAGACTCGCTCGATAGCTACCGCAGCGGTTGCACCACTTTTCATCATCGCTATCATCATCATCGCTATCATATTGTCTGGGCGCCCAGGTACCGGTTCAAGGAGCTGCGCGGCGAGGTTCGGCTCAGGGTGCGCGAGATCATCCGGCAGGTCTGCACCGAAATGGGCGTGACGATCATCAACGGTGCCCTGTCGCGTGATCACGTCCATATGTTTGTCGAAATCCCGCCGCAGGTCCGGGTCTGCGATTTTGTGTGCCGGGCCAAGGGGCGCTCGTCGCGCAAAATTTAGCAGGAGTTCGAGCACATCCGCAAACGCTATTCGGGGCAGCGGTTCTGGGGCAGGGGATACTTCTCGACCACATCCGGCTACATCACCGATGACATCATCATGCAATACCTCGACCGGCATACCCACAAGGATGGCTTCAGCCCCTCCTCATGATCCTACCGGCCTCGGCCGGTTAGTTGTTCAGCCGGCGCTGACCTGATCCTTCGCGGCAATCGCCGCCTCGGCTTCGACTGACGGCGCGTTGAGGATGTTGTCCTTGTAGCCAGGGAACACGTAGTCGAACTCGAAAGCCCAGTTGTCGCCGAGTGGGCCGCCGCAAATCAGATCGGTCTCGACAAACACCTGCACCCCGTTCGGGCCATAGGTATGCCGCGTGACATTGCCGAATACCGGCGAAGCATCCATGCGCGCATCGACTTCCGGCGTGCCGGGGCGGGCGCGGTTGAGGGTGAGCTTGATGCGCCCCTTGAGGTCCGGGTCTTCGTCCGCCAGCCGCTGCACCCGCAGTACCATCTCCTCGAGTTCCTCGAGCGATGGCAGCACGATGGCGGCATGGAAGTTGAACTCGGGATCCTCGGCCTGCGCAGCGCGCAGGGCCTTCACTTCTGCCGCCTCATTGGCTGTGCCAACGCCTAAGCGTTTGCCGATTTCGGCATAAAGCGAGCTGAGCACTTCTGGCATGCAGAGCAGGTAGAATATCCGATCGGTGCCGTGATTCGCAGAATCGTCGATGACGAAATGGAAGAAGGTTCCGCCTTCGCCGGGCTGCTCCATCGAATAGCACTCGGTGAAGCCCAGCTGGCGCAACAGCCGCGCGGCAAGCTGGCCCTCATGACGATTGCGATAGTGGACCGCGAGGTGGCCATAGGTCTTCGATTGTCGCTGCGCATTCATGACACACCCTCCTTTGCCTCGTTATGGCATCACTTTTTGAGTTCGATCACGATTTCCCGGTAGTATTTTTCGCCGATGTTGCGGGCCAGTTCGATCCCGCCCTTTTCGAGCTTGTACCATGCGCCCGGATCGACCTCAGCCTCAATATATTTTGCCGATGCGCCCTCAGAGCGGACATGCGGCACCCCGGCAATGCGGTCGCCTTCGATGATCACCAGGATATAGTCGTGCTTGTGCTCGTGCGGCGCGGTCTGCTCGCCGGGCGCGAGCGCCATTTCCCAGATTTTCACCTGGTCATCCTCGTGGAGCAGTTTTGTCGCCACATCGCCCAGCGGGCCGTCGCAGGTTTTCTCTGTCATGCCATGATCTCATTTATGACTGCACCGCCGTCCAGCGCGGTCAGGAGGTTGCGTGCGGCTGCGCTGCGCAATCGCGCCATGGCCTGGGTGGTCTGGCCCGCCATGTGGGCCGAGAGGATGGTATTGGGTATGTCGCGCCAGCGGGTGGGTGAAGCGGGTTCGTCGCGGAACACATCAAGGCCTGCGCCGCCGAGCCGCCCTGCGCGCAGAGCCTCGATCAGCGCGTCCTCGTCGATCACCCCGCCACGCGACACATTGACGATGTGGCCGTCGCTGCCAACCGCATCGATCATCGCGCGGTCGACAAGTCCAAGGCTATCGCCGCGCGCCGCGATAATCAGCGTGGTGCACCACTGCGCCAAAGCTAGCGGGCTGTCATGTCGCTGCCACGGGACCGGCTTGTCGTTCGGTCCCCACCAGCCGATCTCGCAGCCAAACGGAACCAGCCGCGCGGCAACTGCCTGGCCAATAAGTCCGAGACCGAGAATGCCGAAGCGCTCAGCCGAAAGCGCGCGGCGATGCGGCGGGAAGCCCTTTTCAGCCCATGTCCCCGCGCGAACATAGGCGTCGCCGGGGAACAGCTGCTGAACCAGCGCGAAGGCAAGGCCAATCGCATGATCGGCAACATCGTCGCTATGCGTGTCGCCGGCATTGGCGACCGTTACCCCGCGCGCCCGCGCCGCTGCAACATCGACTCCGGCATAGCCGCTGCCGACGGCAACGATCACCTTGAGCGCAGGCAGCCGGTCGATCAGCGCAGCGTTTATCGGATGGTCCTGCCCTGTCGTCAGGATGGCGACAACCGACTGGCCCTTCGCGGCAATAGCCGCATCGAGATCGGACTCTTCCCACATTTTCAGAAGCTCGAAACGTGAGGCTGCCTCGCCCGCCATGTGGACCATGTAAGGGTAGAACATCAGCAGGCCCGGCTTGGCACTCATGATGCCGCCACCAGCAAGCGGCGCTGGATCTGACCCGTCGCGGCGGTGCGCGGCAAGGCGTCGATCTGGTGCAGTCGGCGCGGCTGCTTGTGTGGCGCGAGGCGGCTCTCGCCATAGGCGCGCAAAGTCTCGAGCGAGACGTCTGCGCCGGGCTGTGCGACGACAAAGGCTGTCACCACCTCGCCCCAGACCGGATCGGGCACGCCGACGATGGCGATCTCGGCGATGCCCGGGCAGCGCCCCAGCACCGCCTCGACTTCTGCCGGGGCAACCGCCTCGCCGCCGGTGCGGATCAGGTCACCGGCGCGCCCGACAATGCGGTAGAGCCCGTCGGCATCACGTGTCGCCAGGTCTCCGGTGTGGTATTTGCCGCCCGCCATGGCCTTGGCAGTCGCTGCCTCGTTGCGAAAATAGCCGCTGAACAGATAGGGGCTGTCGACCAGCAATTCGCCGCTCTCGTCGATTTCGAGAGTTACCCCGGGTGTAGGTCGGCCGACTGTGGTCGCCCGGCGGTTGCCTTCATCGGGCCCGGCAACGCAGACCAGATGGCCCTCGGTCGAGCCATAGGAAATCGAGGTGGTGGCAAGGGGAAACAGCTCAGCCAGCCCGGCCAGCAGTTCGACCGAAACCTGCGAGGTGCCGGTATCGACAATCTTCAGCGAAGACAGGTCATGGCCGCTCTTGTCGACATCGAGGATCCGCTGCCAGACCGCCGGAATGCAATAGGTCGAGCGCGGGCGGCGCCGGGTGATCGCGTCCAGCAGTTCGTCCGCATCGGCGCGGCGAATGTAGGAGACTTCGTTGCCCTCGACCCAGTGTTCGAGCACCCGGGTCCAGCCGGCCATGTGGAACTGAGGGAACATGCAGAGCTCGCCGCCCTGCGGCCAGGCCGAGCGGTTGCCGGCACGCAGCCGCTGGGTGCGCTGCGACAGGATGCAGCCCTTGGGCTCGCCGGTGGTGCCGCTGGTGTAGAAGATGACATGGGCGTCGTCCTCCTGCGGCGGTTCGAGCCTGCCAGGGTCGCCCATATCGCGCGCAAGCAGATGCTTGATCGTATCGTGGCCGCTGGCATTGTCCCCAAGCACCAGGCGCGGATCGGCGTGAGCAATGATCCGTTCCGCCTCGTCGCTCGTGTAGCGCGGGTTGAGCGGCACGAAGACCGCGCCCAGCCGCGCGGTGGCGAAATAGAGCGGGATGACTTCGAGCGAGACTTCCGCCTGCCAGACCACGCGGTCTCCGCGCTTCACTCCGACCGCCGCCAGCGCCGGGACCAGCGTCGCAGTCCTCGCCTCAAGCCCGGCGTAGGTCAGTTCCTCGCCGTCGAGCCAGGCCGCAATGGCATCCGGCAACCGCGCCGCATTGCTCCTGAGCACATCGCCGATCAGCAGCTGGCTCATTCGTCGGGCGCTTTCGCGAGATCCTTGATGATCCCGACCTTGTGAAATCCTTGCAGCTTGTCCTGAAGGTAATCGGGTGCCTCCCCGGTCTGGAGGAACCAGCCGGTCGGGCACATCGTCAGGATCTCGACGAAGCTGAAGCCCAGTCCGTCCGCCTGCACCTGGAACGCGCTGCGCAGCATCTTGCGCAACTGGAAGATGTTACCGGCATTGTTGGTCGCTCCGCGCGCGACATAGGCGACACCATCGAGCGGTGCGAGCATCTCGGCCATGCGGATCGGGTAGCCGTGCTTCTTCGGATCGCGCCCTTCCAGCGAATTCTTGGTGCGCTGGCCAATGACGGTTGTCGCGGTCATGTGCCCGCCGGTCTCGCCGAACACGCCGTTGTTGAGCATGATGCAGGTGACATTCTCGCCGCGCGCGGCGGTGTGGATCACTTCCTGCAGTCCTTCGTTGACCATGTCGCCATCGCCCTGGATGGTGAACACGATGCTTTGCGGCTGCACGCGCTTGAGCCCAGTGGCGAGGCTAGGTGCGCGACCGTGAAGCGCCTGGAGCACCTCGACGTCCATACCGGGCGAAAACGACGTATAGCAGCCGATCCCGAAGACGCCGACGCTGCGGCTGGTCAGCCCCAGTTCGTCGACCATCTCCACCACCGAGCGGATTGCCGCAGGCTCTCCGCAGCCAGCGCAAAGCTTGTGCGCGCCCGGCAGGATCAGCGGCGGCGCGAAATCGTCGACCAGCTTCGCCGGGCGACTCGGCGGCGCTGCGGTATCGACAAGATTGCTCATGCCGCGACCTCCTGCACGCCCTGCCCGGCCATGTCTTCCATCGCCCGGCGAATGCGCGCCTCGACCCTTGCCGGGGTGAGTTCGGGGGCGATGCCGAAACCCGAATCGTCGAAGCTGATGCCGCCGATGAATTCCACGGTCCGGTCGATCCCGGTCAGCCGCACATCGTCGATCATCTGGCCCGCGTTCAGCTCGTAAACGCCCACGCACTTCACGCTGCGGGTGGCCGCCACGAGCGCTTCGACCGGGAACGGATAGAGGCTGATCGGGCGGAAGAAGCCGACTCTGACCCCTTCCCTGCGCATTTTCTCGGCGACATAACGTACGATGCGCGCGGGCGTGCCATAGGCGACCACGACATAGTCGGCGTCGTCGCAACCGCCCTCCTCGAAAAGCGGCTCAACCGCGCTCGTCATCGCGTCCATCCGCTCGCCGATTGCTTCCAGGTAGGCGCCGTACTCTACGAATACCGGGGCATCGCGCTTGGTTGGCATGATCGGCGAGACGATGCGCGCCTTGCCTGTGCCGCTGGTCGATCCGTCGAGCGCCCAGTCCTTGGCCGGCAGCGGCGGGAACACGCGCGGCCCGGTGTCGACCGCTTCGACGACATGGGCAAGGTAATAGTCGCCCATGAACATCACCGGGTTGCGGAAGCGGTCGGCCAGATCGAACGCGAGCTGCACCAGCTCCACCGCCTCGGGCAAATCGGCCGGGGCCAGCACGATCGTGCGGTAATCACCATGACCGCCACCGCGCGTCGCCTGGAAATAGTCGCCCTGGCCCCGCGCCATGTTGAGCACAACCATGGGCACCCGGGCAAAGCACAGCTCTGCAATCGATTCCTGCATCAGCGACAGCCCCTGTCCGACCGAGCCAGTCGCTGCGCGAGTGCCGCCCGCTGCTGCGCCCCACGCCATGCCAATGGCCTCCAGCTCGCTCTCGGCATTGACGCAGACCCCGCCAACCTCGGGCAAATGCTCGGCCATGCCTTCGAGCACTTCGGTAAACGGAGTCATCGGATAGCCAGCGAAGAACCGGCATCCGGCGGCAATCATCGCCCTGGCAATGGCCTCGGAGCCTTCAAGCAGTTCAAGGCTCATGGCGCGGCTTCTCCCACCGCGACCGGATCGTCGTATTTCCACACCTGAAAAACGAAATCGGGGCAGATCAGCGCGCAGGCGTGACACGCCGTGCAGCCGGGGGTTAGCTCGGGATAGAGATAGCCCATGTCGTTGCGGCTCTGCGTGGTCATGGCGAGCACGCCGGGCTTGCAGGCGTCAATGCACAGCTCGCAGCCCTTGCAGCGCTCGATATCGATCACCAGCGTGCCGCGCGATTCCCGGGTCATAGCGCCAGCTCCGCGAGTGGCCATGCGCTGCATAGCTCGCCGGATACCGCAGCATGCCCCAGCGCCAGCGCCTTGCGGTTGGCTTCGGCGAACTGGCGGCGATAAAGCGGCAGGACTTCCTCGGCCACCGCAAGCAGGGTTTCGAGCTCGACAATGCCGGTTGCGGCGGCAAATGCGCCGAGCGCCAGCATCGCCCCGGCCTGCGGCATCCCGGCCGAAGTCGCCATGGCGATAGCGGGTATCGCCAGCAAAGGGCCGGGGTGATCGGGGCTGGCCTGAAACACATTGCTGTCAGTCAGCAAAAAACCCTCTGGCCGCAGTTTCGCAGCAAGCGCGCTCCAGCTCTTGTGGTGCATGGCGAGCACGGCCCAGGCGTGATCGATCACTGGTGGTGTGAGCAAGGAGGTATCGCCGATAACCACAGTCGCATCGGTGTCGCCTCCGCGCATCACGCCGCCATAAGTTCCGAACATCAGCACCCGCCGCCCCTCGCGCATGGCAGCCGTGGCGAGACTCTTGGCGGCGAGCTGGACGCCTTGCCCGCCAATACCGGAAAGGAGAATTTCGCGTTCCAATCCCTGACTCACCTGCTGCTTGTGCCACCGGATATGAGTATAAATTAGACGCTTGTCTAGCGAATTTAATCGCCGTCAATGCGGGCGAAACCGCGCAGTCGGGCAACAACCAGCGGCAGGGCGGCTTGCACTTGATCGTCGCTCCAGCCAATCGCCGAGGCGGTCGCGAAATGCTCGAGTTCGGCGACGATCAGTTCGGCTTCGACTTCGCGAGTGAGGCCGCCATTCCGCTCGGTTGGCGTAATTTTCATTGCTAACAGCAGGATTCTCGCCAGCTCGCCGCGATGTTCGTGGTGCCGGACGGTCAGGGCCGGGTTCTGGCCGAGCGCTGCCCAGTGAATGCCGAAGCTGTCGCGCGCCTTGCGCATGCCTTCGGCGACGCGCAGCACCCATGCGCCAAGCTGGTCAACGTCACGCACATCGACAGCTTCCAGCCGCTCGAACAGCCGGACCTGTGCAGCCCAGTCCTCTTCGAGCAAAGCCTCGAGCAGGGCGGGCTTGCCGGCGAAATAGAGATAGATCGTCGCCCGGCTGGCACTGGCTGCAGCAGCAATGTCCTCCATCGAGATCTGCTCGAGCCCGCGCAGGCGAAACAGCTTGCGCGCGGCAGCCAGCAGGCGGCGGCGGGTATCCTCGCGTTTGATGGCGCGCTGCGAACTGCGCAGTCTCTCGGGCAGCAATGCCTTCATATCCAATCAAACACCTTCGCACCGGACCGGTCGGCCGCAATCGAGGGGCCATTGTCGCAGTTCCTGACCTCTAAAATCAAGTCCGGGCTTGGGACAAGGTCTATGGTCACGGCGGGCCATGGACAAATGGCTGCCGCATGGACACCAGCGGCGGAACGGCAGGGTATCGCTATGAACCAATTGCAAAACAGCGCCGAGACAAGACCTGTGCGTAACTGGTTCGCTCTCCTGCTCGGAATTCTGCTCGGCTTGATCGGGCTGTGGCTTGCCCTCGGCGGTGCCTGGCTGTTGTGGCTTGGCGGATCGGCTTACTACCTGCCTGCCGGAATCGGCTGCCTGCTTGCGGCATGGTTTTACATTCGCGGCAGGCCGGATGTGGGGTTCTGGAGCTATATCGCCGTATTCGTAGTTACTTGCATCTGGGCACTGGCTGAAGTTGGAACGGAGTTCTGGCCGCTGGTGCCACGGATTGTCGGGCCTGCGGTCTTCGCCGGGCTGGTCATCATCGAGCACCTGTTCCGCCGCCCGGGTGGTCGCGGACTGGCCTGGAGCGCGGCGGTCCTCGCGGCGGCAGCTTTCGCCTTCTTCGTGTTCAGCCTGACCCGTTTGCCCGCGACAAACGCGGTGCCCGGGTCGGTCGTTGCCAATGCCCTGCCCGGCGACGACTGGACAGCCTTCGGCCGGACACCCGCCGGCACACGCTTTTCGCCTGCGAACCAGATCAATCGGGACAACGTGGGCGCACTCAAAGTGGCCTGGACATTGAAGACCGGAGATCAGCCTTCCGCCTATCCCGGCCAGAAGCAGGTTCACACATTCGAGGCCACGCCGCTCAAGGTGGGCGATCTGGTTTACGTCTGCACGGCCCACGACATCGTCATTGCCGCCGATGCCGATACCGGGCAGCAACGCTGGCGTTATGATCCGAAACTCAACACCATGGGCACCGCACTGCTGGCTTGCCGGGGCGTATCCTATTTCGATGCCGGCCCCGGCCCCGGTTCCGGTTGGGCGCAGTGCCGCAGCAGGATCATCCTGGGCACCCTCGACGCGCGGCTGATTGCGCTCGATGCGCTGACCGGCGAGCCGTGCAAGGATTTCGGGACGGGCGGAACTGTCGGCCTGAAGGACGGCCTGGGCGTATCGCCCGATGGCTACTATTCGGTCACTTCGCCGCCTGCCATCGCGGGCGGGGTGGCGGTGATCGGTGGTTTCGTTTTCGACGGGTTGGAAACCAAGGAGCCTTCGGGCGTCATTCGCGGCTATGACGCGACCAGCGGCAAATTGCTGTGGTCATGGGATTCCGGAGCCATTGACGAAAGCCGCCTGCCCGGCCTCGGCGAGCACTACACCCGCGGCTCACCCAACAGCTGGACGGTGATGAGCGCCGATCCCGAGCTCGGCCTCGTCTTTGTGCCGATGGGTAATGCCACCCCCGACTATGTTGGCATGCACCGCACCCCCGAATTTGAACGCTATTCTAGTTCGGCCGTCGCGCTCGACATCCGGACAGGCAAGCGCCGCTGGAGCTTCCAGGCAGTCCACCACGATCTTTGGGACTATGACATGGGCTCGCAGTCAGTCCTGTTCGACATGCCGATGCCCGGTGGCACCAGTGTTCCAGCGCTCGCGCAGCCGACCAAGCAGGGCGACATTTATATCCTTGATCGACGCAGCGGTGTCCCGCTGACCGAAGTCAAAGAGCGGTCCGTGCCGCGCGGCAACATTCCGACCGAACGCTATTCGCCGACCCAGCCCGCATCGGTCGGCTTTCCCTCGCCGGTGTCGCGCGAAGTGCTGCGTGAAAGCGACATGTGGGGCACGACTCCGCTCGATCAGCTGCTGTGCCGGATCGCATTCCGTTCGGTCGACTATACCGGCAGATACACGCCGCCATCGGTGCGCGGCAGCCTCCAGTATCCAAGCAATTTCGGCGTGATGGACTGGGGCAGTGTCTCGATCGACCAGGCGCATGGCACGATGTTCGTCAACTCGTCGCACTTGCCGATGACCCTGCATCTCATTCCGCAGGCGGAGATGGCGCGTCGGGCAGGCTCAGGTAACAACATGTTCTCGCCGCAGCGGGGAACTCCCTACGCGGCCAACCCGCAGGCGATGGTGTCGCCGCTTGGCATTCCCTGCAACGCGCCGCCATGGGGCAAGCTGACCGCAATCGATCTCGCCAGCCGCACGATTCTGTGGCAGCGACCGTTCGGGACGACCCACGACCTTGCGCCATTGGGAATTGCCGTGCCGGGCGCGCCAAACATTGCCGGATCGGTGGTGACCGCCGGCGGTCTAGTGTTCATCGGCGCCGCGACCGACGATTTCCTGCGCGCATTTGACGTCAAAACCGGCAAGGAGCTATGGCGTACGCGGCTTCCGGCTGGCGGGCAGGCCGCACCGATGACCTACGTGTCGAGCCGGACCGGACGTCAATATGTGCTGATTGCGGCAGGCGGTCACCAGTTGCTCAAGACCACGATTGGGGACTCGCTCGTTGCCTACGCGCTGCCAGGCACGCCGCATGCGTCACAGACGAATTAACAACTTTCCCATATTGTCGCCGCGCAGCACGGCGCGCAGGCCTTCCGGCATGGCCCCGAGACCGTCGAGGACGGTTTCGGGACTGCGCATGCGGCCCGCCAGCACCCATTCGAGCATGTCTTTCTCGAACAAGCTGCGCCGGGCTTCGAACTCGGGCGCCGTGAAACCGCGCATCCGGATCTGACGGACGACCAGCCGCATCGGATCGGGAAGCTCGAGCACGCCGCCTTTGCCATAGCCGCTTATCATCCCGCACAGCGAGAATTTGGCGCCGATTCGCGCGCTTTCGAGCGCAGCATCGAGATGATCGCCGCCGACATTGTCAAAATAGAGGTCGATGCCCTCAGGCGCCGCAGCGGCCAGTTTCTCGCGCATCGTTCCGGGTGCCTTGCGGTCAATCACGACATCGGCGCCGAGTTCCTTCAGCAGTGCGCACTTGTCGCTGCCGCCAGCCGAAGCGATGACATGCAGTCCTTTGATCCTGGCGATCTGGACCACCGCAGTTCCGACCGCACCGGCCGCCGCCGAAACAAACAGCACTTCCCCCGCGCGCGGCTCAAGCACTTCGAGCAGGCCGAAATAGGCAGTCTGCCCCGGCATCCCGAGGTGACCGAGGAAGCGCTGTGGCGGCATTTCGTCAGGGCCGATCGGGCGGCACTGCGCTGCGGACAGGGCGGCGCTGTCGCGCCAGCCATAGTCGTGGAGCACCCGGGTGCCGACCGGCAGCCCAGCATCGCGGCTTTCCACCACCGCGCCCACGGCGCCGCCGGGGACCTGCGAGCCGAGTGGCATCGTCGGCATGTAGCTGCCCTCGTCATCCAGCATGCCGCGCACATAGGGATCGACCGAAAGCCAGGTATTGCGCACCCGGACCTCGCCTTCGCCCAAGGGCAGATCGGGAACGTCGCGAAGTGCGAAATCGTCATCCTGCAGCTCGCCGCTTGGCCGACGGGCGGTGTGCCAAACCAGGGCCATGTGCTGTGTCCTTCCTGCAAGCGGAAAATTGCGCCGCGCCGATGATTAAGCCTGGCCGAGAGCTGTCGTATTGACGGCGCGGGACAGGCACATAGTCGGCTCAGGACAGATCGGGAAGCACTTCGGCGGCGAACAGACGCAACTGGTCGACATGCACTTCGGGGCCGACATGGGCGTCGAGCGGCACAGCAAACCGCAGAACAAGCTGCTCGACCCCGGCTTCGGCCAGCGCAAGGCAGTCGCTGCGCACCTGCTCGGCCGTGCCGGTATACTTCTGCCGCCCGCCATCACCGGTTTCGACCGCAGGCGCATAACTTGTCCCCAGTGCCGCAGCCCGGGCAGGCCGGAGCTCTTTCGCTTCAGGCAGGATACGGACTTCCGAGCCGCTCATCGAAAAGGTGAATGGCCGGGTGATGCCAGCCTCCTGCCGTATGCACATGATCTCGGCCTTGCCGCGGGCATAGTCTGCGGATGTCAGGAACAACGGGTGCCAGCCGTCGCCGAGCAGGGCCGCGCGGCGAAGGGCGTTGGGGTGGTTTCCGCCGACAAGGATCGGCAGCGGCTGTGCAGGCTTCGGTTCGAAGGCGATATCGTCATAGCGAATCCAGCGACCGGCATAGGACAGGTCGCCCTGTTCCTCGAACATCTGGCGAATCACACGCAGGTAATCCTCGGTAACTTCTGCGCGATCGGCGAAGGGTGGGCAGGCCAGCGCGGCAAATTCGCCCTCGAGCCAACCAATGCCAAGCCCGAGCATGAAACGGCCGCCCGAAAGTAGCGATGCCGTCATCGCCATCTTGGCGAGCAGCAACGGGTTTCGGTAGGGTGCTACAAGCACGTCGGTCCCGAACTTTAGCTGCGTGGTCATGCCGAGGCCGAGATTGGCGCAAGCCATCGCGTCGAGCCACGAGGAGCCGATGTAGTCAGGCCGATCGGCCGGGAAGACGATGTGATCGCCAAACCACGCGGAATCGAAGCCAAGTGCTTCGACTTCCTGGACCAGCCGCCGGAAAATCGCCGGATCGGCATAGAGGTCGAAGCTGGGGATGACGATTCCTATGCGCATCGTCGTGCCTCCCTATTTTCAGGCTGTGAGCAGACCCGCCTTGCTCAGCGCCATTGCCACCCGCCGGATATAGTCGATGTGTTCGCCGACCGTGGTGAAACCCAGCCCCATAGTCACGACCGAAGCATGCGTACCGCCGACGTCACGCCATTGCGAGGCCCGCTCGATCACGGCTGCGGAGTCCTTGGCGAACAGCATGTTGCAATGGAGTCCGAAGCCGGACGGATCGCGTCCCTCGGCACTGAGGAATTCGCGCATCTGCGGCACCAGGGAAACCGAATCGGCAATGCCGTCAGCGAAAATGAAGCCGTCAGCGAGCTTTGCCGCACGCCGCAGCGCAACTTCGGCGAACCCGCCCATCCATATCGGGATCGTGCGCTTCGGCCGCGGGTTGAGCGCGGCGCGATCGATCTGGTCGAATTGGCCGGCGAAAGTGACCAGTGGCTCGTTCCAGAATTTGCGCAGCAACTCGACCTGCTCGCCGACGCGCTTGCCGCGCGTGGTGAAGTCCTGGCCCAGCGCCTCGTATTCGACGTGGTTCCAGCCGATGCCGACGCCAAGCCGGAAGCGCTCGCCCGACAGCAGATCGAGATCGGCTGCCTGCCGCGCGACCAGCGCGGTCTGCCGCTGCGGCAGGATCAGGACGCCGGCAACCAGTTCGATCCGCCGGGTGATCGCGGCGAGGTAGGCGAACATGACGAAGGGATCGTGGAACGGATGCTTGTCGGTGTACGGCCCGGCTGGCTTGGACTCGCGGTCGTGCGGGCTGCCGAGGACATGGTCATAGGTCAGCAGGTGGTCGAAGCCGATCTCCTCGGTCGCAAGCCCGATCTCCCTGACCGCCGCCGGGTCGCCGCCGAGTTCCGTCTGGGGGTAGATGATACCAATTTTCACGCCTTGCTCCTTCTGGTCGGGCCGGAATCTTATAGTCCTTCGCGGGGACGCTACCGACCACCTTTTTCTGCGAAATGATTGCGCTGGTCATAGGTGAACTGCGCAAGCACCGATGGTTCCAGCAATGCTTCGAGGCTCCAGCCTTTGGCGTCATAGCGCGAACGGATCAGCTCCGGTTCGGCGCAAAGTGCAACATGGCCACCGGCAATATAGACCACCCGCCCGTTGAGCGCCTCTGTTTCCGGACGGCTCAGCCAGGCCACCGCTGCGGCGACATTGTCGACATGCCCGCCAGGCTCTTCGCCGTTCATTCCGGGGAACCACTGGCCGCCAACCAGCGTTACACCGAGCCGCTCAGTGACATAGGTCATGTCGTCGGCGATCTCGGGCAGGAACATGCGGCTATCCGCGCAGGGGCGGATGGCGTTGCAGCGGATGCCAAATTCACCAAGTTCGCGCGCGATGCTGCGCACGAAGCCGACAAGGCCCTCTTTGGTGGCGGCATAGGCCGACATCGCATAGTGGCCATAACCCGAGGGCGACGTCACGCAGATGATCGAGCCGCTGCGCTGCCGGATCATGTGCGCCGCCGCGTGGTGGGTCATGGCATAGGCGCTCTTGAGGTTCACCCGCATGATGGTGTCCCAGATGTCCTCGCCCATTTCGTGGATCATGCCCCGGCGGAGGATACCCGCGCCGTTGAACAGGATGTCGAGCCGACCCCAGGTATCGATCGCCGCCGCGACGGCCGAGGCGGCGCCATCCATAGTGGCTACGTCGGCGCAGCTGGCAATCGCCATGCCACCCGCTTCGGCGATCTCGGCGACGACGGCTTCCGCCACCGAGGTATCGGCACCGCCACCGCGGACCTCGCCACCAAGATCGCAAACGACGACTTTTGCGCCTTCCTGCGCGAGCAGCAGCGCCAGCGCGCGGCCGATGCCGCGTCCTCCGCCAGTCACTACCGCAACCTGTCCTTCAAAACGTCCCACGACTGCTCTCCCTAGAAAAGTACCCGCAATTCCGGCGGTGAGCGGAAATGGAAGCCCTTGATGACCGGTGGCGGATAGGCAGGATCGAGCCGGAGCTAAGGCAAGCGCGCCAGCAGCCTGATCATTGCCTCGCGAATCTGCAGCCGGGCAAGGTGCATGCCCAAGCAGATACGCGGGCCGCCACCAAAGCCGAAGTGCCGGATGTTGCGCGGCGATACTCGGCCATGATCGGCCAAGGATTTTCGATTGCGCCGAACACTTCCTCATCCGCCAAAAAGGGACTAAATGCTGTGTTTGCAATGTCGTGCAGGAGGCACGGTTTCATGTGAGGCCAAACCTTTGCGCCGGATCATTAAAATCCGCCAATACCAACGCGCGATGTTGTCTGGATAAGAATCGCCGCAGTGGAGGCGCCTGTATTGATTTAACGGGACATTAATCTGCGGGGGTGCGGTCGAGTTGCCTGCCCCTATAGAGAATAGCCCTCACGAGTTAGCGGTGTCGCCGCGCCATCGACACCAACTAGCACCGAGCCCGCATCAATCAGCGCCTGCTCGCTGTTGAGCACATGCGCGCTGCCCGCGTGAATATCGCGGAAACAGCGCTGGATCGCGTTGCCATCGCGCACAGCCCGCGTGGTGCAGGCGGCAAAGGCCGTCTGCGCCGCACGCTTGGCAACAATGAAGGCATGGCTGGTCGCGAGTTGGCCATCGAGCCGCATTGCCGCCGTCACCTGGTCAGCCGTCGCGGCATCGAAGAGGTCCGAGAAGGTTCGCCGGACATAGGCATCGGCCGCGTGGAGGTCCGCAGTGGCCGCAGCGAAATCATGCTGGAATGTCTGCATGCCACTCGCCATGCCAGCGCCGCGCGATTTGGTGCGCGCATAGGCAAGCCATTCGTCGAGCATCCGCCGCGCCGCGCCCAACGCGAACGAGGCATGCGAGATGCAGGGGATCGCCATGAAGCCCATCCGGTAGAGCGCGCCGCCGCGCTGCTGAACGGGTGCTGCTGCATTGAGGAAGAAGTCTTCGGGCAAGACCTGCTCGGTCACTTCGAAATCGTAGCTGCCAGTGCCGCGCAAACCCAGCACGTCCCAATTGCCAAGGAAGCGCACGCTGTCGCGCGGCGCGAGACCGATCAGCATCGACGGCTGCCCGTTTGCATCGAGGACTGGGGCACCGGCTTCGTGCAGCATATAGCCGCCAACGATCCACCGCGCATGCGGCGTGCCGGAACCGAACGAATAGCGCCCGGAAATCCGGTAACCGCCGTCGACGCGCTCGGCCGTGCCGGTCGGCGCGGCCTGTCCGGCGGCGCGCTGGAAGTGGCCGCCGCGGAATATTGCATTGACCGCGCGGGGCCCAAGGAACGCTCCGGCAACCGCACCCCCGGTCATCACCGCATGCGAATACCAGCCGGCCGATCCATCCCAATAGGACAGCTCACTGATGGCATCGATCACCTCGTCCGGGTGCGCCTCTGCCCCGCCAAGTTCGGCCGGAGCCATGATGGCGAAAAGCCCCGCCTCGTCGATAGCCTCAACCACTTCGGCGGCGAGCTCGGTGGCATTCTCATTCTTGGCGGCAGCGGCATCGATCATCGGACCCAGCGCACGCGTGCGTTGCAGCCAGGACTCGTGACTCGAAACGAATGAAACTGCGGAATTGGACATAGCTGATCCTCGTGACTAGGCTCAGGACTCATTGATCACAAACAGTAGCAGCATGTTGCGGCGAGGTTCTCAATAACATAATCTCGCACGATGTCCGCAGCCCGTCCGTGTCCCAACGCCCGCAGCACAGAATGGCCTGCTGCCGCCACGGACCAGGATCATCGACCGCCTCTCTGCATTGGCATGTACCTCGCCAAGCGCGAGATGAAGATCGCCATGGAAGAGGTGCTGGCGGTCCTGCCCCGTTCAGTATCGCGCCCGGCGTGGAGGTCGTATCCTTCTGCTCCATCGCCCCGATCGGGCCTGTACAGCTTCCGCTCGTCCGCCCCCTCAGCTGGCTGCGGAACGGACAAGGCGGCCGGGCCGGGCACCCGTTTCCTCATCGAAGGAGCGGGTCACCTCGCCCGAGACTATCGTTGCGATGTAACCGGATGCCTTCTGTAGGAAGCGCGCACCGCCCAGCGGCAGGTCGTAATGCGTGGTCGGCAGCTCCAGCGCGAGGTTGCCATGATCGATAATATTAAGGTCGGCCCGCTTGCCCACGGCAATGCGACCGCGATCTGCCATACCATAGAGGTCGGCACATTCGCTGGTCAGCTTCTTGACCATCCGCTCGAGCGGGATGCCCGCCCCCCGCTTGCGATCGCGCGACCAGAAGGCAAGCTGGAAGCTTGCTGCCGCCGCGTCGCAGACCATGCGCATGTGTGCGCCAGCATCGCCCAGGCCGGTGATCGTGTTGGGGTGCATCAGCATCTCGCGCGTAGCGTCGAGGTTACCATGCGAATAGTTCGTATAGAACTGCGCGGCGGCGGCGCCTGCGGGATCGATGAGCAGTTCGTAGAAGTAGTCCTCGACCGAAACGCCGACTGCAGCCGCAAGATTCCTGACGCTGCTGCTTTCGTCTGGTTCGTAATCAAGCGGCAGTCGCAGCAGATAATAGAGCGGCATAGTCTGCTTGAACCGCTCCACTTGCAGCGCGATGGCCCGCGAGGGGGCTTGCTCGACCGAAACGTCGTCCTCCGACAGGATGCGCGCCTTGACCTCGGGGTCGCGCATCGCCCGCCGAAGCTCGTCGACAGACAGACCCGATAGCGCGAGATAACTCGGCCGCAGGGCAAACGGATGGTAGCCGTCGATCGTCGCGAACAGGCCGACTGCCTTGGGTGCCACCTGCGGCGCAATCTCCACCCCCTGCTCGTTCGCCTGGGCCGAGGCATCGAGCATCATGCGCCAGTCCTCTGGATCGCTGTCGAACTGGAGCAGCGTATAGGTCAGCGGCCGTCCCGCTGCCTTGGCCATGCGAACCATGCGATCATGTTCCTCAAGCCGCGCAGGGCGACCGATCTGCGGATAATTCGTCTGCCCAAGCGGGCCGAGCGGGATCATCTGGATCGTACCCTTCCCGGTCTCGCCCATTGCCTTTGCCAGGGCGACCAATTCCTCGTCCTCGGCGAAAGTGCCGGGGACATGTTCGCCCCTCGTGCTGCGGTGCTCCTTGATGCGCGCGCAGGAGAAGCCGATGGCGCCGGCTTCCATCCCTTCGCGCACGAGCGCGGACATCCGCTCAATATCTTCACCCGTCGCCGCCTCGTGCCTGGCCGCGCGCTCGCCCATCACGAACAAGCGCAGCGGCGCGTGGGTCATGTGCTGGGCAATATCGAGCGCGTAATGCCGTTCGTCGAGCCGATCGAGATATTCGGGGAAGCTGCGCCACCGCCAGTCGAGACCGTCTTCAAGGACAACGTCGGGAATCTCCTCCACGCCCTCCATCAATTCGATGAGTGCGCGCCTGTGCTCGGGCTCGACAGGCGCGAAACCAACACCGCAATTCCCGCCGATGGCCGTGGTCACGCCGTTGGAGAAGGACGGGTCGAGCAGATCGTCCCACAGGAACTGCCCGTCGTAATGGGTATGAACGTCGATGAAACCTGGGGTTACAATTGCACCGTCGGCATTGATTTCCCTCGCTGCGGAACCGGAAAACTTGCCGATTTCGGCGATCACACCGTCTTTGATCGCCACATCGGCAGTGCAGCTGGCGGCACCGGTGCCATCGACGACCGTTCCGCCCCGGATGATGGTATCGAACATCTACCTCTCCCACTCGCCAATCCGGCCACAATCACTACAACTCATTACGATTTGAGTAGACAGCTGTCCATCGAATTTCTAGTACTTTGAACAACCTGCTCCCGCCACGGAGACAACGAAAAATGATCCTGAGGTACCCGAAGTTCGATTTCTCGAAGACCACCCCGCATTGGGCCAAGAGCACGGAATTCTCGCATTCGTTCAACGCGATGTCGATGTTGTTTCCGCCGCTCGAACGCTTCCTGAACCGCGTGATGATCACCGCAAGAGGACAGATCACGGGCAAGGATGCGGAGAGTGAACGTATCCTGCAGGACATCGACATGTTCGTCCGGCAGGAAGGCGTCCATTTCACGGTCCATACCGACTACAACGACATGCTCGCGCGTCACGGATTGCCCGATCTGCCGAAGTTCGAAGCGGAGATGGACGAAAGCTATCGGCAGATGCTCAAGACCGAGCCGCTCAAGTTCCTTGTCGCCTATTGCGAGAGCTTCGAGATCCTCGGGCCGATCTTCGCCAACGTCTGGCTCGACGACATCGGAGATCTGTTCGAAGGCGGTGAGCCCAATGCCGTGGCAATGTTCAAGTGGCACATTTCCGAGGAGTTCGAGCACAAAACTGTCTGCTATGACGTCTATCATAAGCTGTTCGGCGGCTACTTCTATCGCATTCGCGCCCTGCACCGCACCCTGAAGCACATGGGTGCGTATACCCGGCGCGTCCTTGCCTACATCCTGGAAAAAGAATGGGCCGGGATGACCGAAGAGCAGGTCACCACCTCGATGCAGCGCATGAAATCTATCGACAGGCGGATCGGCCGGCTGGCGCTCAAACATCTATGGCGCATCTACCTTCCCGGATATTCACCGAGGAAAGCAAAGAAGCCGGACAATTACGCCGGCGCGATTGGCGCCATCGAAAGGGAATACGTGCCGCAGCCCGCGTAAGCGTGATCCCGGGAGTTATACCAGGCACAGGGCTGGAAAGCGCACGGGTACACCCGAGCCGCCGCTGTGGGAAAAGGATCTGAACGATATGTTGAAGCCGTTTCGCGTTGCTGTTCCCCAGGAGCAGCTCGATGATCTGAAGCGCCGCCTGTCTGCCACCCGCTGGCCGGACCGGGAAACCGTACCCGATTGGGAACAGGGTGCCCCGCTCGCGTTCGTGCAGGACATCTGCAACTATTGGCGTGACGAATACGACTGGCGGCGTTGCGAGGTAATGCTCAACAGCCACGACCAGTTCACCACCGAGATCGACGGTCTCGAGATTCATTTCCTCTACGTTCGCTCACCGCATGCGGACGCGCTTCCCCTGCTGCTGACGCATGGCTGGCCGGGATCGGTCCTCGAGTTCGTCAAATGCATCGATCCGCTCACCGATCCCGCACATCACGGCGGCGACGCGAAAGACGCATTCCATCTCGTGATCCCGTCGCTTCCCGGCGTCGGCTTCTCGGAACATCCGCAGGAGACCGGTTGGGCGGCCGATCGCGTCGCGGCGGCTTGGATCGAACTGATGGTGCGGCTTGGCCATACCCGCTGGGTCGCGCAAGGCGGCGACTGGGGCTCGATGGTGACCGAGGCAATCGGCCGCATCGCGCCGCCGCAATGCGCCGGTATCCACGTCAACATGCCGATCGTGTTTCCGACGCGGGAAGACGCGGCAAGCGCGACGCCTGCTGAACTTGCAGCCATGATGACGCTCAAGGAATATAATGAGACCGGTAACGGCTACATGCAGCAGCAGAGCAGCAGACCGCAGACGCTGGCCTATGGGCTTACAGATTCCCCGGCCGGACAAGCCGCGTGGATACTCGAGAAATTCATGGCCTGGAGCGACAACGACGGCGATCCGCGTTCAACTTTCACCATCGACGAGCTGCTGGACAATGTCATGCTCTACTGGCTCAACGCCTGCGCCGGCTCCTCGGCGCGGCTCTATTGGGACACGTCCCGATTCTATCAACCGGCAGCCGGTTCGATAGCCACCTCAACCGGGATATCCATCTTTCCCAAGGAACTGTTCCGGCCTTCTCGGCGCTGGGCGGAGCGCCGCTTTACTAACATCGGCTTCTGGAACGAGCATGACCGCGGAGGGCATTTCGCAGCTTTTGAACAGCCCCAGCTTTTCGTGCGGGATATGCGCGACTGTTTCCGGCCGATGCGCTAGGCAGCTGGATAAACCGCCCTGATCGAGCTGCGCTTGTGGTCACCCCACAGGGAGCTCGGACGCCGACCGGAGACCAGGCTCGTGCCGGAAAAGCAAACACGCAATGGCCGTCCTTCGCAGCGCATTCAGCAGCGGGAAGAGACACGCAAGGGTCTCCTGAAGGCCGCTCGAAGACTCTTTACCACGCTGGGCGTCGAGTCAGTGTCGATGGAGAAGATTGGCAGCGAGGCAGGGGTCAGTCGCGCGACGATCTATCTGCACTTCTCTGGCAAGCCCGCCCTGCTCGAAGCCCTGCTGATCGAAGACTGGTCCGGCCAGATCAAGTTGTTCGAAAAGTTGCGTGGGAAGGATATGTTCTCCGGCGATCAGCTCGAGCGCTGGCTCATGCGGGTCGCCGAAGGCATGCGCAATGCGCGTGACAGTTTCTCGATCCATCGAGCAGCCTTGGGGCAGAATCCGGAGCTGACATTCTACCACCAACGCCACAAGATCCAACTAGCTCAGCTGCTGCTCGAGGCGATCGGCGCTGCAAAGGGCCACTGCTTCGACCGGGAGGCAACGATCTGCGCGGAACTGATCGTGGCCGAGATCGACTACTTCGCGACGGCCGCCGCCATCGCCTGGTCACACGACGAACTTTCGACCGCGTTGCCGATCGTCGCGGCCCGCCTGCGCGAATTCGGCCAGGCAGAGCGGGCGAAGAGCTGCGAAGCTCATCGGACATATGGCTAGTGACCCGAATCTGAAGTTCGCCACACTTGGCGGCAAGGAAAGAGCGAACTTCAGATTCAAGAGGGTCACTAGAAACTATTGATTCTAGTGTGGTTTAAGGATTTGAAATTCGCACCTCGCCTGGCCGCTTGATGTAGCGAATTTCAAATCCACCACACTAGTGGCATCTGCCGCAGTTGCCAGTGACGACCGTGGGGACGCCTTGGTCCGACGAGGGGGAGAGTCAATCGGACCAGATGAGCTGGCCGTCGTAATGCGTTTGGATATCGGTAAAGCCGGGCGTCACCAGCTTGCCGTGCGCATCGATCTCCCTTGCACCCCGGTGCGTAACCGTGCCCATTTCGGCAACCCATTCACCGCGAATTGCCACATCGCCGCAGAACGATGGCTGGCCCGAGCCTTCGACGATGGTGCCATTGCGGATGACCAGGTCGAACATGGCGTCTGACGTCGACCCCTCCCTAGTTTGCGGCGTGATGGGAGCCGCGAACCAGCCTGCCGGGCAATGCCCCGGTTGGTTCGCCACCAAGATATGTCGGCACGCCGGCGACAATCGTCGCCTCATATCCGGTCGCGCGCTGCCCCAGTCGTTTCGCCCCGTTGGGCAGGTCGGCAATGGCTTCGGGCTTCATCAGGCCAATGCGGTCCATATCGATCACATTGAGGTCGGCACGCATACCTTCGGTAATCAACCCGCGATCCATCAGCCCGACTGCCTGCGCTGTGTTCGCGGTGAGCGACCTGACGACCTGTTCCAATGGCATGCCATCGTCGCTTGCACCTGAGTCTGTGGGCTTGACCCAGCGGACGAGCATATGGGTAGGCATACTGGCGTCGCACATCAGCCCGCAATGGGCACCCCCGTCGCCGAGCCCCATGATGCTCGCCGGATGTGCAAGCATCTGCCTGATCGCGTCGAGACTGTTGCCGCTATAGTTGGCAGCGGGAATGTAGATCACGCCCTGGCGATCGACCAGGATCTCATAGGCGAGTGCGGCAGGATCGATGCCTTCGTGCAGCGCCCTTGCAGCGAGGCTCGCTTCGGCTGGCGGTTCGTAGTCGGGCCTATCGCCGAACTCGTACATCTTCCTGAAGTCGCTCATCAGGGCGAACGGCTCTTCATCGCGAAAGCCCGCGTATTCGGCGAGGATGCGCTGACGGCGCTCAGGACTGCGCAGCGCGGCCAGCAGCGCCGCATCGTCGAGGCCGACGATCTCACGATAGGATTGGCAGGCGGCGAACGGATTGCGACTGAAATCGAGCGCCATCAGCACGCCGATCGGCCGGCCGCAGACTTGCGCCCTGATCATCGCCCCTTCGGCGCGCGCCGCCTCGATCCGGTCGAGCACTTCGCGCCAGCGATCGGGACAATGTGGCATCTGGATCAGCGAGAGCGACAGCGGCCTGCCCGACTCCCGCTCCATCCGCCGGACGATGTCGAACTAGACGTCGATATCGTCAAAGTCCGAGATGAACTGGAGCACGCCCTTCCCCGCTTCGGCGACGCCGCCGGCGATGCCAGCAAGCTCGTCGGACGCAGCGGCGTAGCTGTAGGTAATCGTACCGTCGCTCGCTTTGTGGTTGAGGCTGCGAGACGTCGAGAAACCGAGCGCGCCCGCCTCTACAGCCTCGCGGGCCAGCGCTCGCATCGCGGCGATATCGGCCTTGGTCGCTGGCGAACGCTCCGCCGCCCGCTCGCCCATGACGAAGACGCGAAGGGGCGCATGGGGAATCTGCGTGGCGATGTCGATGTCGAACTGGCGCCCGGCGAGCAGGTCGAGATATTCGGGAAAGCTTTGCCATGTCCAGGGAAGGCCCGCGCTCATCACGGCTTCCGGGATATCCTCAACCCCCTCCATCAGCCTGATCAGGCGATCGCGGTCCTCTGTGCGACAAGGCGCAAAGCCCACGCCGCAATTGCCGGCAACCGCCGTTGTCACCCCATGCTGCGACGACGGCTCGAGCCGCTCGGCCCAAGTGGCATGGCCATCGTAATGCGTGTGAATATCGACAAAGCCGGGGGTTACGATGCGGTCGCGGGCGTCGATCTCTTCGCAGCCCGTGCCGGAAAACTGGCCGATAGCGGCGATGCGCCCGTCGCGCACAGCCACATCACCACTGAATGGTTCGGCACCGCGGCCATCGACGATGGTCCCGTTCCTGACGACAAGGTCGAACTCCCTAGCCATTTCTGCCCACGATCTCCCGAAAATCTTTTTGCGGTTGTTCTGGTGACGGATGCGATTGACCTGTCGGGTGGCCTCGCACTCCATGCCGACGCGGATTCGATCCGACAAAGCGGTCGATAGCAAAAAGATGATACTTATTCAAATTGCAATTTCACCCCCTTGCTGCCTATAGCTAGAATGTGCAAATATGACGCTTATTCAAAAGGCAAGAACTGTACGCGCTGCCTGAACCATTCCGGATTTCGGAGAACAAAGTGCCATTCACTTCACAACCGCTTCGCGATGCCCTGGGGTTCGGGGTTCTCGTCACCGGCCTTGCAGCCCGGGACATCGCCCTTCCCGACGTTCGCCAGCAGCTCCATGACCTCTGGATCGACTGCGGCCTCATCGTCTTTCGCGGGCTTCCCGACGATCCAGATACGCAAATCGCGCTTAGCGAGGTCTTCGGACGGCCCGATGTGCATCCGCTAAAGCAGACCACAAACCAGGGCGACATCCAGAAGCTCGTCGACATCTTCTTTCGCCCGGAGCGCGGAGATATCGTCAAGCTGGCAGACGGACAACGCCTCGGCGCCTGGCTGCCCTGGCACTTCGACCTTGTCTACATGGATCGCATCAATCACGGCGGCATCCTGCGCCCGGTGACTCTGCCGGAAAGTGGCGGCGATACCGGCTTCATCGACGGTCTCGCAGCCTATCAGCGTCTTCCCGATCGGCTCAAGGAGGAGATCGAAGACCTTCATGTGATCTATCGGTTCGACGGCGATCTTGCCGGCCTGCACTTCGGGCGAACCCCCGGCCTGGTGCTGGAACGGATGAACGTCGGCACAAGCGAGATCATGGACCGGCTCGACCGATTCCCCGCGGTTTCGCATCCACTGGTGTTCAACCAGCCCGAGACAGGCCGCAAGGTGCTCAATTTCTCCCCGTGGTTCTCGCTCGGCATCGAAGGAATGGACCAGCAGGAATCCGCCCGCATCCTCGAAGACGTCACCAGACACCTGATCGACGAGAACCGCGCCTATTTCCATCGGTGGCTGCCGGGTGACATGGTCCTGTGGGACAACTGGCGGATGATCCACTGCGCGACCGGCATCCCGATCGACCAGCAGCGCCATATGCAACGGACCACGATCGCCGGCGACTACGGTCTGGGCCGCAAAGTGCAATAAGAGACGAATTTGGCCGGGCTACAATAACTGCGGTAAGCACGGCTGCCCCGCTGTCACCAGATTAGCGGCAGCGTGTCCATACCCATCACCATACCCCCATGCACACGGGGCGGCAGTGCTGGATCGAGGCGGAACGCGGGGATCCGCGCCAGCCACTCCTCGTACATCACGCGCAGCTCGATCCGCGCGAGATGCTGGCCGACGCACCAATGCGGCCGGGAATTGAATGTCAGGTGTGAAATGTTCTCGCGGTAAAGGTCGAAATCGAGCGGCGCTTCGAAAGCGGCGGGGTCGAGGTTGGCGGCGGGTACCGGCTGATCAGGGCTCGACATTGAAAGGTCCGCGCTCATACTCGTGCCTTGGTTATAACTACTGCTGCAGCCTTAACCGGCACGAAACGGAAAACTTGTCCCTACGCGCCAGACCGTAAGCAATCACGCGCCCGCAGCACGTCGCGGAGCATCAAGACGGTCGGGCATTCACGCCATAGCCTTACGCTTAGTGCAATCACGAAAAGGCGAAGTTCATGGTCGGGGTCAGCGAGGCGAAGGCGGACGGTGAAGCCTGGGAAATTCTCGCCGCGCTGATGAATGATGACGAGGCAAAACGGCGCCCGGCCCCGCTCTATGCCCGGCTGCATAGCCTCGGTGATCGCTTCCGCATGCCGAATGGCACGACCCTGGTGGCCGGTCACCACGCGGTCACCGAACTGCTTCGTTCGCCTGCCTTCATTCGCGGCTCGGCGCAGGGCGCCTATCGCCCCGCCTTTTCCCGCACCACGCAAGCCCAGAACGACGAGCTGGCTGCGCTGGGATCGGATGTCGGTGCCGCGCTGACAGTGCTCGACCCGCCCGATCACACGCGATTGCGTGTGTTGGTGCAGCGTGCATTCGTGCCGCGCTACGTCCGCACACTCGAGGACGCGATCCCGCAGGTGATCGACGAACTACTGGACGAGATCGATCCCACGGTGCCTGTCGACATCGTGCCTGCCTTCGCGTCGCGGTTCGCACCGGCAATCATGGCGCATCTCATCGGCCTGCCCGCCGATCGGATAAACGAAGTCGCCACTTTGAGTGCAATTTTCATGCGCGGTGTAGATCCCGGCACGGATTTCGAGACGCAGCGCGCCTCGGTCATCGCCGGACGGGCCAAGCGCGACATCGTGCGCGCAGTGATGGCCGACCGCCGGGCTAATCCGCGCGACGATTTCGTCAACGCACTGGTCGAGGCCATCCCGGAAAGCCTCAGCGATGCGGAATGCGTCAGCCTGTTGCAGATCATGTATCTGGGCGGATACGAGACAACTTCGCACATGATCGGCAATGGCCTCGTCAGGCTGATGCGCAATCCGGACCAGCTGGCGCTGCTGGCAGCCGATCCGGCGCTTATCCCTGGCGCGGTCGAGGAAATGCTGCGGATGGACAGCGCGATCCAGCTGACGAAAGTGATCGCCAGTGAGGGCGCCAGCCTGCTAGGTGAGGCAACCGGGCCCGGCGATGTGTTCATGGGGCTGTTCGGCGCTGCCAACCGCGATCCACGCGTCTATCCCGATCCCGACCGCTTTAACGTGCAGCGCAAGGGTCGCGCTCATCTCGCCTTCGGCGGCGGTCTCCACTACTGCCTGGGCGTCAACCTCGCCCGCTTCGAACTGGAGCGCGTATTCGCCGCGTTCATCGCACGCTTCCCAAGGATGCAACTGGCGGATCCCGATCCGCCGCGGCTGATCAGCTTCATGCAGCGCGCTTATCGCAGCGTGCCTGTCGTGCTGGCCCCGTAAGGACCATGCGATGATCGTTCACGATTCCAGCTGGGAAGTGGATGCCTCGCCCGAAGAGGTCTGGGCGGTCTTCCACCCGCCGGTGAAGCGCGACTCCGGGCGCCCGGCGACGCTCGCCAACCCCAGGGTGGTCGAGCACCGCAACGTGCGGATCGAGATCATCCACGAAGGAGATGAGAACGGCCAGGGTCTCGTGCGCCGGACATGGTACGCGGTGCCCTGGTACATTGGCGGAACCGCGCGCAGCTGGGAAATCATCTCGGAAGCCTCGCCACCACATTTCCAGCGCTACGACGCAATCACGACTCCGCCACAGGCC
>JAHFPT010000048.1 GCA_023266625.1 Novosphingobium sp. | reverse complement strand
AATCATGGCCGCTGGAATCGTGGCCGGGAGGCGCGATTGCCTTGGCTCCGCGCCGGGCTTCGGCAACGCGGTTTATGCCAGCTTGTGGCGCGGCAAACAGTTCGTCGTCAGCCACCCTGCTTCGCCTCGCGCGCGGACATGCGTTGTTTCCTCCCCGTTCAGCTTGCACAGGCCATCGGCGGCCTGACAACCGGCGACAACATTGCCTTTAGCCGGGCATCGGCGCAAGTGTGAGGCGAATGGCTGCGGACGAAGATGACCCCCAGACAGCGCCGGGCGATGCGCTTGCCGCGCCGGGGCCGACCCGGCGGCGGCGCTGGTGGCGGGCGCTGCTCGGCTTGGGCTTGCTGCTGGCGCTCGGTCTGATCCTCGCCTGGTTCAGCCGCGAGCAGATTGCCGAAAATCTCATCGCCAGCCAGCTCGACAGCCTGGGCCTGCCTGCGCGTTATGAGGTCGAATCGATCGGCACCGACATCCAGGTGCTGCGCCATATCGTCATCGGCGATCCAAAGCGGCCCGATCTCACCATCGAGCGGGCCAGAGTGCAGCTGTTGCTGCGCTGGGGTGTGCCTGCGCTTGGCCGGATCACGCTGGAGAAGGTCCGGCTCTATGGCAGCTACCAGGGCGGCAAGCTCTCGCTGGGCAGCCTCGATCCGCTGATCTTCACCGGCAGCAAAAAACCCTTTCGCCTGCCCGATCTCGATGTCGCTGTGATCGATGGGCGCGGCTTGCTGGAGAGCGATTACGGGCCGGTGGGGATAAAGCTGGAAGGTGCCGGGCGACTGCGCGGCGGATTTTCAGGCGTGCTCGCCGCAGTTGCACCGCAGGCCGCGAAGGACGGTTGCGCCGCGCAGGGTGCCAGCCTTTATGGCAAGCTGACGGTCAGCGCGGAGAAGCCGCGCTTCGCGGGGCCATTGCGGCTTGGCAGTCTCGCCTGTGAACCGCAGGGCCTGCGTCTCGCCAATGCCGCGATGGGGCTCGACGTTACTTTCGATCCGCACCTCGATGGCGGGGAGGGCAAGCTCGATCTGGCGACTGGCGCGCTTGGTTTTGGAGGCCAGCGGGTGGCATCGGTCAGTGGCAGGGCGCGCTTCACCTTTCGCAATCAGGCGCTGACAGCGGATTATGAGCTGGGCGCAGCCCGCATCGAAACCCCGCAGGCTGCGTTTGCCGCGCTGGCGGCGAGTGGCACGCTGCGGGCGCAGGACAATTTCGCGCGTATCGAGATCACTGGCGACGCCAATGGCAGCGGGTTGCGGGTCGGCGCGGGGCTCGATCGCGCGCTCGCCAGTGCCGGGCAGGCCGCTACGGGGACGTTTGCCGCACCCCTGATTGCACAGTTGCGCACCGCCTTGCAGCGCGAAGGGCATGGCAGCCGGTTTACCGCCAGCTTCATTCATCGCCAGACCGGCGGGACCGCCAATCTGGTGGTTCCGCGCGCCGCGCTGGTCGGCGGCAGCGGGCAGACGCTAGTGGCGCTGTCGCGGATCCAGCTGAGCGCGGGGGGCAGCGCCGCGACCTTGCTGACAGGTAATTTCGCCACCGGTGGCCCGGGGCTGCCGCGTATCGCCGGGCGGATGGAACGCGCAGGCGGCGGTGGGCTGGCGATGCGGCTGAGCATGCTCGAATATGCTGCCGGAGGCTCGCGGTTGGCCGTGCCCGAGCTGGTGCTGGCCCAGAGCGCCAGCGGCGCGCTGGGCTTTGCCGGATCGGTCCGGCTCAGCGGGCCTCTGCCCGGCGGCGCGGCGCGCAATCTGGCGCTGCCGGTGGAGGGCAATTGGTCTGCCGGGCGCGGTCTGGCGGTCTGGCGCAAATGCGTGGCCGTCAGCTTCGAACGCCTGGCGCTCGCCAATCTCACTCTGCGCAAGCGCGCAATAACGCTGTGCCCACCGCCGGGCGGGGCAATCCTTGCATCCGCTGCGCGGGGGGCCCGGCTGGCGGCGGGCACCACGGCGCTCGATCTTGCCGGCATGCTTGGCGATACGCCAATCCGGATTACCGGCGGGGCCGCAGGTTTCGCCTGGCCGGGGGTGCTGGCAATGCGATCTGTCGATGTCGCGCTCGGCAACCCTGCCGATCCCTCGCGCTTCCGTATCGCCAATCTTTCGGCGCGGATCGGCCAGGATGTCGCGGGGCGCTTTACCGGCGGCGATGTCAGCCTTGCCGAGGTTCCGCTCAATGTGCTGGGTGCTGCGGGGGGCTGGCACTATGCCAATGGACGCCTGTCGCTCGCCGATGTCGCTTTCCGGCTTGAAGACCGCGCGGCTGACGACCGCTTCCAGCCGCTGGTGTCTGAGGGCGCTTCGCTGGTTTTGGCCAGCAACCGGATAACAGCGCAGGCGACGATGCGCGAGCCGCAAAGCCAGCGCCAAGTCGTGCGCGCCGATATCCGCCACGATCTTGGCACCGGAATTGGCAGTGCCAATCTCGCGCTCGACGCGCTATTGTTCGACCAGAAACTGCAACCCGACACGCTGACACGGCGGCTGCTTGGTGTTGTCGCCAATGCCGAGGGCATACTGCGCGGCGAAGGGCGGATCGACTGGACGCCGGAAACAACCCGCAGCACCGGCCGCTTCACCACGGACTCGCTCGATTTCGCTGCCGCCTTCGGCCCGGTGAAGGGAGTGTCGGGAACGGTCAATTTCGCCGATTTGCTCGGCCTGATCACTGCGCCCGGCCAGCACCTGAAGATCGCTGCGATCAATCCCGGTATCGAAGTCGAGGATGGCGAGCTGCGCTTCGAAATGCGGCCTGACAATGTGCTGGCGGTGCTCGGGGCGCAGTGGCCATTTCTGGACGGCACGCTCACCCTTGAGCCGATCCGCATGCGGCTGGGTGTTGCCGAGACCAGGCGATACACCTTGCGGATCGCCGGGCTCGATGCTGCCAAATTCGTCGAGCGCATGGATATGGGCAATATCTCCGCCACTGGCACCTTCGATGGCGTGATACCGCTGGTGTTCGATGAGAATGGCGGGCGACTGGAGGGCGGCCAGCTGGTCTCGCGGGTGCCCGGCGGCAATGTCTCCTATGTCGGCGCGCTGAGCTACAAGGATCTCTCCACCATGGCCAATTTCGCCTTCGATGCATTGAAGTCGCTCGACTACCGGCGGATGCAGATCGACCTCAATGGGCCGCTCGAGGGCGAGATCGTTACCAGAGTGAGCTTCGACGGCATCGGTCAGGGCGCGAGTGCCAGGCGCAATTTCCTCACAAGGCGGATTGCCAGGCTGCCGATCAAGTTCAATGTCAATCTGCGGGCACCCTTCTTCAAGCTGGTCGGGTCGATGCGCTCGCTCTACGATCCCGGCGCGGTGCGCGACCCGCGTGAGCTTGGTCTGATGGGCGGGGATGGCAAGCCATTGCCGCAGGCGCCAAATCCGCCTGTTCAGCCGCCAGTCAGCGAGAAAGGCCCATGATGCGCAGCGAATTGACCCGGAGCGTTCCGGCTGCAACAACCCTGCCCATGCGGAAATTGCACGAAACGCCTGGGTCCGGTTGGCGCGCCGTTCGCGCCGCGATGATGCTGGTGGCGGGTTCGCTGATGCTGTCGGGGTGTATTTCGGTCAACGCGCCGGACAAGCCGATCGTCATCGAGCTCAATATCAACATCAAGCAGGAAGTGATCTATCGTCTGTCCGCAGACGCCGCGAACACGATAGACAAGCACCCGGAGATTTTCTGATGCCCGTTCCAATGGCTCCACTAGCCCGCAAAAACCGCCCGCTGGTGCTGGGCATTGCCGCCGTTGCGCTGGCACTCGGCGCAGCTAGTGCGGCCCTGGCGCAGCGCGATCCGGCCTATGCCGCCGCGCGTGCCGCCGGTCAGGTTGGCGAAAAGACGGACGGCTATCTCGGCTATCCCTCGCCGCCGCCGCCGGCACTGCGTTCGATGGTCGAAGACCTCAACATCAAGCGCCGCGCAGTCTATTCGGAAAAGGCCCAGGCAGCGGGCGCGACGATCGAGGAATATGCCTTCACCTCGGGCTGCCGCCTGATCACGCAAACTGCGCCCGGCGAGAAATACGAAGGCCCGGGTGGCAACTGGCTGACCCGCAGCTCGGCCCCGCCGCAGCGTGACGGGCGTTGCCCCTAGAAGTAGCGCGCGATCTTGAATTCGACGCGGTGGCGGGTGGATTGGTAGAGCGTGTAATTGGTTGAAACTTGCGAAAAGTTGTATTCGATCGAGGGTGAGAAGCCCATCACGCGGATCTGGCGCAGCCCCAGATATGCGCGCGCCTGATAACGCCAGTCCTTGCGCGAGTCGGCGGAGAAAAAGGTCTGCGGCGCGTCATAGACAGCCCGGCTGACGCCGCCATAGACACCCGCGTTGACGCCAAGCGGCAATTCGCCGCCAATGCCGAGATTGAAGCCGGCAGTCTTGTTGGAAAAGGCAGCCAGATCCATCGCTTCGCGCCGGGCGAAAATGCTGGCTGAAACAATCGCGGATTTGGCGACAACATGCTCGTATGTCGCGGCCAGGCCAAGCTGCCAGCCTTTGAATCCTTCGCCAAAGGCCGAATCGGTATGGCGTCCGTCGATCTGCAAGCCAATGCGCTGCGTCGCACTCAGATCATGCTGGAAGCTGAGTTTGGCACCGAACTGGCGCGCGGCCAGTCTGCCGCCATACCAGCGATAGAGACTGACACCTTGCAGGGACAGGGTCGAGCTTTGGCCCAGCCGCCGTTCCAGACCGACGCCGATCTGCCCCGAATAGTCATCGGCATCTTTACCTTTGTAATTAACCATGTTGGTATCGAGGTCGGCGACGATTGCGGTGTGCGGCGAGAGCGGCAGGCGGACGCTGCCGAAGATGCTGGCGGTAATGCCCGTGCCCGACCGCGCGCGCGCCGCATCGTCGAGCGTCACCGGCAGGCGGGTCGGACCGAAATTGATGTCGACCGACTGCGCATTGGTAGCAGAATTGATGTTGGTGTCGGGGGCAAGGCCAATATCGAAACCGAACTTCCACCGTTTCTTGCTGCGGATGATGCTGCGGGCGTTGCTGATCGCGCGGCCGATGTCCTCGGGCAGATTTTTGTCGTCCTGGGCGAGGCGGAGGTGGTAGTCCGCCGCGCCGAGTTTGCCCTGCGCCAGCAAGGCCTTGGCGAGTTCGAGCCGGACACGGGTCTCGCCCGGCCGGTCCTTCAGGATGTCGCGAAAGTGCTCGGCAGCCGTTTTGGCATCTCCGGATTCGAGCGCGATCATGCCTTCGAGAAACTTGTAGGGAACCGCCATGTCGGGCGCGTTTTTGAGCGCCGAGAGCATGAAGCTGGCTTCGCTGAATTTCTTCTCGTTCACCAGCCGGGTTGCAACTGCCAGCAGCTGTGCAGAGGAAAGGCGATAGCTGCAAACTCCAGCCTGGCAGGTCGATCCATCCGATGCGGCCGGACCGGTCTCGGCACGGGCTTGCGCGCCGCTTGCTTGCGGCACAGCGGCTTCGCCATGCGCGGCAGCCGCTAAGCCGGTGCTCGCCACTGCCAGGGCAATGGCGGGCAATTGCAGCTGCAGGCGCATGTTCGTCTACTTGCCGACGAAGGCGCCAAGTACATCGACCCGTTCATCCGGATTGCCGCCGACGATCCGGAAACCGCCGCCCGCTTCATTGGCTGCCGGGCCGTAGAATGCGCCGTCCACGCTCGATCCGGCAATTGCGACATCGCGTTTCGAGCCATCGGGGTTGGTAAAGCTGGCAGTCTGGAACTGGCCCTTGAAGCCGCCGAAGTTGACCAGGTTGATCGTACCCTTGCCGTCGGCGCTGAAGCTGGCCCCACCGGCCAGCACGGTCTGCTGCGGCGAGGTAAAATAGTCGAACTGTGGTGCAAGCACGCTACCGGTCAGTGCGATCTGGAAGGTGCTGTTCAAGAAGTCGACGTCGAGCTTGGACGTCCCCTCGATCCACTGGAAGTAGCTCGAAAGGATCTGGCTGGTCGAGGGATCGGTGCCGTCGAGCGTCGGATTGAAGATCATCGTCGCCAGCATCGAACCCTTGTACGATGCGCTACCAGTCTTGGGGACATTCGCGGTGCTCGTCAGATCGCCATAGGCGAATGCGCCGCGCTCGAGCGTGCTGTCGATTTTATCGAAGCTAGCGGCGCCGACAGTCAACTTCCCGAAGCTGAAAGAATTGCGGACATAACCTGCGTAGGTGACATACTGCGTTTCTGTTCCGGGCTTGAGGTAAAACAGGCTGGTCGCCTGATACGCGCTGCCTGCATCGCCGCTGGCGGGCGTCGAATTATTGCCCGGGTTGACCAATCCGCTACCGGAAAGGCGATAGGGCGAATTCGGATTTCCATCGCCAGCCTGCAGGTATAGCACATTGGAGTTGCTGAGTTTGGGCGTGCCCCATTGCGGCTCTTGGGCACCGCCAAAGTTTGTCCGACTGGCAGGATCCTGGAAGCGGGTGTTGGTGCTCGCTCCCGATGCGCTGTCGCTCACCACCAGCGTGAAGATCGCCGCCCCCGGATCGTATGTGATCGAGATTCCCGAATTGCGGACCGTCGTTGCATTGCCAGCATAGACCTGTCCTTGCTGGTTGCAGCAACCGCGCGAATCCGCGCTATATTTATAAACCTGTTCGCCGCCAATGCCGGCATAGGTCTTCGCTTCGGTCGGTTTGGCAAATGTGTGCGCAGTGCCCGCTGCAGACGAGCTTGCCGGTGCGGGCGTGCTGGACAGCGGGATCGAACCACCACCATCGCTGCAAGCCGCAAGCAGGCTGGTGCTGGCCAGAATGACGTATAAGCGCATCGGTAATCCCCCGTCGTGGTAGGGGATGGCTAAGCCAATAGGGTTAAGATGGGGTAAAAGCGGCAGTGTCCGGCCGCCATGTTTTTGCCATGTCGCCGATTGGCCCGCAACTCCTCGCTGCGCGGTCGCAGACTGGCCTCCCCGAGAGCCGGTTGACTTGATCCGCCCCCGCCCCTAAGGGGAGCGCGCCTTGGCGGGATTGCCCGCTTTCATGGCGGTTTTCCCTTGGGTTTTGCAACTTTTGGTGGACGAATCGACATGAATGCGAGTGATCCCGAAGAGGCTCCCGGAGGTGGTGAAGACCCTCGGCTTGCGTCGCTTGGCGACCGGCTAAAGGCAGCACATCACAGCGAGGCGGAACGCACGGCACCGGCTGGTGCCAATGCCGCTTTCACCGGGAAGGGCGTGTCTCAGGGCAATCGGGTCTTGTCGGCGCTGATCGGGGTTCCCATCGGGAGCTTCGCGGTCGGTCTCGCGATAGACTGGTTCTTCGGCACACGTCCGGTAGCGATGCTGGCGATGCTGTTTCTCGGCATTATCTCGGCTTTCGTTCAAATCTGGCGGATTTCGCAGGAACGCGCCGAGTAAGCGGGTTCCTGCATAAGAACACAGGGGTTTCGCGTGGCGGCCGAGAGCAAAATCGACCCGATGCATCAGTTCCAGATCGACGCGCTCTCTGGCGGCGCGCTCGACGGGACTCCCTTCATCTTCACCAACAGCGCGCTGTGGATGCTGATCGTGCTGGGCGCGATCCTGCTGTTCATGTGGGGCGGGATGAAGCGCGAGCTGGTGCCCGGCCGCTGGCAGGCGGCGGTCGAGATGCTGACCGGTTTCGCTTCCGGCCTGGCGATTGGCAACATCGGGCCAGAGGGCAAGAAATACGTCCCCTGGATTTTCACCGTCTTCACCTTCATCCTGTTTTCGAACTTCATGGGGATGATGCCGTTTGGCATTTTCGAGAAGGCGCATCCCTTCACCGTGACCAGCCAGTTCTCGGTCACCGGCGTGCTGGCGATCATCAGCTTTTCGATCGTGCTGATCGTCGGCTTCTGGAAGCACGGCTTCCACTTCTTCAGCCTGTTCGTGCCGCATGGCACGCCCGCGCTGCTACTGCCGCTGATCGTGCCGATCGAGATGATCTCGTTCCTGGTGCGCCCGTTCAGCCTGGCGCTGCGGCTGTTCGTGGCAATGATCGCCGGGCATATTCTGGTCGATGTGTTCGGCTATTTCATCGTCAACGGGATCAATGCCGGCACGCCGATGGGCTATTTCGTCTCGGCGATAAGTTTCGTCTTCATCGCCGGGGTCAACGCGCTCGAGCTGCTGGTCTGCGCCATTCAGGCCTATGTGTTTGCACTGCTGACTTCGCTCTACATCAACGACGCAGTGCATCTGCACTGAGTTTCGCCCACCATTGTCTCACAGCATATTTTCAAAGGAGTTCGTAACATGGATCTCGCAGCAGCTAAGGTTATCGGTGCCGGTCTTGCAGCTATCGGCGTTGGCGTTGCCGCCCAGGGCGTGGGTAACGTCTTCGGCTCGTTCCTCCAGGGCGCGCTGCGCAATCCGGCGGCGGCCGATGGCCAGCAGGGCCGGTTGTTCATCGGCTTCGCGGCCGCGGAACTGCTCGGCCTGATCGCCTTTGCGGTCGCCATGATCATTCTCTACGCCGTTTGATCTTGCTGCCCTTTGCGGAGGGGCGGGTGCTTCGGCTTCTGCCCGCCCGCAGCGGTGTCTGTTGATACGGAAAGAGTGCAATGCCTCAACTTAACCAGCTTTTGCTTGTCTATCAGTCGCAGTGGTTCTGGCTGGCCGTGGTGCTGGCCGCGATCTATTTCGGCATCGGCAGAGGCATGGTCCCGAAGATCGAGCGCGTGGTCGAAGACCGTAACGCCAAGATCGCTGCCGATCTTGTCGCAGCCGAACGCGCCCGCGCCGGGGCCGATGCGGCGGAGGAGCGCGCGCGCGCAGCCGATCTTGCAGCGCGCGCGGCAGCGCATGAAGTGACCGCTGCGGCCAAGGCCAAAGCAGCCAAGGATGCCGTGGCACGCCTCGCCAAGGCCGATGCCGCGATTGCCGGAAAGCTGGCTACGGCGGAAGCCGCGCTGGGCAAGGCCCGCAAGGATGCGCTGGCCAATCTCGAAGCGGTCGCAGCAGAAGCGGCGCAGGATATTGTCACCAAGGTCTCCGGCGCGAGCGTGACGGCGGCCAAGGCCAAGTCAGCCGTGAAGGCGGTATTTGCCAATGCTTGATCTGAACATCCTCGCCGCAGCCGCCGAAGCAGCCGCCGAACATGCCGAAGAGCCGACCGCGCTGTTGCTCGGCCCCGGCGGCTGGGTCGCAGCAGCGATGCTCGCGGTCTTCGCGCTGATGCTCTATATGAAAGTGCCCGCGATTGTCGCCGGCATGCTCGACAAGCAGATCGCCGACATTCGCAGCCAGCTCGACGATGCGGCGAAACTGCGCGCCGAGGCGGAAGCGCTCAAGGGCGAATATGAAAAGAAACTGCGCGATGCGGCCAAGGATGCGGAAGGCCTGAAGGCCGCCGCCGAGGCCGAGGCCAAGCTGATCGTCGCCAAGGCCAAGAGCGACGCCGAAGCGCTGATCGAGCGGCGCGGCAAATCGGCCGAGGAAAAGATCGCCGCCGCCGAACGCAATGCCATCGCCGAACTGCGCGCCAAGACCGCCGAAGCCGCCGCCCAGGCCGCGCGCGGGCTGATCGCGGAAGGGCATGATGCCAGCGCGGACAAGAAGCTGGTGGATGCGGCGATAGCGGGGATTTGAAGATGCCACCCCTTCCTTTTTGAGAAAAGGCGGGAACCCGCTAGAGCGGAACCCTTGAATTCAGAGGCATTCCCCGCCCCAAATCCGCTCATCCTGAGCTTGTCGAAGGATCGTTTTTCTTCGAGCGGTTGCGCGGTAGGCCCGAAGAAAAAAGCAGTGCTTCGACAAGCTCAGCATGAGCGGGTTTGGGGGGTGATGCAGGTTTTATGCACGGCCCCCCTCTAAAAACCGTCCTTCGCGGCCCGTAGCGCCGCAAAGGTCGCCACAGCATCTCCGATTTTTCCGCCATTCTTGGCCCAGCGCGCCTGCATGTCCGGTGCATCCGCCCGCAGGAACGGATTGGCCGCCAGCTCCTTGTCGAGCCGGGTAGGCACCGTCCATTCGCCCCGCGCGCGTTTGTCGGTCACCTCATCGGCATAGGCCCTGAGCGCTGCGTTTTCCGGGTCTGCATGCAACGCAAACCGCGCATTCGAGGCGGTATATTCATGCGCGCAATAGAGCGTGGTGTCCGCCGGCAGCGCCTTCAGCCGCGACAGGCTCGCCCAGAACTGCGGCGGGGTGCCTTCGAACATCCGCCCGCAGCCCAGCGCGAAGATCGTATCGCCGACGAAGGCGAGCGATGCTTCGGGCAGATGATAGGCGATATGGCCATTGGTGTGGCCGCCGACATCGATCACAGTGGCTGTGAAGCCGCCAAGCGCCACAGTATCGCCATGCGCAACTGTCCGGTCGATGCCGGCGATCTTGTCGGCCTCGGCGGCGGGAGCAGTCACCCTGCATCCTTTAGCCGCTTTGATCGCTTCGTTCCCACCCGCGTGATCGGGGTGCCAGTGGGTGTTCCAGATCTGGGTGATCGTCCAGCCCTGCGCCGCCGCCTCGCGCAGATAGGCCTCGGCGTCGGGTGTATCGATACAAGTCGTCTCGCCGCTGGTGGAATCGTGGAGGAGATAACCATAGTTATCGTCGAGGCAGGCGAACTGGTGGACTTGCAGCATGGGGGACTCCTTGGGAGTATTATAGGCGCGTGGATACCAAAGCAAAAGCCCGCCCGCTCCGGAGAGCGGACGAGCCTTTGTCATTTCGTCATCCCCGCGCAAGCAGGGATCGCTGGCGGCCATGCCGAACGTCGCGCTGACGCGGCCAGCGGTCCCGGGGCAAGCCCGGGACGACGCTTACTTCTTGCCCTTCAGCGCCTCGCCGAGGATGTCGCCCAGCGATGCGCCCGAATCGGACGAGCCGTATTGCTCGACCGCCTGCTTCTCTTCGGCCAGCTGATGCGCCTTGATCGAGAAGTTGGGCTTTTTCGAGCGGTCGAAACCGGCGACCATGGCGTCGAGCTTCTGGCCGACCTGGAAGCGGTCGGGGCGCTGCTCGTCGCGGTCGCGGCCGAGGTCGGTGCGCTTGATGAAGCCGGTCGCGCCATCGTCGCCCGCCTGCACTTCGAGCCCGCCGTCGCGCACTTCGAGAATGGTGACGGTGACGATCTCGCCCTTGCGCAGCGAGCCCGAGGCCGCAGCAGTTCCCGCAGCCGCAGGAGCGCCCTTTTCGAGCTGCTTCATGCCCAGGCTGATGCGTTCCTTGTCGACATCGATATCGAGCACCACGGCCTTGACCTGCTCGCCCTTGCGGTGCAGCGCCAGCGCGTCTTCGCCCGAGATGCCCCAGGCGATATCCGACATATGGACCATGCCATCGACATCGCCGTCGAGGCCGATGAACAGGCCGAACTCGGTGGCGTTCTTGACTTCGCCTTCGACTTGGCTGCCGACCGGATGCTGATCGGCAAAGGCATGCCAAGGGTTCTGGTTGGCCTGCTTGAGGCCCAGGCTGATGCGGCGCTTGTCGCTATCGACTTCGAGCACGATGACATCGACTTCCTGGCTGGTCGAAACGATCTTGCCGGGATGGACGTTCTTCTTGGTCCAGCTCATTTCGGAGACATGGACCAGGCCTTCGATGCCGGCTTCCAGCTCGACGAAGGCGCCATATTCGGTGATATTGGTGACCGTGCCATGCAGCTTGGCACCGATCGGATATTTGGCGACGACGCCTTCCCAGGGATCGCTTTCCAGCTGCTTCATGCCAAGGCTGATGCGCTGGGTATCCTGATTGATCCGGACGATCTGGACCTTGACCGTGTCGCCAATGTTGATCACTTCGTTGGGGTGGTTGACCCGCTTGTAGCTCATGTCGGTGACATGCAGCAGGCCGTCGATGCCGCCGAGATCGACGAAAGCGCCGTAATCGGTGATGTTCTTGACGACGCCGTCGATGATCTGGCCCTCGGCGAGGTTCTGGATCAGGCCGGTGCGCTGTTCGGCGCGGGTTTCCTCGAGCACGGCGCGGCGCGAGACGACGATATTGCCGCGGCGGCGGTCCATCTTGAGGATCTGGAAGGGCTGGGGAATATCCATCAGCGGCTGGACATCGCGGACCGGGCGGATATCGACCTGGCTGCCGGGGAGGAAGGCGACAGCGCCATCGAGATCGACAGTGAAGCCGCCCTTGACCCGGCCGAAGATCACGCCATCGACGCGCTTGCCTTCGCCGAATTCGCTCTCCAGCTTGTCCCACGAAGCTTCGCGGCGGGCGCGGTCGCGGCTGAGCATGGCCTCGCCGTCGGCGTTCTCGACCCGGTCGACATAGACTTCGACTTCATCGCCGACGGAAAGCCCGTGCGGCTGGCCGGGCATGGCAAATTCGCGCAGGGCAACGCGGCCCTCGCTCTTGAGGCCGACGTCGATGACGGCCTTGTCGTTCTCGATTGCAGTGATGGTGCCCTTGACGACGCGGCCTTCAAAGCCGCCGCTGGCGCCGCCAAGCGATTCGTCGAGCATCGCGGCGAAATCGTCGCGGGTGGGATTGGCAACAGATGCCATAGGTTGAGTATCCTCAGTATCGATGTTTCCGGCCGGGCGGTTGTTCCGCCGGTCTTTCTCCGCCGCCAGCACCATGCCGGAGGTGGGCCAAAAGGGCCGATCTGCCGTGCCGACCGGATGTCATGCGCGGCATCCCCTGGGGCCTCTCGGCCTTGCGGGACTGGGGGCGCTTAGGCGCGGATGTGCGGATAAGCAAGGAATTTGGCGGGCAAGCAGGGGCTGATGGGCGGTGGCGGCGAAGTTGACACGGTTGACACCGTGTCAACTTCGCGGAGGGGGTGGAGTGACCTTGGATTTCAGTGGGTTGCGGTGGGTTGTGGCTGTCAGTGACACGGGGGAAAAGAAAATCCGGCTTGCACGCACGGCGGCTGTTGCGCGGATTGCGGGAAAGGATGGGGAGGGCGGCATCGGGACAGTGTGACAGTGCTGGGCGATGTAGGAAAGCGGAGGGGCTGGATGCGCCCCAGAGTCAGTCGCAGGGTGGACAATTCTGCTTGCCCGATTGCGGAACTTCTGTCGTATGACGTAGGCTAGCTTGATGGCGCGATCTTGGTCCTAGCGGCTTTTCGTGATCTGCCAAGTCGAGAGGGCCTCAATGGGCGTCACGTGTGTAAGTGTTGTGCAGTGGCTATGGACATTGTCGATCAACTGGGATGCATGGTCTGCAGTCGGCACGATAGGTGCAATCGTTGTCGCGTTGTTTTTGCCTGCTCGCATGGCGAAACGAGAGTGGGTGCGGCAGGATCAAATACGGAAGGCAGATATAGACGGAGCTAAGCGAAAAATCGCCGACTCCCAGCATGAAGTCTGCTCAGCGGTGGACCGGGTGCTAGCCTATCGTGAAGCTGCAATTGCGCTCTTTGAAAGCAAGCCGGTATATTGGGTCGGCATTCAAGCGATCAAAAGGATAAATCTTAATTCAAGCATCTTGCTCGATTTGTTGGACCTGCTTGAAATTCGCCCAGAGCTGTCTGATGGCACAGTTTACTCTGCAGTTGCTGCTAAACGAATCGCGGCAGCTACGGTCGATCAAACGGGCCACGTCTTGAAAAATTTTGGCACGAATGATCCGGGTTGGCCCCAGAGAATTGCTGTCTTATCTGAGTTGGATGAACTGGCTTCGATAGCACAGAAGCGGTCTGATGGTGTTCGGGAATATTACGGTCTAGGAGAAAGTAAAAGCGCCGAAGAGATTAGGTTCAAGTATCTTCCACTTTCAGAAGCGATCAAGGCGGCCATGACCGCCGACAGTGGCGAACCGGCAAACAATTTGACCTCAAGCTACTCCTGAACGGGAACCCGATGAGAGGTCTGGGTGGCTCACATCACCGGACGGTAACCAGCCTTCTTCATCGTCACGATATAGTCCGCCAGATCCCTGATCCGGGCGGCTTCGACCCGGAAGTTCATGGCGGCCGGGTAGTTGTGCGAATCGCGCAGGAATTGGCGCAGCGTAAACCGGGTGACGCCGGGACGGTTGGTGATGTCCTCGAAGGAGGGGGATTCCGGATTGGGCGAGGTGCGGTTTTCGGTCACGGCGTGGCAGGCCGCGCAGCGCTGCTGCGCGAAAGCGAGGCCGCGCCTTGCTCCGGCGGAGAGGTGGGTGCGGTGCTGCGCCGGAATCGGGGCGGCAGTGGCTCCGGTGGCGAGCACCAGGGCGGCGATGGCAATGAATCTCGACATGGCTGGCCTCATTTTCCCGCTTTCAATTCCACGAAGGCGATCGCCCGGGCAATCGCCTCGCCGGGCGACAGCAGTGAAGTGTCGAGCACAACGGCGTCTTCCGCTTGCACCAGCGGGGCGGCGCTGCGGGTGGCATCGCGCAAGTCGCGCAGCTCCATATCCGCTGCGATGTCTGCCAGAGTCACGGGTCGGCCTGCTTCCTGCATCTCATGGAAGCGCCGCTCGGCGCGGGCAGGCACGCTGGCGATGACGAAGAGCTTGGCCTCGGCCTCCGGCGCGATCACCGTGCCGATATCGCGCCCGTCGAGCACTGCGCCGCCCGCTTGCAGGGCGAAGGCGCGCTGGCGCTGGTAGAGCGCCTGGCGAACCGCCGGATGGACCGAGACCTGGCTGGCAAACCCGCCGACCTCCTCGGAGCGCAGTTCGGGATCGGCGAGCAGGCTGTCGGGGAAGGCGCAGGCGGCAAGCGCATCGGCCTCGCTATCCGGATCGCCGAGATTCAGCAGCACCTGCCGCGCGACGGCGCGGTAGAGCAGTCCGGTGTCGAGATGCGGCAGGCCGAAATGCGCGGCGAGGGCCTTGGCGATAGTGCCCTTGCCCGAGGCAGTGGGGCCATCGACAGCGATGATCATCCCGCCAGCCCGTCCAGCAGCGCCTCGAAGTCCGGGAAGCTGGTGGCGATGGGGCGGGTGTCGTCCACTTCGACGCCGTGATAGCTGGCCAGCCCGGCCACTGCCATGCTCATGGCGATGCGGTGGTCGAGATGGGTGGCGATGGGGCCGCCTCCCTCGAGAGGCTCGCCGCCTGTCCCGTCGATCACCAGACCATCCTCTGTTTCGGTCACCCGCGCTCCGGCGGCGATTAGCGCTGCGGCCATCGTGGACAGGCGGTCCGATTCCTTGACGCGCAGCTCGTCGAGGCCGGAAGTGACGGTACGGCCTTGCGCCAGCGCGGCGGCGACGAACAGGATGGGGAATTCGTCGATCATGCTGGGGGCGATGGCAGGATCGATTGCGATGCCTTTGAGCGCTGAGTGCTTTACCAGCAGATCGGCAACCGGCTCGCCGCCAACTTCGCGCGGGTTCACTTCCTCGATGCTGCCGCCCATGGCGCGCAGCACTGCGATCAGCCCGGCGCGGGTGGGGTTGAGGCCGACATTCTCGATGGTCAACTCGCTGCCCGGCACGATCAACCCGGCGACGATGAAGAAGGCGGCGGAGGAAGGATCGCCGGGCACCACGATGGTCTGGGGTTGAAGCTCGGCCTCGCCGCGAATGCGGATGGTGCGAATGCCTGCCGCATCGACCTCAACCGTCAACTCCGCGCCAAACCCACTGAGCATCCGCTCGGAATGGTCGCGGGTCGGCACTGGCTCGATCACTGTGGTGATGCCCGCTGTGTTGAGGCCCGCCAGCAATATGGCGCTCTTCACCTGGGCCGAGGCGACCGGCAGGCAGTATTCGATCGGCACCGCAGGCGAAGCGCCGCGCAGCATCAGCGGCAGGGTACCGCCTGGGCTGGAAGTGAAATCTGCGCCCATCAGTGACAGCGGCTCGATCACCCGGCCCATCGGGCGCTTCGATAGGCTGGCGTCGCCGATGAAGGTCGCGGTGATCGGGTGACTGGCGATCAGGCCCATGAGGAGCCGCGTCGATGTGCCGCTGTTGCCCATGTCGAGCGCCCGTTCGGGTTGCAGCAAACCGCCGACACCGACGCCATGCACGCGCCACACGCCTTCACCGCTCCGCTCGACCTGCGCGCCCATCGCGCGCATCGCCGCGGCAGTGGCCAGTACATCCTCGCCTTCGAGCAGTCCGGTAATCCGGCTTTCCCCCACCGCCAGTGCCGACAACATCAGCGCGCGGTGGCTGATCGATTTGTCGCCGGGCACGCGGACGCGGCCGCGCAGCGGTCCGGCGGGCAGGAAGCGGCGCGGGCGGGGCATCAAAGGATCGGCAGGATTCACGCGCGGCTTTTGACAGCGGGCGGATGCTATGGCAAGGCGCGCCGCCAGTTCAGACACCAGTCGATACACGCGTTGATTCTGGGGTCATTGATTCCGGCGGGCAGCGTCCCCATCAACGCAAAGACTTTCCGGCTTCCGGCCTCTCGGCAAGCCAATACGAGGATTTTTCATGGTCAAGCCAGAATGGGGTGCCAAGCATGGCTGCCCGAAATGCGGCACCCGCTTCTACGATCTTGGCAAGGACGATCCCGTCACTTGCATCGAATGCGGCTATGCCTGGACTCCTGAGCCGGTGCTCAAGTCGAAGCAGCCGATCCCCTATGAAGAGGTCAAGCTGAAGGTTGAGGCCGCCGATGCCGATCTTGCCGAAGAGGATATCGACATCGACGAGGGCGAGGATTCGCCGGACAACGATGTCGATCTGGGCGGCGACGATGACCTCGGCGTTCCCGGAGTTGAGGGCGATTCGGACGAGCATTAAAATTCTTGCCATTGGACTGGCGCACCACTAGAGCGCGCGTCCTGATATGGGGCCTTAGCTCAGCTGGGAGAGCGCCTGCATGGCATGCAGGAGGTCAGCGGTTCGATCCCGCTAGGCTCCACCAGTTTTGCGGAAAAAGAAACAGTCCGGGGGACTGTTTCCCGCAAAACTCCCGACCGCAAGGGAGGGTAGCGGAAGCCGGATGAGAGTCCGGCGGAAAAACTCCCAAGCGTAAGCGCGGGAGGCGGTTACAAAGTAGTATTCCGACCCGGCTTGGGCGTGAATACAAGTTTTTGATGCAAGCTGGTCGGCGAGGTTTCGCCCACCGGCTTTTTTCGCGTTTCGGAGTAGATGGCCCATGTTTGACAGCTTGAGTGACCGCCTCGGCGACGTCTTCGGCAAGCTGCGCGGGCGCGGCGCGCTGAAGGAACAGGACGTTCGCGATGCGATGCGCGAGGTGCGGATCGCCCTGCTTGAGGCCGATGTCGCGCTGCCGGTGGTGCGCCGCTTTATCGACAGTGTGACCGAACAGGCGATCGGCCAGAACGTCCTGCGCTCGGTCACGCCGGGCCAGCAGGTCGTCAAGATCGTCAACGATGCGCTGGTCGAAATGCTCGGCGGCGACACACCCGCCGATCTCGATCTCGCCGCCACCCCGCCGGTCGTCATCCTGATGGTTGGCTTGCAGGGTTCGGGCAAGACCACCACGACTGCCAAGCTCGCAAAATTGCTCAAGGAAAAGCAGGCCAAGAAGGTGCTGATGGCGTCGCTCGACGTCAACCGCCCGGCGGCGCAGGAGCAGCTGGCGGTGCTGGGCGAGCAGGTCGGCGTGGCGACGCTGCCGATTATCGCTGGCCAGCAACCCACCGAAATCGCCACGCGCGCGCTGCAATCGGCGAAGCTGCAAGCGGTCGATGTGTTGCTGCTCGATACCGCCGGGCGCCTGCATGTCGATCAGGCGCTGATGGACGAAATGAAGGCAGTCGCGGCGATTTCCTCGCCGAAGGAAGTGCTGCTGGTCGTCGATGCGCTGACCGGCCAGGACGCGGTCAATGTCGCGCAGAGCTTTGCCGGGCAGGTCGAGCTCACCGGCGTCATCCTCACCCGCATGGACGGCGATGCCCGCGGCGGTGCGGCGCTCTCAATGCGCGCGGTCACCGGCAAGCCGATCAAATTTGCCGGCACTGGCGAAAAGATCGACGCGATCGAGCCGTTTCACCCGGCCCGCGTGGCGGGCCGCATTCTCGGCATGGGCGACATCGTCTCGATTGTTGAGAAGGCAGCGGCGACAATCGACGCCGAAGAGGCCGAGCGCATGGCCGAGCGTATGGGCAAGGGCCAGTTCGACATGAACGATCTGCGCACCCAGCTGCGCCAGATGCAGAATATGGGCGGCATCGGCGCGCTCGCGGGCATGCTGCCGGGGATGAAGAAGGCCAAGGCGGCGATGGCAAGCTCGGGTGTCCAGGACAAGGTTCTGGTCCACATGGAAGCGATCATCGGCTCGATGACACCCAAGGAACGCAGCCGCCCCGAACTGCTCAACGCCAAGCGCAAGATCCGTATTGCCAATGGCAGCGGAACCCAGGTTCAGGACGTTAACAAGCTCATAAAGATGCACCAGGAAATGGGCCGGGCGATGAAGCAGATCAAGAAGATGGGCGGGCTCAAGGGCCTGGCTGCGATGTTCGGCAAAGGCGATTTCGGCGCCGGTCCGATGGGCGGAATGGGCGGCGGCGCGATGCCATCGCTGCCCGGGCTTGGCGGCGGCATGGGTGGCGGCGGACTTCCGTCCAACCTCGGCGATCTTCTCAAGAAGTAGGTTTTCAATCGGTTATTTGCATTCACTAGAAAGGTAATTCCAAATGTCAGTTTCCATCCGTTTGTCGCGCGGCGGCTCCAAGAAGCGGCCCTATTACAAGGTCGTCGTCTCCAACAGCCGCGCCCCACGCGACGGCAAGTATCTTGAGCAGCTGGGCACCTATAACCCGCTGCTCGCCAAGGATGATGAGAACCGCGTCCGCCTGGTCGAGGACCGCGTGCGCTATTGGCTCGGCGTTGGCGCCCAGCCAACCGACCGCGTTGCCCGCATGCTCGACAAGGCCGGGATCAAGGAACGCGCCGCGACCAACAACCCGAACAAGGGCGCGCCCGGCCAGAAGGCCAAGGACCGCGTCGAGGACAAGGCCAAGAAGCTGGTTGAGGCCGAAGAAGCGGCTGCAGCGGCTGCTGCGGCACCGCCGCCGGTGGTTGAGGAAGTGGCCGAGGAAGCGCCTGCCGTTGAAGTAGCGGTGGTTGAGGCCGTCGCCGATGCGACTGAACCGGCGCCGCCAGAAGTTCCTGCCGAGGCTCCTGCGGAAATTCCCCCGGAAGCACCCGTCGAGGCTCCTGTCGAAGAGCCCGCAGAAATTCCTGCGGAGACACCTGCCGAAGTTCCCGCGGAAGTCCCTGCCGAAACACCGGCGGCTCCCGAAGCTGAGCAGGCTCAGGCCGAGGAAGCGCCTGCTGAAGCAGCTCCCGCCGAAGAACAGCCCGAGGCCTGAGCCTTGGCTCAAGACCGCCCCGTCACGCCAGAATTCCAGTTAACTTTGGCCGCCATCATCGGCGCGCATGGCGTGACGGGCGAGGTTCGTCTCAAGCTGTTCGGCGAAGGCGTCGCGGCGCTCAAGCAACACCGCAGCTTCAACGACGGCGCATTGACGGCCCTGAAGCTGAAGGATGACGGCAAGGGCGGTGCCATCGCCCGCTTTGCCGAAGTGTCTGATCGCACTGCCGCCGAGAAATTGCGCGGCACGGCGCTGACCGTCCCCCGCGCCGCCCTGCCGCCGCTGGGCGAGGGCGAATATTACTACGCCGATCTGATCGGCCTGCCTGCCGTCTCGACCAGTGGTGAAGACCTTGGCCACTGCGTCGCGGTCGAGAACTTCGGAGCGGGCGATGTGCTGGAAATCGAGCGGGCTCCGGATGATGGCAAACCCGGCAAGTGCTTCATGGTGCCGATGACGGCAGAAGCTGTTCCGGAATGGATGCAATCGCGGATCGTGATTGACGAGGCGTGGGTGGAATAGTATATACATGGCGTATATACGGAGGGCGTTATGGATAATTCATCGCCAGATCGCGTCGCCGAAGTGCGCGCCACATTCAATCTCGATGAGGCATCTGGCGTGGCTTCAACGCTCCGCAAGGAGGATGTGAAGCACTATCGCGCCAAAGTATTCAAGTCGGGAAATTCGCTGGCGCTACGGCTGCCGGCGGCGCTGGGTCTGGAGGCTGGCATGGAAATGGAATTGCAAGCCAGGCCGGATGGGGCATATTCGCTCAAGCGGATCGAACCGCCCAAACGCGGCATCGATGTCAGCGGCTTCGCTGGCAAATGCCCTTGGCTCAAGCCGCTTCCGCGCGAAGATTTCGAAGAGCGGCCAAGCACGATTGCCCGGCGACTGGCTCAAGGTGGGTCGTGATTGCCTATCTGATTGACTCGGATTGCGCGATTTATGCGATGGTCGACGAGGACAGCCCGCTGGTTCGTCGCATGATGGGCTGCAATCCGGGTGAGATCGGCATTTCGGCGGTGAGTTTTGCCGAAGTCGCCCACGGAACCTATACAGGCAAGCCACCTACGCCGAGTGTGCTTGAGGCCTTCATCAAGGCGATTCCCTTGCTGCCCTTCGACGAAGCGGCTGCAAGGGAATATGCCCGCCTGCCCTTCAAGCGCGCGCGGTTCGATCGCTTGCTGGCGGCGCATGCCCTGAGCATCGGGGCGGTGGTGGTGACGAACAATGAGGGTGATTTTGCCGACGTGCCGGGGCTGAAGATTGAGAACTGGACGGTTTGAGTGACCTTCGCCGCCACCGTCCTCACCCTCTATCCGGAAATGTTCCCCGGCCCGCTCGGTGTCTCGCTCGCCGGACGCGCGCTGGAGGAGGGCAAGTGGTCGCTCGATGCCGTCCAGATTCGCGACTTCGCCATCGACAGGCACCGCACTGTCGATGGCACGCCCGCAGGCGGCGGCGCGGGGATGGTGCTGCGGGCGGATGTGTTGGCGGCGGCGGTGGATTTTGCGCGTTCCAAATACCTCCCCGAAACGGGGAGGGGGACCGTCGCCGAAGGCGATGGTGGAGGGGTGGAGGCAGCCGTCGCGGCTCCTCAGGTTGCCTCCGGTCTGCCAGCACCCCTCCACCATGCTTCGCATGGTCCCCCTCCCCGTTCCGGGGAGGTATTGGAGGATTTCCCCATCCTCGCCATGACCCCGCGCGGCGCTCCGCTCACCCAGGCCCGCGTCCGCGCCCTCGCGGCAGGCCCCGGCGTCATCATCCTGTGCGGCCGATTCGAGGGCTTCGACGAGCGCATTTTCGCCGCGCGGCCCATCGAGCAAGTCTCGATCGGCGACATCGTCCTGTCCGGCGGAGAGCCTGCTGCGCTGATGCTGCTCGACGCTTGCATTCGGCTGCTTCCCGGCGTAATGGGCGCGGCTTCCAGCGGTGCCGAGGAGTCGTTCGAGAACGGCCTTCTTGAGTATCCGCACTATACAAGGCCCTCCGAATGGGAGGGTCGCACGATCCCCGAAGTGCTGCGATCGGGGGATCATGCGAAGATCGCGGCCTGGCGTAAAGCCCAGTCAGAGATCGACACACGGTTACGCAGGCCGGACCTTTGGGAGCGTCACATCGGCGCTCGGGTCCAGTCTGCCTCTGGCGCGCGGCATGAAAATGAGGACCAGGGCAAATGAACCTGATTCAACAGATCGAGGCCGAGGAAATCGCCAAGGCCGTAGCCAGGCCCAATGGGGAAATCCCGGCTTTCCGGGCGGGCGATACACTGCGCGTCGGCGTGCGCGTCGTCGAAGGCGAACGCACCCGCGTCCAGGCCTATGAAGGCGTGTGCATCGCGCGGTCTAACAAGGGCATCGGCTCCAATTTCACCGTGCGCAAGATGAGCTTTGGTGAAGGCGTCGAGCGCGTCTTCCCGCTCTATTCGCCGAATATCGAGAGCATTACCGTGGTCCGCCGCGGTGTCGTGCGGCGGGCGAAACTTTACTATCTGCGCGGCCGCACCGGCAAACGCGCGCGCATTGCCGAGCGGAAAATTACCAGGACCGCCGATACGGCTGCAACGGAATGAGCGGAGACTGACTTCTTTACGATCAGTCTGACCAACAGACCGAAGCGGCCGGCTCCCCTCCAGGAGACCGGCCGTTTCGCTTTTCAACCAACCCTTCGTCATTGCGAGCGAAGCGAAGCAATCCAGAGTCTGCATAACCGCCCCTGGATTGCCGCGTCGCTCCGCTCCTCGCAATGACGAAGAGGGTGCAAATCAGAGGAATCGAGCAATGGGTTATCGGGTAGTGGTCGTCGGCGCGACCGGCAATGTCGGGCGCGAAATGCTCACGGTGCTCTCAGAGCGCGAGTTTCCCTGCGACGAGGTGGCGGCGGTTGCCAGCCCGCGCTCGCAAGGCACGACAATCGAATTCGGCGATACCGGCAAGATGCTGAAGTGCCAGAATATCGAAAACTTCGATTTCAGCACCTGGGACATCGCGCTGTTTTCGGCTGGCTCCGGCCCGGCCAAAGACTATGCCCCCAGGGCCGCCGCGCAGGGCTGCGTGGTGATCGACAACAGCTCCTACTGGCGCATGGACCCCGACGTGCCGCTGATCGTGCCCGAGGTGAACCCGGACGCGATCGACGGCTACAAGCGCAAGATGATCATCGCCAACCCCAACTGCTCGACCGCGCAAATGGTCGTGGCGCTGAAGCCGCTGCACGACGCAGCGACGATCAAACGTGTCGTGGTGGCGACCTATCAGTCGGTGTCCGGCGCGGGCAAAATGGGCATGGACGAGCTGTTCGAGCAGACCAGGGCGGTGTTCATGCCGTCTGGCGAGATGCGCGAACCGAACAAGTTCACCAAGCAGATCGCCTTCAACGTCATTCCGCATATCGACAGCTTCCTCGACGATGGTTCGACCAAGGAAGAATGGAAGATGGTGGTCGAAACCAAGAAGATTATCGACCCCAAGATCAAGGTCATCGCCACCTGCGTGCGGGTACCGGTCTTCGTCGGCCATTCCGAGGCGATCCACATCGAATTCGAGAAGGAAATCTCGGCCAAGCAGGCCCAGGCGATCCTGCGCGACGCGCCGGGTGTGATGCTCGTCGACAAGCGCGAGGACGGCGGATACGTCACGCCCGTCGAATGTGTCGGCGACGGCGCGACCTATGTCAGCCGCGTGCGCGAGGACCCGACGGTGGAGAACGGGCTGGCGCTGTGGTGCGTATCCGACAACCTCCGCAAGGGCGCGGCGCTCAACGCGGTGCAGATTGCCGAGCTGCTGGGGCGGCGGCATTTGAAGAAGGGGTGATGGTTGCGCTTGCAAAAGTGATGGCACTGTGCCATCACTTTTGCATGGGCCAACTATCGATCCGCCGCGTCGACGATGATGATCTGGAGCGTCTGCGCGCGCGCGCCCGGGCACAGAAGACCTCGGTCGAGGCGCTGGCACGCGAGGCGATTCATCAGGCTGCGCGGCTTACGGTGGAGGAGAAGCTGGCACTCGTGCGCGAGATGCAAGCGGAAACAGAGAAGTTGAAGGTTCCCGGTGCGGTTCAGACGCCGGGTTGGGTTCTCATCCGCGAAGGACGCGATGAGCGATGATTGTCGATGCCAGTGTCGCAATGAAGTGGCTCGTGGCAGAGGAAGACACTGACATCGCCAATCGATTGATTGGTCGCGATTATCTTGCCGCTCCGGAGTTGATTGCCTGTGAAATTGCCAACGGAATTTGGAAGAAATGGGTTCGCAAGCAGCTGACAGCGGTTCCGCAGCGATTGCCATTCGTGCTGCAACTGTTCGACGAGGTTTTCCCCGTCACCCCTTATGCGTTCCGGGCGGCAGAACTGGCAGTCGAACTCGATCATCCGGCCTATGATTGCTTTTATCTGGCCCTGGCCGAAGCACGCGGCGATGTGGTGGTGACAGCGGATGCCAGATTCATCGCTAAGCTCGCAGTCACCCCATTCGCGCAATTGGTGATACCATTGAGCGAAGTTGCGGCATGAGCGAAAATGCTCAACCAGCGGTATTTGAAGAAGGGGTGAGTTACTGAACATCGCCGCGCATAGTGATGACCAGATCAGGGAGCTGGTCGAGCGGGAATATTTGACGCTCGATCAGAGTCTCGGCTGGAGACTGCTTTACTGTCCCAGGGACGTTAGGTTGCGCGCTCGCGTTGCTACACTTGGCCTTAATCTGGCGGTGGACGTGATCGTTCTCCTTCGTGGGATTCCATGCGTGATTTCTCGGATGAGAATGGTAACAGCTATTTCGTTGAGTCTTGGGGAAAGAACGGAGGAAAATCGGCACTACAGCGACAAATTGAGCGGCTAGTCGCTTTGCTCAACATTACTCAGAAAGATCTCCTGTCTGCCAACCTCGTGCCGTTTCGAAGCCCAGATTGGAAGTCATTGCCAAGGGCTGAAGAAAGTCTTGATTTTGGCTTTTCGTTGCTCGACTGGCTCTTGGCTTGTTCCGAACTCAAGCTCGTTGTCGCTTTCGGACTGGGTAATGTAGAACATCGGCTAGCCACACATCTCGGTGCAGAGAGGCTTGGCGAAGAGAAGACTGGGTGGGGGAAGACGGTGGCAAGGTTTTACCGCACGCCGCGCTTTCATTTGGTTCACCTCCCTCACCTCAGCCGTTTCTGCGTTTTGGGCAGAGCGCAAGCAGTTAGCCTTGAAAATCGTTTGAAATGCCTTGTCGCGCAATGATTTCTAAAGAAACGGCGGCGCTTCCCCTCCAACTCGTATGCTCCTAGGATGGGCGTGAGGATTCAAGGTCAAAGGAAGCCCCCATGCGCTACGAAATCCACGGCACCACCATGCAGACCGTCGCGATCGATCTTTCGCGCGGCGAGACGATCTATAGCCAGACCGCGAGTATGGCCTGGATGAACGAGGCGATCCGCATGGATACCCATACCGGCGGCGGCCTGTTCGCCGGGATCAAGCGCGCCTTTTCCGGCGGCGGGCTGTTCATCACCGAATTCACCGCTGAGGGCGAAGGCCATGTCGCCTTCGCGCCGCGCTTTCCGGGGCAGATCATGCCGGTGACGCTTGCCCCCGGCCAGACGCTGGTCTGCCGCAAGGAGACGTTCCTGTGCGCCGAGAAATCGGTGACGCTCGACATCTTCTTCCAGCAACGGCTCGGCGCGGGCTTCTTTGCCGGCGAAGGCTTCATCATGCAGAAGGTCACCGGTCCGGGCACGGTGTTCCTCGACCTGTCGGGCGAAGTGGTCGAAAAGGTGCTGGCCCCGGGCGAAAAGCTGCTGGTTCACGCCGGCCACGTCGGCATGCAGGAACCCAGCGTGCAGATCGACATCCAGATGCTGCGCGGCTTTCGCAACATATTGTTCGGCGGCGAGGGGCTGTTCCTCGCGACCTTGACCGGGCCGGGGAAAATCTGGCTGCAATCGATGCCGATCCTCAATCTTGCCGAAGAGATCGGGCGGTATTTGCCTGGCCGCGAAGGCTCCGGCGGCAGCGTCAGCGGCACGCTGGGCACCGGGGTGGCCGCGGCGGCAGTCGGGGGCATTCTTGGGAGCATGTTCGGGAGTGAGTGACGGCTTGAGCTGGGTCGATGCCGAGGGTGCGCGCCTGGCCGTGCACCGCCTCGGTCCAAGTGGTGACATCACTCGCCCCGTCCTGCTCCTCCACGGCCTGTTTTCCTCGGCGCAAGTCAACTGGATCAAATACGGCACTGCCGCGCGGCTGGCCGAGGCCGGGTTCGAATGCATCATGCCCGATCTGCGCGCGCATGGGCAGAGCGAGGCGCCGCACGATCCCTCAGCCTATCCGCCCGATGTGCTGGTGGCCGACGCGCTGGCGCTGGTCGATGCGCTGGAGCTGACCGACTACGATCTCTGCGGCTTCTCGCTGGGCGCACGCACGGCGGTGCAGGCGGTGGTGGCGGGTCTGAGGCCCCGGCGGCTGGTGCTGGGCGGCATGGGGCTGGAAGGCCTCTCCGGCTGGGCGCGGCGTAGCGCCCATTTTATCGACGCCATCGACCGCTTCGGAACCATCGAGCGCGGCGATCCGGCGTTCGTTGCGCAGGCCTTCATGAAGACGATGCAGGTCGATCGCGTTGCCACGCGGCGGCTGCTCACCTCGGTCTGCGATACACCGCTTGAGGCGCTGGCGGAGGTTACCATGGCCACGCTGGTGGTCTGCGGCGCTGAGGACGGAGACAATGGCTCGGCCCCCGGGCTGGCGGCAGCGCTGCCACACGGGCGCTATGCCGAAGTGCCGGGCAACCATATGAGCTCGGTCACCCGCCTTGAACTGGGCGAGGCGATTGCGGGTTTTCTGGGTGGCTGAGCAAGGATCGCCCACCACGCTCTATTTGTTTGTTGTCGCATCGTTATTTGCGAAAAACCGGTTCCCACTTTTTCGCACGATGCTCTATTCGCTGCCTTGATATCATGACCGCCGGTCATTCAGAAACTGCATGGGCGGTTCGGGTTTGACGGATCGGCAATGGCATTGTCGCGGCCATAAACGTCGCGTTCGAAAGCCAGAGTGCCGTCGCCGCGCCTGCCGACCGTGAAATAGGCAATATAGACCGGCAGGCTGGCCGGCAGAAATACCGTCGTGGTCTTGATCGGATCGCTGTCTTTGCCATCGGTCGCATCTGCTGTCCGCAGCAGCCGGCTGATCCGTTCCGGCTTCCGGTTCAGACCCACCAGAGCGTTGACCTGATTGCGGCTCCGCACGCCCGCCAGCAGGGTCGAGGCAAAATCGAGCGCATCGCCAACCCGCACGCATCCGTGGCTGTAGGCGCGCGACACATGGGTGAAATATCCCTTGCTCGGGGTATCATGCAGATAGATATTGTAGGTATTGGGCATGATCAGCTTCATCTGGCCAAGGGCATTGCCGGGGCCGGGCCGCTGCCGGATGCGTCCGTTCGTGCGCACATAGCCACGGCGGTCCGAAAATCCGCCTTCGCTTGCGATGCTGGGCGGAACCTCCCACCAGGGGTTGAAGATCACGCCGGTGATGCTGGCGTTGAACGCCGGGGTCGGCGTCGATGTCTTCCCGACAACTGCCGGCCAGGTCTTCGCCCGCGCGCCGCCGCGCCACAGGTTCACTTCGAAACCGGCGGTATTGACCAGCACATAGTCATTGCCAAGCGATCGCGGCATCCAGCGCCAGCGTTCGAGATTGCGAGCAAGCTGGCTGCGCCGCGCGGGATCGGTCTCGGCACCATAGGCAGCGCGCAGCGCGGCATAGTCCGGGTGGGCAGGGTTCAACCCTTCGAAGAAGCCCTCGAGCTTTTCATTGCTGGCGATTGCCTGTTGCACGCGGCCAGCCAGGCTCGCGGTGTCCTGGCTGTCGTCGACATGCCAGTCGATGCGCTCGGCCGGGGGCGCGCAACCTTGCAGATGTGCCCGGGCGAGCCTTCCGGCAAGTGCGGTCGCCGTCCGGCGGATTGCATTCTCGTCGCCATCGTCGAGGGCGCGGTCGAGTTCGCTGGTGTCCAGCCGCGGCAAAGCGTCGGCGGCCGCGCCATCGACCGCCCGCCGCAGACTTTCGAGCTGGATTTTCGACCAGGCCGGCAGCGACGGATCCACCGGCGCGGCGGCACGGCAAGCGGCGAGAAGCAACAGCAGCGGCAGCGCTTGCTTCCTCATATCCGTCAATGCCCCGTTTGGTGGCCCCGTTCGATGCCCCCATTTGATGCCTGGGCCAGACTATGCCTGGCGGCAGTAGCAGTAAATGCATCCGGGCGATTCATTCCACGAATTTCGACGCATCTGGATTTATCGAGGCGTTCGGAGAGCTGCGGCAGCGTTACCCGAGGGGCTGAACCCCCGCGAAGCGCCAGCGAATCACCTCCCCCGCCATCCACGGCACAATTTCGCCGCCGCCCGCCGCAATTCGCTCGGGCACCAGGCATTCCTGCCGCTCCAGCACTACCTGCGACTCGTTTAGCGGCAGGCCGTAAAAGCGCGGGCCGTGTTCCGAGGCAAAGCCTTCAAGCCTGCCCAGCGCGCCTTCCTCTTCGAACACCATGGCATAGGCTTCGAGCGCATGGGGCGCGTTGAAGATACCGGCACAGCCGCAGGCACTTTCCTTGGTCTTGACCTCATGCGGCGCGGTATCGGTGCCGAGGAAGAATTTGGCCGAGCCGGACGTCGCCGCCCTGCGCAGGGCGAGGCGGTGCACCTCGCGCTTGGCGATGGGCAGGCAATAGGCATGCGGGCGGATGCCGCCGGCGAAAATGGCATTGCGGTTGATCTGGAGATGGTGCGGGGTGATCGTCGCCGCGACGTTCTCGCCCGCAGCTTCGACGAAGGCTGCGGCTTCGACCGTTGTGATATGTTCGAACACCAGCTTGAGCGCCGGAAAATCGCGCAGGGTCGGCACCAGCACCCGCTCGATGAACACCGCCTCACGGTCGAAAATATCAATATCGCCGCCGGTCACTTCGCCGTGCACCAGCAGCGGCATGCCCACTTCCTGCATCCTCTCGAGCACCGGATAGATGCCCCGGATCGCGGTCACGCCATGGGCCGAATTGGTCGTCGCATGGGCGGGATAGAGCTTGGCCGCGGTGACCACGCCGAGTGCAAATCCGGCAGCGAGATCGTCCGGGCTAGTGGCGTCGGTGAGGTACAGCGTCATCAGCGGGGTGAAGGTGCTCCCTTTGGGCAGGCAAGCCATGATCCGCGCGCGATATTCGGCAACCTCGCCGCTCGTCGCCGCCGGGGGCGACAGATTGGGCATGACGATGGCACGGGCGAACTGGCGGATGGTATAGGGCAGGACATCGGCCAGCATCGCCCCATCGCGCAGGTGGACATGCCAGTCATCCGGCTGGCGGATGACCAGGCGGGAAGGCGAGGCGGAGGAGTCGGCGGCGCTCATGGCGTCCTCCCTATGGCGCTTTGCCGAATTGGAAAGGGCGGATTTGCACCGCAAGCAGAATTTGTGGCTTTTCCCGCCGTTTACCTATTCCGCGAAGTTGCGGGTAATCAGTGTGTGACCTGCAGATCAAGGGCTACGCCTGTCTGTGTGGTTAACGCCATGTTAGCAATTGTGGGCCAGATTGCGTTCGATACTGTAGTCAATGGCTTGCACCCGACAGCATGCGGGTGCGCAACGGACGCATGAGCGATGAACGACACCGCGACCAATGCCGACTCCGCCAGCCCGCGCTCCTTCGAGGATATGCGCGGTGCCCAGCGCTTCACCCTGCTGATCCGCACCGCCAAGCTGGTCTGCGAGAGCGGTGAGTTTCTCTGCATCATCCGCGACGTTTCCGAGACCGGATTGCGGCTGCGCCTGTTTCATGCCCTGCCGGCCGATGCGCGGATGGCGCTTGAGCTGGCCAATGGCGAGCATTATTTTATCGAGCGCGTCTGGGAGCGCGACAGCCACGCCGGCTTCCGCTTTGCTGCGCCGATCGAAGTCCAGGCCTTCATCGCCGAAGTCAGCCCCTATCCGCGCCGCCAGCTGCGGCTGCGCTTGCAGTTTCCTGCGGTGTTGACTGCCGCAGCCCAGGCCAGCGTTGCCACGGTGCGCGACCTTTCGCCGCAGGGCGCCAGGATCGAGACCGAGCGTTTTCTCGCGCTGGGTCAGCCGCTGAGGCTGGAAGGTGACGGGTTTCCGGCAATCATGGCCAAGGTCTGCTGGCGTTCGGGTTCGGACTATGGCCTCGCCTTTGAGCAGGTCTTCACGCTGGAAGGCCTGGCGGTGCTCGCTGCTGAATTGCAGCACGTCGGTGGGCCGCCGCCGCCTTCCGGCGAGCGCCAAGCTACCGCTGTTAGATAGGTCAGCGCGTAACATTCTTGATTCTGCTCAAGAGATGACCGGCCAAACTGCCAGACGCAGAGTCCGGATCAAGATAAAGGCCGAGCCTGGCCTCAACAACACGCAGTTCGGCCTGCTGGTCGGTACGCCGATCCTGACCGGATCGCTGGTGTGCGTGTTTCTTGGGGTCTGGACCGATCAGTACGGCGCGCGGATCGTCTTTCCGTCAACGATGCTGGCGGCGACCTTATCGCTCTCGGTCAGCGCGGCGAAGACTGGGAGCGCTCCATCGAAAGCTCCACCGCGTGGGCCACCATCGCCAGTATCCGCATGCCCACCCGCAGAATCGCAAGGCTCTCAACTCATTGAAGAACTTTTGAATCGTGCTCTTAGGCAGCCTCGGTTTCCCGTGCCTCGGCGTGGGCCTTCATCATTTCCATGATGTCACCGGATGTGACCGGCCGTTCGTCAGCCGCCGGGCGCGAGCCGCCGGAACTCTTGGGCGCGGTATTGACATCCTTGGCCCTGGCTTTGACGCGCAGCGCACCGACGGTAATCTCTTCGCGTTTGAAGTTCTCCCACATCGTGTCGAAGCGGAAGAAGCGCACAGCGTTGGCATGGGTCACCTTGTCGATCATTTCCATCGCATAATTCCTTTTGGCCAATGCCCTCGACAGCGCGGGGTTTGCCGGAACGGTATCCGGTGTCGTCCGGACAGCTGATTGCTGGTTACTGGCGCAGTCTTTGGTAGAGCGGCGTGCTTTGCCATTGACCGAAGTCAAATTGCCAAGTCGCCAATTTTCTGGCGTCTGCTTTGCGCTGGCTGCGAATCTGCCTATTGGTTCCGTAGTTGCCTCCAAACTTCGCCGCTGCTAGGCTTGGTACATGTCCACTTGCGATCAATGTGTCGTCCGCAATCGCTCAATTTGCGCTGCGCTCGATGAGAACGAGATCAAGCTACTTAATTCGATAGGCCGCCGCCGGAATCTCACGGCTGGAGAATCGCTGATCTGGGAAGGCGAGGACTCGGTCCTTGTCGCCAACGTCATCGAAGGTGTGCTGAAACTCTCCACCGGCACCGAGGACGGACATGAGCAGATCGTCGGCGTGGTCTATCCCTCGGATTTCATCGGCCGCCCGTTCGGGGCGACCACCGGATACGGCGTTACCGCGCTCACCGATGCGCGCGTATGCGTTTTCAGCCGCCGCGATTTCGATGGCTTTGCCCGCGAACATCCCTCGCTCGGCCAGAAACTGCTGGAGCGGACGCTTGGCGAACTGGACCGGACGCGGCGCTGGATGCTGCTGCTGGGGCGAAAGTCAGCTTCCGAAAAAGTGGCGAGCTTCCTGCTCGAATTGATGGAACGGCTGGTCGAACCTGGCTGCAAGGTCGTGTTCGACCAGCCTAGCCGCCAGCTGGAACTGCCGTTCTCGCGCCAGCAGATCGCCGATGTACTGGGGCTGACGATCGAAACCGTCAGCCGCCAGTTAACCCGCCTCAAGGTGGAAGGCACAATCGGCCTGCCCTCGCGCCGCGAGGTTGTGATCCGGAACCTCGACGCACTGGTCGCCGGGGCTGGGTAGCTTCAGAATCGGCCGACTAGCTTCAGAACCTGTAGGTCACACCGGCGCTCAGCACCCACGGATCGAGCTTGTGCTCGGTGACGGGCACCTCACGATCTCAATCATGATTTCGCGCAATTCTGCGGAACTTTAGCTCACCCTGATCCAATTTGACCGGGATCAATGCTGCGCTGCAATAGCGGCCCCAAACATGCTGTTGTCATATCGCCATTGAGAGGGAAGGCTCCATGGAATCCGTACTCGCGCGAGCCGCATGGTGGCTCGCCGCGCTTCTTGTCGCCATCATGGCTTCGGCTGCTGCTGTCGATTCAGGCTTTGCCATCCACATGGCGATCATCGCGCTTGCTGCCTTCATCGGCCTA
>JAHFPT010000406.1 GCA_023266625.1 Novosphingobium sp. | reverse complement strand
GCCGCGCCCGCGCCTTCGACCACGGTCTTTTCGATCTGCAATAGCAGCGCCAGGGCGCCTTCAAGCTGCGATTCGGTGACCAGCACGAAATCGTCGAGCAGCCCGGCGAGGACTTTCGACGTAAACGTCCCCGGCTCAAACACCGCGATGCCCTCGGCCAGGGTGTCTCCGCCAATCGGCAGGTTCTTGCCCTGGAGCAAATTGTACATCGAGGGAAACAGCTCTGCTTCCACGCCGATCAGACCGATATCGGGCTTGATCGCCCGCGCAATCGTGCCCATCCCTGAGCTCAGCCCGCCACCACCAACCGGCAATACCAACATGTCCAGCTCGGGCACATCCTCCAGCATTTCGAGCGCAACCGTCCCCTGCCCTGCCGCGACGTGCGGATCGTCAAAGGGGTGGATGAATGTCAGGCCCAGCTCGATCTCGAGCTTGCGGGCGTGGGCATAGGCCTCGTCGAAAGACTCGCCCTCCAGCACAACCGTGCCGCCGACGCTCTCGGTCTGCATGACCTTTATTGTTGGCGTGGTTTTCGGCATGACGATGGTGACCGGAACCCCCAGCCGGGTGCCGTGATAGGAAAGCCCCTGCGCATGATTGCCCGCTGAGGCGGCAATCACCCCACGATTGATCTTCTCGCCGCCCAGCAGAAGCATGGCATTGAGTGCACCACGCTCCTTATAGGCCGCAGTGAACTGCAGATTCTCGAATTTGAGGTAAATGTCCGCCCCGGTCATCGCGCTCAGAGTCTTGCTGGAAAGCGTCGGCGTGCGCACCACTGCCCCGGCAATGCGGGCGGCAGCAGAGCGGACATCGGCAGCGGTGAGCAGCGATGTGTCGCTGGTATTCAGGACGGCAGGATCATGCATCGGCGCGCCCTAAACCAAATGTGCGCAAATTGAAAACCGCGATTGAATGCCGCTATCCAGCCGGGCTGTCGTCTGGCTGCTGGCGCGGCAGAAACACCCCGATGATCGCAGTGACCAAGACGATTGCCAGCGTATCGGCGATCCAGTCACCAATGTCGCAGTCCCGGTTGATCGCCGGGATGCTCTGGGTCACCTCGATAATCACGCCAAGGAACGATAGCCGCTCCGCCACCCGCCAGCGCCCGGCGGCAGGAAACCCAAGCGCCGCCAGCCCAGCTAGCGTGGAAAATGCCAGTATATGCTCGAATTTGTCCCCAAATCTGTCGATCATCAGCTTCGGCGGCTTTGGCAAGTCTGCCATAATCACGGCAAAGATCAGTGCCAACCAGAACAACAGGCGCATGGCGAGTTGAAACCGAGGATTTTGAAGCCAGCGCATTGGCAGGTGCGGATAAAGGACTCCTGCGCCAAGGCAAGGCTAGAGTTCATCCGGATTGGATTGATGCACGGTGATAGCCCCCTTTTCCGCCTACCCTGAGCTTGCCGAAGGGCTGTGCTTGTTCTTGAGCACGAAGCAAAGGACAGCCCTTCGACAAGCTCAGGGTAAGCGGGTTTGGGGTCGATTCGATCAGTTCGAAAACCGCACCTCAAAACGATTGCTGACGCAGCGCAACGTTCCAGCTAGAGACGGTTGCCATGAATGAAGCCAAAACTGTCGCCTTCATCGGTCTCGGCGTGATGGGCGGGGCAATTGCCCGCCATATCGGCCAGGCCGGGCATCGCCTGACGATCTTCAATCGCTCGCCTGCACGGGTGGATCGTTGGCAGGAGGCCAACCCCGGCCTGGCGACGCGGGTTGCCAGCAGTCCCGCCGATGCGGCCAGCGACGCCGATGTGGTGCTGACCTGTGTTGGCAACGATGACGATCTCGCCGATGTCGTGTTGGGGCCGCAAGGCGTCTTTGCCACCCTGCGCAAGGGCGGCACCTTCATCGATCACACCACCGTTTCCGCAAAAATCGCGCGCCAGATCGCCGTCGAGGCGCGCGACCAGCAGGTCCATTGTGTCGATGCGCCGATGACCGGCTCGCAGATCGGGGCCGAAAAGGGCACGCTCACCCTGATGTGCGGCGGCCGGGCCGATGCCATCGAAGCCGGGCGCGCAGTGATGGAGGCCTATTCCTCGCGCATCGTCCATGTCGGCAAGGCCGGCGCAGGGCAAACTGCCAAGATGGTCAACCAGATTTGCATCGCCGGGGCCGTCGCAGGCCTGGCAGAAGCTGTTCGCTTCGCCCAGGCCGAACACCTCGATTTGGACAAGGCCTATGAAGCGATCTCCGGCGGGGCGGCGCAGAGCTGGCAGATGGACAACCGCTGGAAGACAATGGCGGAAGACAGCTTCGACTTCGGATTTGCCATCGACTGGATGCGCAAGGACCTCGGCCTGGCCATGGACGAAGGCCGCGGCATCGGCGTGTCGCTGCCGATCACGGCGCTGGTCAATCAGTTCTATGCCGATGTCCAGGCGCTGGGCGGCGGCAGGCAGGATACCAGTGCCCTGATCCGCAGATTGCCGAGGCGGGGCGGCAAGTGAGAATTGTCCTTGCGGCGATTGCCCTGATTGTCGCCGCACCAGTCCGCGCAGATGTTCTGGTCGACAATGTCGACGGGCTGACACTGGCCGCCGATGGCACGGTTGTTCGCTTCAGCGGCCTGTTGGTCGACAACAATGGCCGCATTCAGCAGCTGTTCCAGCGCA
>JAHFPT010000405.1 GCA_023266625.1 Novosphingobium sp. | reverse complement strand
AATGTTGAACTTCGCATTCGCCCCGAAATTGCGATATCCGTCGCGCTCCTGGCCGCCGCGCGTCTCGTTGAAGGACGAGAAGCCATCGGTGCGCAAATAGACTGCGCCCAGGCTGGCCGAAACCGGGCCGAACTTGCCCGACACATTGCCGACCACGCTGGCACTATCGTGTGAGCCATATTCGCCGCTGGCATTGATGGAGAGCTTCTCGGTCGGCGCGCGGGTAACGATGTTGACCACGCCGCCGATGGCCTGACTGCCCCAGAGCACCGATTGCGATCCGCGGACAACCTCGATCCGCTCGATATTGCCGGTCAGCAGATTGCCGAAGTTGAAGCCGCCGCCTGGGGTGGAAGGATCGTTGAGCTTGACGCCATCGATCAGGGCCAGCGTCTGGTCGCTCTCCGCGCCGCGTATATTGACCGAGGTGGTGGTGCCGATGCCGCCATTGCGGGTGATGGTAACGCCGGGAACCGTGCGCAACAGATCGGTCACGGCAATCGACTGGCGGGTGGTGATGTCATCCAGTGTGATAACCGTAACAGACTGGGCGACTTCGGACGTGGATTGCTGGGTGCGATTGGCCGAAACGATGATGGCATCGCTGTCTTCAGCATGAGCAGCAGCAGGAATGGTGGCCACGGATATGAGTAGGGCCGACTTGAAAATACGCATGGGATTTCCCCTTTTGATCAACGTCAAAAGAGCCGCATAACTGCGATCAGGCGTGTGAAATCCCTTCCACCGCATGCGACTCTGGCTCAGTCGTCACGCGAGGAATCCCTCGATCATCACCCGGCACACCCCGTCCGGATAAAAGAACGACCGTTACGGGCAGGTCTCCTGGCTCTCGGGTCAAAGCCTGCCGCTTCACCTTCCCGGCCCCGAAGGACCAGTGGCATAACGAAGCGGCGACTCGCCGATCACAGTTGCGGGGGCAGCTCCGGATCATGGCGTGGGGGCCATTCCCGGATTCCCTATTCATCCCATCGCTGGGAACCTGTAACGGGTGCGCCTATGTCGCAGCGCAGCATGAAAGGCAAGTGGAAGCAGTGATGGGCAAATCGGTTCTGGTATTGGGCGGGGCACGATCCGGCAAAAGCGGCTTTGCCGAGCAGCTGGGCGATGCTTTGCCTGGCCCGCACATATACATCGCCACTGCGCAGGCGTTCGACGATGAAATGACACGGCGTATCGCCCGCCACCGCGCCGATCGGGCCGGTCACTGGCAAACCATCGAATGCCCGCTGGCCTTGCCCGAAGCGATACTGGAATATGGTGCAGAGGAGCGCGTCATTCTGGTCGATTGCCTCACGCTATGGCTGAGCAACCTGATATTGGCCGATCATGATATTGCCGCAGCGCGCCGCAGTCTGGCGGGGCTGCTCCCGGCGGTGCAGGGTACGCTGCTGCTGGTGTCCAACGAAGTGGGGCAAGGAATTGTCCCGGACAATGCCCTGGCCCGCCAGTTCCGCGATGAGGCGGGCTGGCTCAATCAGGCATTGGCGCGCGCGGCCGACGAGGTGTGGTTTGTGACGGCGGGCCTGCCCCAGCGGCTGAAATAGGTTGCCCCTTACACCCACCTGAAGCGTCCCGGGTTTTCCGGAGGCAGTTTTATTTGAGTCATGCGACCATATCGAGGTTGTTGAAGGTTGCATAGTAATTGGCTTCGGCCTCGGCAGGCGGGATATGCCCGATGGGGCCGTTTCCTCGACCAAACCAATAAACCGTCGCGAACCATTCAGTCGAGGAACTCGACCTCCCGCTGCACCAGAGTTTGCCACAGCGATTCGAAGCAAACGAAGGAGCAGGCGTCGCTGCCTATCTGGCTCTGGGTTTGGCGGGCGAGCTCGTCGGGCATCACGATTGGCTGACTGCCGACCGATTCCGCTTCGAGCTGGATACGGCAGGCTTCTTCGAATGCGATGAACAGCCAGGTTCCGATTTCGACCGACGGGCCGACGCTGATGGCGCCGTGGTTTTGCAGCAGCACGACTTTATTGTTTCCCAACGCCTGGGCGATGCGGTCACCTTCGGCCAGTTCATGCTCGATTCCCTGATCGAAGGGCAGGCCGTCATATTCGTTGAAGACTGCATGGCTTTCGAAGAACACGGCCGAATTTTGCGTCAGCGGTTCCACATGCCGAGCAAAGGCGGACCAGGTCGTGGCCTTGGGCGAGTGCGAATGAGCGACGGATATCACGTCGGGCCGCGCCCGATAGATGCCCGCGTGAAAGGAAAAGGCGGCGCCCGACAGGGGCGGGTTGCTTCTGTCATAGTTGCCTGCCACGACCTTGCCGCAGGGATCGACAAGCAAAAGGTCGGTAACGCGGACCCTGGAGAAGGGCATGCCCCATGGATGCGCCCAATAGTGATCTGTCAGCTCCGGATCGCGGACAGTAATATGACCGGCAATGCCCCACAGGAAGTCCCTCTGGTGAAACATGCGCATCGCGCCGGCAAGGCGCTGCTTGCGGTAGAGCCGTTCGACCGCCGGATCGTCGTACGATTGCGGACAGGACCAGAATTGCTCGCGGGGGCGCGGCGGGACGATTTCGCTTCGATGCTTGAGCAATGCGGGGGCGGAATAATCCGGTTTGGTTGTTTTTCCAGTTACGAGGTCAGGCTGCA
>JAHFPT010000047.1:22516-31381 GCA_023266625.1 Novosphingobium sp. | reverse complement strand
TCGCCGCGCACGATCTCAACCACTGGATCAAGACCCTGACTCGTTTTTCGGGCGCCTGGGCACCTTATCAGCGCCCTGCGGACCTGCACAATGATCCGGTCGCGCTGGACAACGGCTTTTTCACCGAGCTGGACGTGGATGGCGAAACCAAGCTCATGGCTGTTTCGAGTCCGGTCAACTTCGACGAATTCGACGGACCGCGCCGGATGCCGGGAGCGCCGGAGGTTGGCCAGCATGGCGAGGAAATCCTGCTCGAACTGGGTCACGACTGGGACGAAATCGCCGCGCTGAAAGACAAGGGCGTGATCACGTGAGCCTGTGTCCGCCGCGCCCCTGATGCCGCGGCAAGCCTGGCACGGGCTTCTGCGCGAATCCCCGATAGATCCGGGGCGGGCGATCGTCGACGCGCATCACCATCTCTGGCGCGCGAACGAGGGGCCGCATCCGGGCCCCGCCTATCTCCATGACCAGCTCCTGGCGGACATCGCCGAACGCAATGTCATCGGCACGATCTACGTCGAATCCGGGGTCGGGCTCCGCCGCGATGGACCGGAAGAACTGCGCGGTGTCGGCGAAACCGAGTTCGCGGCTTCCCAGGCCGCAGCCTCGGCAGGAACGAAGTCACCCATAGTAGGAATCATCGCGGGGGCGGACCTGCGCCTGCGCGACCGCCTGGAAGGGGTGCTCGACGCCCATGAGGAGGTGGGCGCGGGGCTGTTTCGCGGCATTCGCCAGCGGCATGACCGAAGCGCTCCGGGCCCGGCCTACACCCCGCTGACCGATCCTTCGGTGCGACCGGCGATCGCCCTGCTCACGCGCCGCGATTTCACCTTCGATGCCCAGGCCGCCTTCAGCCAGCTGGAAGAGCTCGCCGCCTTTGCCGACGCGGCGCCGGACACGCGCATTGTCCTGCAACACCTCGGCATGCCGCTGACCGGCGGCAGGTTCGGGCCTGCCGCCGAAGTGCTGGAAACCTGGCGCAAGGGCATCGCCAGGCTTGCCCTGTCCCCCAATGTCACGATCAAGCTCGGCGGGATCGGCATGGACAGCCTCTATGGGATGGGCTGGGCGGAACGCGCATTGCCGCCCTCCTCGGATGAAGTGGCGGCCTGGTGGGGCGACAAGATCCGCTTGTGCATTGACAGCTTTGGACCAAGCCGCTGTATGTTTGAATCGAATTTTCCGGTGGACGGCGAAGGCCTCGGCTATGGCGTGATGTGGAACGCCTTCAGCAAAATTGCCGAATGCTATTCCCAGAGTGAACGCGATGACCTTTTCGCGGGAACAGCCAGCAGAACCTACCGGCTGGAGCGCGGTCGCGCCTAATTGGGGGCGGATCGCGCCCTACAGGAACGGGGGAGGGTGCAATTACTTACGGCAATGAACTTCGCGCGCATTGGAAGGAGCTTCTCGGCGCCAGCATGGGCGTGTCGACCGGCATTACGCTCAACTTTTTCTCCCTGTCCATTTTCGGCCCGGCACTGATCAAGGATCTGCACTGGACCAAGGCCCAATTCGCCCTGATCGGATCGCTTTCCTTGTTCTCGATTTTTGTCACCCCAATTGTCGGCACCTTGGTTGATCGGTTCGGAACACGCCGCGCGGCCACCGCCGGTTTCATTGGCGTCCCGCTCGGATTTGTTGCCCTGTCGATGATGAACGGCAGTATCACCCAGTTCCTCGGCATCAATCTGGCAATGAACTCTATCGGGTTGCTCACTTCGGGCATCGTGTTCTGCCGCGCGCTGGTTGAGCGGTTCGACAAGGCGCGCGGCATTTCGCTCGCCTTGATGATGAGCGCGGCCCCACTCTCAGGCGCGATCTTGCCGTTCATAATCGCACCGATCATCGCGGAACACGGCTGGCGGACTGCCTATCTGTGCCTGGCTCTGATCTCGGCTGTCGGGGGAGTGCTCGCTGTCTGGCTGGTCGGACCCGCACCTCAAACCGTCTCAGATCCGGCATTGCCAACGTCTGCTTCTGGCGAGAGTACGTTCCGAAGGTTGCGCGCCGTTGCACGCAGCCCAGTATTCTGGCTGATGCTGGCGGGCATGTTCATGGTTAATATGCCACGATCCTTCACCATCAGCCAACTCAAGATTGCCGTATTGGATTACGGTTTTGCCGACACAATCGGCACGCGTGTGGTTTCGTTCTATGCCGTGGGAACTATCTGCGGGCGCTGCCTTTCAGGCCTGGCACTCGATCGTGTCCCGACCCACCTGGTCGCGCTTGTTACAATGTTGGTTCCGGCGGTAGGCTACATGTTTTTCGTATTTCCGGTTCAAGACACGGTCGTGCTGATGGCGGCCGTCTTTGCGATGGGGATCGCCTTTGGTGCGGAATTCGATATCGGGGCTTTCATGATATCACGGAATTTCCCGGTCACGGATTTCAGCAAGCTATATGCCGCACTGGACGTGGCGCTGGGGGCGGGTTCGGCCGTAGGGGCACTTTTGATGAGCATGTTGCTGAAGGATACTGCAAGCTATCGCGGTTTCATGGTCATCGCCAGTTTTGCAACCGTCATAGGTGCGGTGCTACTGGCTTTGACCGGACGCTACCGGAAATTCGAATGTTCCGGCTGACCTGTGCAGTCCTATAGCAGATCCGTGAAGTTCACCATTTGCCACCTCTTCGTCCTCGCAGATTCGACGGTATAACGAGCCGATCGGATCGGTCAGCGTGCGAGCAACCCCAGCACGCCCTCGACACAGTCGTGGGCACGCTGGTGGGGGCCGTCCCCGGCCAATGCCCGCGTGCGCATCGGGACCTCGATCCCGATCGGCACGTCTGCGGGAAGAGCGGCGATGATCTCGGCGAGCGGCAATTGGCCCGCGCCGGGCACCAGGCGCTCGGTCACTGCTTCCTCGAGATAGTCGGGATTGGCAGGCACCAGCGGCGCATCGCAAATCTGCGCATAGCCGATCAGCGCGGGATCGAGCGCGGCGACATCGGCGGCGCTGCCGCCTGAGCGGATCAGGTGCATGCAGTCGATCATGATGCGGACATTGGCGGCGTCGAGTCGCCGCACCACGTCCAGCGCTGCGGGCAGATCGGGAATGGCGCGGGTCGGCACGAATTCCAGCATGATCTGGACGCTGCGCTTGTCCGCCATCTCTGCCAGAGCCGCTATCTGATCGAACGAGCGACCCGCGTCCGGCTCCAGGCTCACGCCGCTGAGGCGGGTCACGCCCAGCTCGCACAGCATGTCGAGGTCGCCTTCCAGATCGCGCACATCGCGGCCGGGGAAGATGCCGAAGCCTTGCCCCAGGCCTATCGAGACGCCCCGTTCGGCCATCGCTTGCTTAAGCGCGCGGCGCGGCTCTGGCTCTCGCAGCGACCAGACCGGGTAGCCTTCCGGATTTATCGGCAAGGGACTGAGCCCGATCGCGATAAAGGAGCAGCCAAGATCGGCGGTCAGATGGACGAGTTCGACGGGCGCAAGTCCGAAGGTCGTCAGGCTCTCGATGCCGAGCCGGTTCAGGATGTCTGCCTGCGTGGCCATCGTCAGGTTCCATTCGGAGAGACGTGGACTTTCGTCTCGCTGTTGGCTCCGCGCAGCATCTCGAACGCATCCGGCAGGGCATCAAGGCCTACGGTCTTGGTCACGATCATCGCGGGGTCGGCATGGCCAGTGTGCAGGGCGTCTGCGGCATACTGGAAGTCTCTTGGCGTATAGCCGACCGGGAATGTGAGGCGCAGGCCCTTGAAGGCGGCCACTCCGGGTATGACCGGATCGGGAGTGGTGCAAAAACCGAGCGAGACGACATGGCCCAACACGCGCACATGAGCGATGGCCTGCCCCAGCAGGCCGGGTGCGCCGGCGCATTCGAAGACGATGTCAGGCGGGCCGCCCAGGGCCGCAGCGACGCGCTGCTCTTCCTCCTCGCCGGTCAGCACAAAGGCGTCAGCGCCCATGGCGAGCGCCATTTCTGCGCGCCGTTCAGACCGTGACGCGACGACGATCCGCCCCGCCCCCAGCCGCCGCGCCCAGTAGAGCGTGGTGAGCGCGACCGTGCCGCCGCCCAGGATCAGCACGCGGTCGCCGGGGCTCATCGCGCCCATGCGCAAGCCATAGAGGCCAACCGCGAAAGGCTCGACCAGTGCGCCGTCGGTTGTGGAATAGCTGGCGGGAAGCTTCAGGGCGCTGCCCGAGGCGAGGCGGTGAAATTGCGCAAAGCCGCCAATGCCGGTCTGCCGTCCGGGGCACAGCGCGGCATTGCCGATGCGGCATGCCTCGCAACTGCCGCAGCCCAGGGTCAGCCGGTAGGTGACGAGATCGCCCTTGGCGAAGCCTTCGACGTGCCTGCCAAGATCGACCACCTCGCCGGCATATTCGTGGCCGGGAACGGAGCCCGGTGCATAGTCCCAGCCATGGCCGGACGTCATGTGGAGATCCGTGCCGCAAATACCGCAGCGATCGACTTTGATGAGCAGGTCCCGGGCACCGGGTACGGGCATATCCCGGTCCTCGATACGCATCGGCTGGCCCTGGCCGGGATAGACGGCGGCCTTCATGTGTCCGCCCCTTTGGGCTGGAGATCGTAGCGGTCGACATAGGCGCCGAACCGTTCGCGCAACTCGTCTTCGGTCAGGCCGAAATCGGCGATGTCGTAGCGGTGCTGGCCGTGGCTGCGTTCCGGATCATTCTTGCCGCGCTGCCGCATCGCGGCTTCCACTTCGCCGGTCAGCTCCAGCCCGCAGAAGTCGTAGATGCGCCTGACCACGCCGATGGGATCGCGGTGAAAATCGGCGTGGATGACGTCCATCACCTGTCCGGGATGAGCGCGGCGGACTTGTTCGCAGTGCTCGACAGCCTTCGCCCATTTCTCGGTTTCGCGATGCGCCGTGATCAGCCGCGTCAGTGCCTCGTCAGCATCGCGCAGCGGCGCATAGAGTTGGCAGAGCAGCGAGGAGAGCGAGGGGATCGCCTTGGCTGGATCGCGATGGGTCTGGATGACCAGCGCATCGGGGAATATCTCAAACAGCAGGTCGAGATTGGAAATGTGACCGGGGTTCTTGAGCAGCCACCGCTTGTCAGGCTCGCCGCTGCCGATCAATTGGATGACGCGGTGGAGATGCTGATAAGCTGGCCATTCGCTCTGTGTCTGCCACCAGGCGTCATAGGTCGGAGCGGGCCAGCCGGAGGCCCACATATTGCTGACGAAACTATGCGCAAGGACGGTAAGGCACTCGTCCACTTCTTCCGCCGCGCGGGCATGCGCCGCTCTGGCACCGGGGCTGAGCCTGTCCCGGCGCGCGATCTGTTCGGCCGCTTCCCGGAACTCTGGATAGCTTTCCCAGCTGTCGCGCGGTGGACGGGGCATCGGGGCATTGAGCAGCCACCCCTCCAGCCCCTGAAACTGGGGATCGACCGCCAATAGCTTATGAAGCGCGGTCGTGCCCGTCCGTGGAACGCCAGTGATGACGATGGGCCGACGGATCGCCGTGCGCTCAAAACCCGGATGCGCGGCCATGGACTGAACGGCACGCGCTCGGCCAGACAATATCTCGATCAATCGCGTCCATGCCTGCTGGCGGCCAACCGCATTGAAGTGCGCATCATTGTCGATGGACTGCAAAAGGATGCGCAGGCCCCAGTGATAATCATTCCCGCCGAAGTCGGACGAACCGACACGCTTCGCCACCACTTCATGCAACCGATCGCCCGCATCGACGAAATGCGTCGGGGGCGCAATGAGCACCTCGTCGGCAATCACCAGCGCCGCCGCCGCTGCGCCGACCGTACCCGTGTCCGCAATTTCTCGGCGCGCTCATCCACCGAGACGACCGGAGTGTCGGCAGGCAGATGTTTGCGGATGTCGGCGAATTTCACGCGCTTGATCGTTGGCGTCGGATGGCTGTCGCAATCGTACCAGCGGCCATAGATCGTCCCTTCGGTGAAGCCGGCGGGGTCGAGCCAGTTTGGCACGCCGGGATCTGCAAGCGAGATGACCGCATAGAAGCGGCCATCGGAAGCGACATGCGCGAAATGGCCATTGGTGTGACTCAGCCGATAGACATATTCGATGGCGTTGAAATAGGGGTCGTTGAGCTGGAAATTCCAATATTCCCGCAGCTTCGGCAGGTCGGTTTCGAGGATCAGCGCCTCATCCTCGTCGAACTGGAACACGGCTGGCAGATAGATCTGCCGCGTCATGCTGCCCTGATATGATACGGGCTCGAAGTGGTTGACGCCGACGCTCGCCTTGATGTCGTTCTGCATTTTCATGAAGGTCTTGGCATAGCGCGCCGGGAAGCCGGCCATCAATTTGATACGTGACATGATCTGATCGACGTCGAGCCTTGGCTTTGGCGGCACTTTGTCCAGGCATTCGATGGAGATGCGGGGGTCGACTTCGTTCTCCCAGTCATAGGAGCGATAGCGCACCATGAACATGTCGACATCGGGGTGAAACTGCACCCAAGTGCCTTTGTGTCCTTCCGGCTTGGGCTGCGCGCTGAAGATCACCTCGAATTCGCCATCAGCGGCGATGTCGAGATCGCGCTGGTCGAGATGGACGGCATCGCGCATTTCGGAAAGGTCGTCGATCAGACCGACGAGCCCCTTGCGCGCGGTGAAGGTGATCAGCTTCACCGTGCCGGCGTTGCCCGAAATGCAGTAAGTCAGGTCGCCCCGGATCGGCGCATAGAGGTAGATGTCGTCGGGATTGGGCTGCAGCGTATAGACCGGGTTCCATAGCGGCGCCCAGTCAGGATGTTCCGCATCGGCGTGGAAATAGGCGAAATAGCTGTAGGACAGGCTGCACAGCGTCTGCCGGTACATGTCCGCCCGATAATTCGGGTCGTCGGGGTGCCAGGAATTGGCGAGTTCCGCGACGGCCTTTTCCAGGTCGGGCAGATATTCGAGCAGGGTAGGGCCGATAGGCTGCGTCACGAAATCACTCTCCGTCCTGGCTATTGCATCCTCACTCGTCGGGAATTCCCGGGAGAATCGGGCCGCCGTTCACTGCGATCGTCTGGCCCGAAACGAAAGATGCCGCGTCGCTTGCCAGAAACACGATCATGTTGGCGATTTCGCCGGTCGTTCCGGTGCGGCCGAGCGGGTTGCCGGCCAATTCGCCGGGGTGGAGCTTCGCCACGCGCCAAGCCTCCTGCGCGCGCTCGGAGGCAATCGCGCCGGGTGCGACGCAATTGACCCGGATGCCGTATTTTCCCCATTCGGCTGCGGTGACCCGCGTGAACATTTGCAAGGCCGACTTGGCCGCCGAATAATGCGCGCCGCCGCGCACGCCGGTGATCCCTGCGCCCGAAGATATGTTGACGATAGCGCCGCTCTTCGCCGCGATCATGTGCCGACCCGCTTCGCGCGTGCAGATGTAGGCGGAGCGGATGTTGAGATCGAAGATCGAATCCCAGCCCTTGGTCGGGATCTGTTCGAGCGGGCCCATACGCGTGCCGCCGGCATTGTTGACCAGAACATCGATCCTGCCGAACTCGGCCATGGTGCGCTCGACCAGCCGGATGATCGCGTCCTCGTCCTTCACATCGGTCGGAACCGCGATGCAGCGCGCGCCGCTTTCCTCGCGGATGCGCTGCGCGGCGGCCTCCAGCTCATCGGCGCTGCGCGAGGCGATTACTACCTGTGCGCCCAGCTTTGCCAGCTGCCGCGCCGTGGCGAGGCCAATGCCGGTGCCGCCGCCGGTGACGATGGCCGCGCGCCCCGAAAAACCCAGTTGCTCCCTAATCATCGCGCGGCCAGCCCTCTCAACAATCTTCCCCGCCGACCATGACACGCTGCAGCACCCGGCGGCCAGCGCTTTCGAGCGAGCCTCGCGCATGCTGGCAGGCGATATTGTCCCAGATTACGAGGTCGCCCTGGTGCCAGACATGCTCGGCGATGTTCTGTGGTGCATAAGCATGGCCGAACACGTCCGCCAGCAAGGCCCGGCTGTCTTCCCAATCCATGCCGAGCAGCCGCGTCGTCTGCATTTCATTCACTGCGAGATAGGGCTGGCCGCTGTGCGGGTGCAGCCGCACGGCTGGCCGCTTGTCGCGCCGGGAGGCAGGGGGATCGCGAACTTCGTATGCGCGCAGGCCGACACTGTCGTAGGTCGATTTGATCAGTTCGGCATCATGCGCCTGCAGCACGTCGCGCAAGCCTTCCGGCAGGCTCGCGTAGCAGTGCTCGGCATCGATGAAGCGTGTCGAGGAAGCGCCGTCGACGACATCGAGCGCGTGGAGCGACAGGGCCTCGAACGGGTTTTCGGTGTATGCCCCGTCCGAGTGAAACGGATAGGCGGCCTTGGCGGATTCCTGCTCCGCTTCGGTCGTGATGAAACCGGAGGAGTTCTGGCGGTGCAGCATCAGCGGCCCCAGCAGTGCCAATAAATTCTCATGGGCCGCGCGGGAGAGCGTCTGGCCGCGCGCGACGATCAGGTGATGCTCGCGATAAAGGCTGACGAAACGCTTGGCCAGTGGCTCTGGCAGAGGCTTGCCCAGATCATGGTCGATCTCGGCACCGAAGGGCTGCATGCAGCGCCAGCGCAGCCCGTCATCGGTCCGCCATTCAGCCATGTCCTTCTCCGCGCGGTCCATAACGGACTATCGACAGCGCGATCCCATGAATATTTCTCGCCACAGTAAACGAGATCACCCGAGGGATCGCGAATCCCTGTCATCATACAGGGACATCATCATTCAGCCCGTCAAGGAAATACGGCCTTTTCGGCCCCGCCCCTAGAATTCGTAGCTGACCGACCCGCCGAACATGCGCGGCGCAGCCTGAACGCCAACCACCACGCCGACAGCGTTGCCGCTCAGGTCAAGGAGCCGGTCATAATACTTCTTGCCCAGCAGGTTGCGAGCGTAAACCTTCAGGGTCAGCTGCGGGATCGATTC
>JAHFPT010000047.1:0-22506 GCA_023266625.1 Novosphingobium sp. | reverse complement strand
CTGGCTGTAATAGACGCGGCTGCGCCAGTCCCAATCCAGGTGGAGATCCGCAGACGCAATCGGCATATTCAGGTGATAGTCGAGCCCGAGGTTGTAGGTGTATGTCGGCACGCCCAGGAATCTGTCGGTGAGGGCGATCGCCGATCCAGTGAGCACCTCGGTATACTTGGCATCGACGTAGGAGGCCGAGGCCGACAGTTTCAGGTTGGATGTCGGAAGCGCCTGCACTTCAAGCTCGCCGCCGCGGATCCGCGCCTTGGCGGCGTTGTCGATCCGGCTGGCAACCTGGGCACCGATCCCGGTAGGGACCGTGCGCGTTATCTGGATGTCGGAGTATTCGGTATTAAAAACCGAGGCATTCACCCTCAGGTGACGGTCCAACATGCTGCTCTTCAGGCCGAGTTCATAGGCCAATGCCGCTTCAGGGCCGAAGGCGTCAAGCGCGGTGGCTGACGTACCGCGCAGGTTGTAACCGCCGGCGCGGAAACCACGACTGACCTTGGCGTAGACCAGGACATCGGCCGATGGCTTCCAATCGACACCGACCGTCCAGGGCGCATAGTTGAAGGTACGAACCGGCAAGGTAGCCCGGCACACACCGGCGACATCGAGCAGGGCGGCCGCGATCGAACAGGTCAAGGTCGGAGGCGTGGTCGCGGTATTGATCGAGTCGTTCATGGTGATCATCTGGCGCTTGTCTTGCGTGTAGCGAATGCCGCCAGTGATCTTGAATTCGGGAGTTATGGCAAAGCTGACCTGTGCAAAGGCACCAACAGACGTGTTATGCGTATCCGCCCGCTGGCGAGACGCGCCGACCGCCGACAAGGTGAAGGCGTAGCCCGGCCCTTCATTAGCATCCTCCTTGAAATAATAGAGACCGCCGATCCAGTCGAGCCGGTCATTCAGCGCCTTGCCGTAGAGTTGAAATTCTTCGGTAAACTGATCCTGTGTCGTGAGGGAGAAGCCGGTGGACCCATTGCTGGTCTTCAATATGAAGTAGGGTGTTCCATCGATGTCGGCGCCCACCGGGGCCGTCCGGAACGACTTGCGATAGCCGGTGATCGATTTGGCCGTCGTGCCGCCGCCCAGATCATAGGTCAGAACGCCGCTGAACCCTTGCGCCGTCACCTCGATCGGACCCCATACGCTGCCTTGGGACTCGTAGAAGGGGGAGTTGATATATTTGCTCAACCCGGCATCTTCCGGATGGCCGGCCGCTGTCACGAAGGAGCAGGGGCCCGTTGAGTTGGGACCAGTAACGGTAGTGTTGTTAGGGCCGGGTACTGTGCAGGGGTTGGCATAGACCACCTTGCTCAACTGCCCGCCGCCCGCAAGCCGCGAGTAATCATAGGTCAACAATCCCGTGAGCCTGCCAGAGGTGCCCTTCAGAGACACGCGCACGAAACTGATGTTGTCGTTGTTCAGGGGCTTGTCGAGCCGGGTGTTGCGCCCCCACCCGTGATTATTCGAATGCTCGGCGGCAACCCGCATGGCGAAATGATCGCCCAGCGGGGCGTTCACCACACCGGTCAGGCGCGCGGAGCCATAATTGCCGAGCGAAGCGGTGAGCGAGCCGCCCCATTCGTCTTTCGGCTCGGCCGGGATCATGTTGATGGCACCGGCGATCGTGTTGCGACCGAACAGCGTGCCCTGCGGCCCCCGTATGACTTCCGCCCGCGCTATATCGACGAGTCCTATGTTCAGGCCGGTGGTGCGGGCAACGTAGACGCCGTTGATATAGACGCCGACAGCCGGATCGATGGTAATCAGCGAATCCGCAACATAGATGCCGCGCATGGAGGCCAGCAGGATCGTGCGGTCACCCGTGCTGGTGCTGAAGTTGAGGCCTGGCGCCGCGAACTGCAGGCCCTTCAGATCGTGAATTTCGCTGCGCTTGAGTGCTTCGGCGTCAATCGCGGTAATCGCGATCGGCACGGATTGAATCGATTCCTGGCGACGCGTCGCGGTTACGACGATGTCTCCGAGTTGCCCCGCGTCAGCCGAGGCGGGAGCCTCCTGAGCAAAGACCGGCGTGGCAATTGTCGCGGCGACGATGGCGGCGACCGTGAATGTACCCCTGTAACGCATATATAAAACCCCTCATGCGACGATTGATCTCGCGTTTGACGCAGCCATCTATTTGGATCGCAGCCCAATGTCTATGAACAACTGGGTTCGTTGTCCAGAACAAATGTTTGACCCGTGCGGGGGTATGCGGTCTCTAAACATGCAGGATCGAGGTCACGCCAGGCTGCGCTCGGCTTCGGTCGGCGCGGGCAACAGGTGTGGACAAGAAGAGGCCTTGCGCCCGCTTCACGAGCTGTGCCATCGCGGGGAAATGACGATGCCGCCAACGATCCGCGTGGGGATTCTCAATGATTCCGCCGCCGATGCCGCGAGTGCGAGCAGCGATCTGACCAGGTGGTTGCGGCGCGAGATCGATGCCGTCCGGACGAGCGGGCGGCTCGATGCAGAGGTCGAGATCATCCAGACCTATGGGCTCGGCTTGCCCTGGGGCTCGTTCGAAGAGGTCGAGTGCGCGTTCGACGAACTCGATTCTCAGGGCGTGGTGCTGATCGTTGGCCCGGCGATCGGCGACAATGCGCTGCTCGCGACGCCGCTGGCCGACCGCGCAAAGCTGCCCATGATCAACTGGTCGGGTGCCGAGCGCGCGCGCGGCGACTATATGTTCCACCTTCAGGTCGGCTCACACGAGGATGAATCGCTGCTGATCACACGCCACTTGGCCGCTATCGGCGCTAGGCGCGTCGCTGTCGTCTACGATCTCTCGCCGATCGGCGAACGCCATCTCGAGTATCTGGAGGTCGAGGGGAGGATCGTCGGGCTGGAGATCGCCGCCGCCGAGGGCATCCAACCGCTGGCCGCCAATGCCGAGGACGCCGTCCGGCGGGCGCTTGCCAGCGGGCCCGAGGGATTCGTCTACTTCGGCCTCGGGTTGTCGGCGCCAGCCGTAGCACAAGCGCTCGCGGCCAGCGGGTGGTCTGGACCGCGGATCATGAATACCGCCGGCATGCGCGGCCATGATCCCATGTTCGCTGCGAAGATCGACGGCTGGATCTATCCCGACCTCTATTCTGATCACAACCGCACGCTCGCGGCGAACCTCGACCCTGCTGCACCCGCGTTCCGCTCGGCGGTCGGCCATGACGTGGGCCGGCTGGTCGCCGAAGGACTGGCGCGCGCTCCGGAGCCGACCCGCGACGGGGTCCGCCTCGGGCTGGAGCAGGTCAAGTGGCTGCCAGCCGCCGAGGGCATGGAAGGCACGCTGCTGGGCTTCGGCATCTGCGACCGAGGCGCGCTGCACGGCCGCTATCTGGTGCTGCGCCAGTGGCGGCAAGGCAGGAGCGTCGAGGTCTGAGTTGGCGCTCCGCGCCCCGGCGCCGTGATTGACAGCTTGGTTTGCGCGCTACAGAGTTGTCAAACGTTTGCAGATCGAACTGGCTGCGGCCACACCCGCTCCGTCCTCGCCCTCAAATTGCGACGCCAGATGCGGGAAGATCTCGATTTCGGGCTCGCGGTCGAGGCATTGGCGACGCTGACGGCCTGAAACCATCCTCCCCTCTCCAACCCATCGACAAGCCAAGGACCTAGAAATGGATCTTACCGATCTCAATCGCTTCGGCGCAGCCCGGCTCCCAAATCTCCTGACGAGTGACCAATGCGCCGATCTCGTTGAGCGCTGGTCCACCGCGGACGGTCTTGGCGAGGAGGTTGTCCAACCCCGCGATAGCTGGGGCGGGGGAAGCTATCGCATGTTCAACCTGCCGCTGCCTGACTTCATGGCCGACCTGCAGGACGAACTCTATCCGAGGATCGCGGAGATTCTCAACGGCTGGGCTGCGCAACTGGGTGAAAAACCGAAATTCCCCGAGCGCTATGCCGAACTTCTGATACAACGCGGCCCCGGACGTAGGACCGGTCCGACACCTGTCCTCACCGTGCGCGAGACAGGCGACTGGAACGTCATGCATCGCGACCCGGCGCACGCCTTCCCCCTGCAGGTCGCGATCCTATTGTCCGAATCGGAAATCGACTTCACGGGCGGTCATTTCGTACTCAACGAGCAATGGGCGCACATGTCTTCCATGCAAGCCAGGCCGGAAATCGTCCCGCTCTGCAAAGGGGACGCCGTCATTTTTCCAGTGCACGAGCGCGTCGCAATCGGGGCCGACGGGCCGCAGCGCGTCGGCATGTATCACGGCATGACCCGCCTGCTGTCCGGAAAACGCTACATGCTCGGCCTCCTGTTTTAGGGTCACACCTGAGGAGGAGCCCCTCCGCATGATCCTACCGGCCTCCGGCCGGTCAGCGGCTTCCGAAAATGCAATGTAAAGTGTAAAGACTGTCATGAGCCAGGGTCACTCTCGCCCCAGCACATCGACATTGCCGCGCGCGCGGCCGACGAGATCGGTCACGGTCGGCCCCATGTCGGCGGCGTCCCACTTGCGGCCGATGTCGTGTTCGGGGCCGATCCGCCATGGCTCGACCACCGCGATGCGCCCGCCTTTCACCTCGAACACACGGCCGGTGATGTCGCGCGCTTCCATGCTCGCCAGCCAGGCGACGAGGGGTGCGACATTCTCCACGGCAAAGGGGTCGAAGCCATCGACATTCCGCTTGGCGGGATCGATCACGTGGGCGCTCATGTCAGTGGCCGCTGCCGGGGCGAGCGCGTTGGCGGTAACGCCGTATTGGGCAAGCTCGTAGGCAGCGTTGACCGTCAGGCTGGTCACGCCCGCTTTGGCCGCCGCGTAGTTCGCCTGCCCGGGATTGCGGAACAGGCCCGCGTTGGAGGTGGTGTTGATCACCGCTGCGGCGACGGGTGTTCCCTCCTTCGCCATCCGCCGCCAGTAACGCGCAGCCTGCGAGAGCGTGGTGTAGGTGCCCTTGAGGTTCACCCGCACGACCTCGTCCCAGTCCTCCTCGGGCAGGTTGACCAGCATCCTGTCGCGCACGATACCGGCGTTGTTGACCAGCACGTCGAGTCGGCCGAAGCTGGTCAGCGCCAGTTCGATCAGCCCGGCGGCGACCGCCATGTCCGAAACGTCGCCAACATGCGCTACGGCGCTGCCGCCACTTGCGCGAATCATCCCGGCCACTTCGTGGGCAGGGTCCGGCGAGCGGTTGTTGACCACTACATGCGCGCCATGCCGCGCCAGCTCGATGGTTTCCGCGCGGCCAATACCGCGCCCGCCGCCGGTGATCGCCACAACGCGCCCCTCGCACAGCCGCTTTCCTGGATTCTCCGTCATTCGCACTCCGATCCCTAATGCACTCCCAAATGTGCATTTTACATTTTGATTTGTAAACCGCCACTTGCTGCGGCAATCAGCCCAAACAGTCTCGGGGACCAATCTCGAAGGCCAATCTCGAAGGGAATCGAATGAGGACGAGCACCGCCAGGCGGCCGCGGGCAAGCTCGCTGGAGAAGCGCCAGCGCATTCTCGATGCGGCGGCGAAAGTGCTGGCGCGCCAGGGCTATGCCGAGACCACCCTGCACCATGTCGCGAGTGAATGCGGCACCTATGCGGCCAGCCTCTATTACTATTTCCCGTCGCGCGACGATCTGGTGAAGGAAGTGATGCTGCTCGCCGTTGATCGCTTCGGCGCGGCCATGGCCGACGCGGTTCGCGACCTTCCCGCCGGGGCGACGGCGATAGACAGACTCAAGGCGGCGGTGCGCGCGATGCTCGCGCTCAGCATCGCGAAGGACGACTACGCCGTCGCCTATAACCGCATCTTCGATCAACTGCCGGCAGCGATGGAGGCCGATATCGAGAAGGCGCGGGCGGCTGTGCCTATCGGCATCGCGGAACTGCTGGCAGCGACGAAGGATGCAGGGGAGATCTCCGCGACCACCGACATGAAGCTCGCCCGCATCCTGATCATAGGAACCACGCACTGGATGTCAAAGTGGAACAGCGCGCGCGATATGCGGTCCCCCGAGGCGATCAGCGAGGAGATGACCGAGATGCTGCTCCGCGCAATCCGTTAGAGCACGATGCGATTAAGTGGGCACCGGTTAATCGCAATAAATCGTGCGGCAACTAAAGACTCGCAGAGCATGATGCGATTCCTGCTAATCGCATCATGCTCTAGGGCGGATAATTTCTAAAATGCAATTTGCAATTGGTAATTCATTGAATTAGCTTTCCTGCGCGTTGAAGCGGGGAAGCCGCAGGCGGGCAGGTGCTCGGGCTCCCGGCCGATATCCGTGTCGATAAAGGCATTCCGTTCAACGAAATTCCGGCGAAAGGCTGAACCGTGTCCGATACCCCGCCGACGCTGGCCCATCTTCCCGCCGATACGTCGGTGGACATCCTTTCGGGCACCATCGGCGATGCGCTGCGTCGGACCGCGTCGCGCTTCCCGGAACGCCGGGCGCTCGTCTGGCCCAGCGGGGACGGGATTGGATCGCTCACCTATGCGGAACTGCTGGCGGAGGCAGAGAAAGTCGCCGCCTGGCTGTTGGAGCGGGCCGCGCCCGGTGACCGTATCGCCATCTGGTCGCACAATTCGGTGGAATGGATCCTCGTCGAATACGGCTGCGCGCTCGCCGGGATGGTGGTGGCATCCTGGAACCCCGCCTGGACCCTCTTCGAATGCGATCACGCCCGCGAGCTGACGATGCCCGCCCTGATGCTGGCGGGTCACGACACCCGCGGCGCCTCGCTGCTGGACCGGGCGGCGGCGATCATGGGCGCGGAGAAAGTCCATCCACTGGATGAGCTGCGCGCGCTGACCGCAGCGACTGGGCCGGGCCCGCTGCCCGAGGTGCAGCCTGCGGACCTGTTCCTGATCCAGTTCACCTCGGGCACGACCGGCAAGGCCAAAGGCGCGGCGATGTCGCATCGCACCGCGCTCAATGGCGCATGGCTGCGTGTGCTCGCCGCCGATGTTGACGAGAGCGACGTGTGGATCAACCCGGTCCCATTGAACCATATGGGCGGCGCGGTGAGCCTGGTGATCGGCTGCATGTCGGCCGGCGCCTGCTATGTGGTGATGAAGCGCTTCGAGCCGGCGGAATTCGTTGCGCTCATGGGCCTGTGCGGCGCAACCCGGATCGGCGGTGTTCCAACGATGATCTATGCGCTGCTCGAGCAGCCCGGATGGGCCGAGGCGGTGCGCAATCTGCGCTCGGTGGGCTCAGGTGGCGCGCAGGTGCCGCGTCCGCTGATCGAGCGGCTGGTACGGGACTATGGCGTCACGGTCATCGTCGCCTTCGCCCAGTCCGAATGCCCGATGATCAGCGCCACGCTTCCCGGCGACGCGCCGCACCTCGTGGCCGAAACGGTCGGACGGCCGATCCCGCAGGTCGAGGTCAAGATCTGCGATCCCCGGACCGGCGCGACAATGCGCATCGGCGATGTCGGCGAAATCTGCGTGCGAAGTCCGGTGGTGATGGACGGATACTATCGCATGCCCGAAGCGACCGCAGCGGCGATCGACGCCGATGGCTTCCTCCACACCGGCGATCTCGCCTCGCTGGACGAGGCCGGCTACATCCGCATCCACGGCCGCGCGCGCGATGTCATCATCCGCGGCGGCGAAAACATCTATCCGGCGGAAGTGGAAGACTGCCTGCTCGCCCACCCGGACGTCTATGCCGTCGCCGTGGTCGCGGTGCCCGACGACTACTGGGGGCAGATTGTCGGCGCGGCGATCCAGCTTCGCGACGGCGGCACGGCGACGGTGGAGGAACTGGAAGCCCATGCGGCCAGCCGCCTGGCCCATTTCAAGGTGCCGCGCCGCTGGCAATTCGTCGAAAGCTTCCCGCTCACGCCCTCGGGCAAGATCCGCAAGATCGAGATTGAAGAGCTTTTCGTCTGAATGAAGCTGCTGAGGCTGCTCCCCGGGCTGCGGTTATCATTTTTGCGACGATCTAAGGGAATGTGACAATGGATGCGAACCCAGGGATTGATGCAGCGTCTTTTCAGGCGCTTCAGGACAGACTTGACCTGATGGAATTGGCTGCAAGAGCTGCACGCACCTTTGATGAGAACGACGCGCAAGCATATGCGGACTGTTTCGTGGAAGACGGACTCTATGAGAGTCCAAGGATTGGTTTGCGGGCACAAGGCAGAGATCAGCTGATCGAAATGTGCTGCGGGCGCGGTGGGGAAGACCTGCACTTCTGCACAAACTTCGAGATCCACTTGCGCGGCGACGAGGCCACTGTCAGATCAGCCCTGCTGCTTTCGTCTCGAAACGGACCGCTGATAAACACAACGGGTTACTATATAGCCGAATGTGTGCGAACGCTGCGGGGCTGGCGCTACAAACACAAGGTCAGCTACCTCGACCGGAGAGGATAGCCGGGCAGAACACTCGAAGGACGACTTATCTTGACCATGCGCTACCCCCTGATCCTTTCGCTAGCATTCGTCCTGGTTGCCGCTGCACCAGGTAGCGCACCAATCACGGTCGCGGTTTCCGGCATTGATGGCGCGAGGGGGCGTGTTCATGTTGATGTTTGTCTGGAAGGGCAGTTTACCAAGCATGGATGTCAGTGGTCGGCAGAAGCCCCTGCGGTGCGAGGAACGACGTTTGTCACAGTCACAGCTGTTCCCCCCGGGCACTATGCTGCGCAGGCGTATTACGATGCCAACAGCAATGGCAAAGCAGACCGCAACCTGATCGGGATGCCGACAGAACTGGTCGGCTTCTCGAACGATGTCCGGGTCCATTTGTCACGACCAAAGTTCTCTGACGCCGCCTTTGTTCATGGCGGGACCGAGCAGCGGATCGATTTCTCGGTCCACAGAATACCATAAAACGGCTGGTGCGTTAATTTGAAAGTCTGAGGAGTAAATCTGAAAGCTGCCTGTCCGGTCGCAAGCCAAACCCTACTCCGCTGTGGCAATCCATCTTGGCCCAAACGGACGGCAAAGTCATAAGACAAGCGGCTTGCAATAAATTTGCAGCGCTCAAAATCCTTCCCCCTTGGGGGAGGATTGATTCAGATTCAGCGCAACGCGACCGAAGCTTGTGGTCGCCCCACGGCTCAGTCAGCTCGTCTCGTCACCGCCCAGGATTTCGGCCGCGGTGCCAGCCAGATCACGGCGGCGCAGAGGAAAAACACCGCAGCGGTGATCAAAAAGACATAGTCGAGCGCCATGGTCACGGCTTCCCGTTCAACCAGGTTTGCGATCGTGCGGATTGCCTGGTCATAGCTCATTCCCGCGCCGGCCATGGTCCGCATCACCGCGTCCGGCTGGAGCTTTCCGACGATTTCGCTGTGTGCTTCCTGCTGGGTGTTGCCCCATATCGTCAGCACCAGCGCGGTGGCGACGCCCATCGCGATGGTGCGCACGAAATTCTGGATGCCGGTGGCCGAAGCCAGTTCTTCCGGCCGCACCGCATTCAGCGAAATTGTGGTCAGCGGCAACATGAAGAAACTCATGCCAAAGCCCTGGACCACTTGCGGATAGGCTAGCGTCCAGAAGTCCGCATCGCTGGTCCAGGTCGAGCGCGCCAGCGCCATCAGACCAATCCAGGCAACCGACAGCGAAACCAGCAGCCGCGGGTCGATACCCTTGGCCACTGTCCTGGAAGCCAGCCACGAGGTGGAAAGCGCGGCCAATGCGGTGCAGGACGTGATAAAGCCGGCCCAGACCGCCGGATAGCCCATCGCGGTTTGCAGCCACTGCGGGATGACAACAATGCTGGCGAAATAGGCCCCGAAACACAGCGACAAGGCTAATACGCCGAAGGTGAATCCGCCATGGCGGAATACGCGTATGTCGACGATCGGATGCTCCTCGGTGAGCTCCCAGATGATGAAGGCGCAAAATCCCACTACTGAAGAGATCGTCAGAAACACCACCAGCGGGTCGGAAAACCAGTCATGTTCGCGACCGATGTCGAGCATATATTGCAGGCTGCCGACCCAGATCAGCATCAGCACCAGCCCGACCATATCGACCGGCACCTGCCGCCCCGGGCGGTCATGGGCAAACAGCAGGGTAAACACCGTCAGCAGGCAGATCGCAACAAATGGCAGGTTGATCAGGAATACCCAGTGCCAGTTCATGTAATCGTTGATCAGCCCGCCGATGTTCGGGCCAAGCGCCGGGCCGAGCATCGTCGTCATCGCTGCTAGCAGCATAGCCTTGGGGCGATTAACGCCGGTGAAAATCCGCAGCAGCAGGGTTTGCGAAATCGGCATCAGCAGCCCGCCGCACAGCCCTTGGGCAATGCGGCTGACCACCATCATCGTCAGCGTCTGCGAACTGCCGCAGAGCAGCGAGAACAGGCCGAAACCGGCCATCGCGACCAGATAGAGCCGCACTGCGCCAAAGCGCTGTGACAGCCAGCCGGTCAGCGGCACGCTGACCGCTTCGGCGACCGAATAGGAGGTGATCACCCAACTGCCCTGGCTGGTCGAAACGCCCAGGCTGCCCGCGATATGCGGCACCGAGACATTGGCCACGGTCATGTCGAGCACGACGATGAAGTTGCTGAAGCTGAGGATAAACGCCGCCAGCCGCAGCTGCGCCGGTGTCAGCCGATCGCCAATGTCCATTGCGCTCGCCATGGCGGCGCTCAGTTATCCGAAATGTCGATCTCGACTTCGGTCGAGAGGCCGACACGCAGCGGATGGGCGGCGAGTTCCTTGGGATCGAGCTCGATGCGCACCGGCAGGCGCTGGATCACCTTGATCCAGTTGCCGGTGGCGTTCTGCGCCGGGATCATCGCCATCGATGCGCCGGTGCCGCCGCCGATGCCGGCAACCTTGCCGTGATAGGTGACGTCGGAGCCATAGATATCGGCGGTGATCGTCGCAGCCATACCGGTGCGAACCTTGCGCAGCTGGCGCTCCTTGAAATTGGCATCGATATAGACCTGCGTGGTCGGCACGATACTCATCACCGTCTGGCCTTGCGTCACGCGCTGGCCGAGCTGGACCTGGCGGCGGGTGATGGTCCCGCCGATCGGCGCGCGGATGGTGGTGCGATCGAGATCGAGGCGGGCGGCCTGAAGCTTGGCCATCGCCGCCATCGCCGCCGGATCGGTCGCTTCCGTCGAGCCCGCGACCATCGCCGTGCTCGCAGCCAGTTCGCCCTGCGCCGAAATCCGGTTTGATTCGGCCTGGGCAATGCCCGCCGAAGCTGCGGCCAGGGCGGCGCGGGCGGCAGCAAGGGCGCGGCGTGAAGCGGTCAGCTCTTCGCCCGAGACCGCGCCGCTGGCAGCAAGCTTCTGGCGGCGGCTTGCGTCGACCTGCGCTTTGTCGAGTTCCGCCTGGGCAGAGGCCAGCTGGGCGCGGGCCGAGGCGATGGCGGCAGCGCGCGCGGCAACCTGCGCCGACAATGCGCCATTTCCTGCCACCGCCTGACGGAAGCGCCGCCGCGCCGCTGCGAGGTCGGCCTCGGCTTCGGCGATGGCGATAATCGCATTGGCCGGATCGAGCCGCAGCAGCACGTCGCCCGGCTTGACCGTTTGGGTATCCTTGACCGCAACTTCGGTCACAGCACCCGAGATCAGCGGGGTCACCAGCGCGATCTCGGCATTGACATAGGCGTTGTCGGTGCTGATGTGGTTGCGGCCAATCAGATAGTACCAGGCGGTAAAGGTGAGGCCGCCGGCAATCACGACCATGCCGAGACGGGTCAGCCACTTGCGCCGCACCTGTCCCTGGTCGATGCGCGCTGCGGCAGCCTCGGCTTCGGCCTGGAGCGCGGCGGATTCGCTGGCGGCGTCATTCATGCGGGGTAACCTTGGCAAGCTGTACTGCGGGGTCGTAGCCGCCGCCCAGCGCGCGGATCAGGGCGATGTCGATGCTGCGCGAAGCGGCGTTGAGCTCGGCAACCTCGACCCGCACGCCCAGCAGCCGGTCTTCGATTCCCAGTACATCGAGATAGGGGGAAAGCCCGCCCTCATAGCGCAGCCTGGCGATGGCATAGGCCTCTTCTCCTGCCGCCAGCGCCTTGCGGGCACCCACCAGCCGCGCAGTAATGGTCCGCCGGGAGACCACGGCATCGGCAACCTGGCTGTAGGCGGCGATGACGGTCTGGTTGTAAAATGCCGCCGCCTCATCGTAACGCGCAGCAGCGCCGCGATAGCGCCCGCGCAGCGCGCCGCCATGGAACAATGGCAGGCTGATTGCGGGGCCAGCGCTGCCGAATGCCGAATTGCTTTCAAACAGCTTGCCGATCCCGACGGCTTGCAACCCGGCCATGGCGCTCAGCCGCACTGCCGGGTAGAAATCGGCGCGCGCCACGGCGACTCTTTTTGCCGCTGCCTCAACCCGTTCGCGCGCGGCGGCAATGTCGGGGCGGCGGCCGAGCAGATCGGTGGTGACACCCTCGGGAAGACCGGCGGGAAGACCGGTGGGCAGAACGGCAGACAGACCCGGCCGGGAAATGGCAATGCCCCGGTCGGGCCCGGCACCGGCGAGGACGGCGAGCTGGTGGCGGCGCAGGTCGATCGCCTCATCGGCGGCGGCAAGTTGGCTGCGGGCGACCAGGGTCTGGGCCTGTGCCTGGCGGACGCTGCCGCGGGTCTCCAGCCCATTGGCCTCGCGCTCGGTGACCAGCCTTTCCGAAGCAATGCGGATGTTCAGCGCGCCCTCGCGGATGTCGCGGGCATCGAACAGTCGGGCGAGATCGGCATAGGCCGAGGCAATGGTGGTGATGAGCAGCAGCCGCGCCTGTGCCGTCTCGATCGCGGCCGCGCGCGCCTCGGAGGTGGCGGCGGCTAGCGCTGCATGGTTTTTGCCCCACAGGTCGAGATCGAAGTCCAGGCTGGCCGAAATTCGGGCATTGTCCTGAAACCCTTGCGGCAACAGCGCGATGAACTGCTCTGGAAAGCCGTTGTTGTGGCTTTGCTTTTCGAAACCGGCAGAGGCTTGCGCATCGAGCGAAGGCAGCAGGGGCGCGCCGGCTTCCTGCGCCTGCGCGGCGGCCCGGCGCAGCCGCGCGGCGGCAATGGCGATATCGGGGGAATCGCGCAGGCCCTCGCCGATCAGCGCTTCCAGCTGAGGGTCGCCATAGGCCAGCCACCAGCCTTCGCCCGGCCAGGCGGCAGTCCCCTGCGGCTGGAGGCTCTGCTGCGCGGCGACTGTTTCGGGCGAACGTAGCGCCACATTTTGCCCAAGTTTGGGCACTGGACTGCAAGCAGAAAGCAGCGCGAGCGCCAGGGAGACGCTGCCAGCTGGCCCTGAATGGCGACGTTTCAGTCGTAAAAGATGGTTAATTTTCATGACGTGAGGGGGGCTTTCCCCCGGTCGAGTCGCTGCGTCAATTGAAAAACGCGGCGGAGCTTTCGGGGTGAGTCACCAAACAGGGGCGCAGACAAATTCCTCCCCGAGACAAACTCGGGGAGGATTGATCCCGAAATTATCGCTCGCCGCCCTAGTCGCGATAGCCGATCACCTTGGTTTCGAGGTATTCCTCGATTCCCGGAACGCCCCAGGCGCGGCCGATGCCGGAGTGCTTGTAGCCGCCAAACGGCAGATCGCCGCTGATCGGCGCGCCGCCATTGACGCCGATGGTGCCGGTGCGGATGCGGCGGGCGACCTTCATCGAGCGCTCGAGACTGCCCGACCAGACCCCGCCCGACAGGCCATAGATGCTGTCATTGGCAATGCGGATCGCGTCTTCCTCGTCCTCGAAGGGGATGACCACCAGCACCGGCCCGAAGATTTCCTCCTGGGCAATGCGCATGTCGTTGGTGACGTCGACAAAGCAGGTCGGCTCGATGAACCAGCCGCTGCCCATATCGGGGCGCAGATTGCCGCCCGCGAGCAGGGTTGCGCCCTCGGCAACCCCGATATCGACATAGGCCTTGACCCTCTCGAGCTGCTTTTTCGAGACCACCGGACCCATCATGCAGGCGGGGGCATCGAAGTCGCCCCACTGGGTGGAATAGGCATCATAGGCCGCCTTGAGGATCGCCTTGGCCTCCTCTTCGCGCGACTTGGGCACCAGCAGGCGGCTCTGCACGGCGCAGCCCTGCCCGGCATGGAACACCAGCATCGTTCTCGCGACGACCTCGGCAAAATTGGGCGCATCCTCCAGCACGATGTTGACCGACTTGCCGCCGAGTTCGAGGAACACCCGGGTCAGCGTCTCCGCGCCCTGCTTCATGATGTGGCGGCCGATCACGGTCGAGCCGGTGAAGGTGATCAAATCGACGCGCGGGTCGGTGACCAGCATTTCGCCGGCCATCGCCGGGTCGGCCCCGGTGATGACATTGAGCACACCGGCGGGAATCCCCGCCTCCAGCGCCAGTTCGCCGAAGATCGTGCCGGCCAGCGGGGTGTCGGGCGCGGGCTTGAGGATCACCGTGCAGCCGGCCAGCAGCGCCGAAACCACCTTTTCGGCATTGACGAACAGTGGGAAGTTCCACGGCGTGATCGCGCCGACCACGCCGATCGCTTCCTGCGCGACGATGCGCTTCGTGATAAAGCCATAGGTGTCCTTGGCGCCGCCGTCCTTTTCCCATTCCAGATTGGGATAGACCGACATCAGGTCCTCCCAGGCACCGATGCACTGCGACACCTGCGCGCCGTGAACTGCGCCCATTGGCGCGCCAACCTCGTGGCGGGCGATGGCGACCAGCCGGTCCATATTGGCGAGGAACAATTCGTGCAGCTTCTTGACCAGGGTAAAGCGCTTCTCGTGGTTGGTCGACCAGTCGGTGGTGTCGAAGGCGCGGCGGGCCGAGGCAATGGCTTCCTCGACATCGGCGGCGCTGGCATCGGCGGCCTTGCCGACCACTTCGCCGGTCCAAGGGCCGATATTGTCATAGGTCTTGCCGCCTTCGGCTGCGCGGATTTTTCCATCGATGATGAGCATGCCATCGGGCAGGATTGTCATGGCTTTGGTCTCTCCACTTGTGGTTTGCCGGATTCATCCGGCGTTGCTTCGCCGATATGCTGTTTGCGCGGGCAATGCCACCGGGATTCTTTTGCTGCATCTATAATGGGCAATCCTCTCCCGCGAGGGGAGAGGAGCGCGATGAATAAGGCTGGCGAGACTCGGGCGGCCACGTTAGACTGGCACATCACAATCACCGGAGAGAACTCATGGCCGACCTATCCGCAATCCCGCTGACCCGCATCGACGGCGGGTCCGACAGCCTCGCCAACCACAAGGGCAATGTCCTGCTGGTAGTCAACGTCGCCTCCAAATGCGGGCTGACCCCGCAGTATGAGGGGCTGGAGAAGCTCTACTCCAAGAAGAAGGACAGCGGCTTCGAAGTGCTCGGCTTTCCCGCCAATGATTTCGGCGCGCAGGAGCCTGGCAGCCATGAAGAGATCGTCGAGTTCTGCACCGCGAACTATGGCGTCACCTTCCCGCTGTTCGCCAAGGCCGACGTCACCGGACCCGGCAAGCAGCCGCTCTACGCCGCGCTGACTGCGGCGATGCCCGAAAAGCAGGGCCCCGCCGGTGAATTCCGCGAGCGGCTCAAGGGCTATGGCATGACCCCGACCGAGGACCCCGAAGTGCTGTGGAACTTCGAAAAGTTCGTCATCGGCAAGGACGGCCAGGTCGCCGCCCGCTTTGCGCCGGGCACCGAGCCCGGCGATCCCGAACTGATTGGCGTGATTGAAGCCGAACTGGCCAAATAGGAGACCGCTGTGACCGCCACCAAGGCGGGGGGGAATCAGGGATCGAAAATTGCTATCGGCGCGGCGCGGCTGGAGACATGGCCGGATGCGGGGTGTCTCGTTGAAGCGTTATAAAAAATGAATTTTATCGCACGAAGACACGAAGAGCTCATGCTTGGGGTGAAGCCCCTTCTAGTGACCCTCTTGAATCTGAAGTTCGCTGGATCGTGCGGCAAGGTGGGTGCGAACTTCAGATTCAAGAGGGTCACTAGAAACCATTGATTCTAGTGTGGTTTAAGGATTTGAAAGAGGCTCCGTACCTGGCCGCTTAATGTGACGCACACAACCTCCAGGAACTGCGGCCTATCGCCATCCGGCTCGTACAGCAACGCATCCAGCCCGCTCCATTCGTTTGTTGTCGCACGATTTATGCGATTAACCGGTGCCCACTTAATCGCACGATGCTCTGGAATAGCTGGTTCACGGTAGTTTCAGGGTAATTTGCGGTTCTCGCTACCGCACGACATCCTCAAATTGGGGCTGCAGCAAAAACGCAAATTCCTGAAATCGAAACCATATCTGTTAGCCATTCGCGAACCCGAATCATGCCAAGTCCAAGCCAGCCAATCGTTGGAGAGACCCATGGCTTTTGCGCTGGAATATCGTGAATTTGCTATGCAGCAGCTCAAGGCTGCCCGCACAGCCGCGCTGCCCCTGGTGCGGCAGCGGCATCTTGAAGCAGCGGATCGCTGGCAGCAGCTGGCCGAGGAGCATGAGCGCTTCGAACTGCCAGTCAGCACGATGCAGCGACAGGATTATTTTTACTGACGCTTTCCACCGAGGCGCTCCGCCATCTCAGCCATCCAGATCGGGCATCGCCGCAATCGGCTTGATCGTTTCATCGACCCAGAGATATTCGGTGTAGTGACCCAGCCGCCGCCGCGTATCGACGTAAGCGAAGCAGAGCTTGTCGTCGTCACCCGGTTCCGCCGGGAAGAGATAGGCAAATTCGTCGCCGCTGGCGCGCACTTCGGCGAGCAGTTCGCGCCATTGCGCAATGCCGCCGCGCACGGCGATGGCGATGTGGTGGAAATTGAGGATGTGGCCGGACAGATCGACTTCGTCGGTATAGACCTCGATCGCGCCTGACACCGGCTGGATGATCTCGAACTGGTTGCGCCCGATATTGGCAGAGGCGGCGCGGATTTTCAGTGGGCGCAGCTTGCCGAACGACAGCACTTCGACCTCGGCATCGGTGGTGTCGAAATGCGCGATGCCCATCGCGGCCTTGGCATGCGCCATCGCCGCGTCGAGATCGCGGGTGATGTAGCTCATCTGGAACAATTGGCCGTAGCGCGCGACGATGGTCACAATCTTATTCCTTCTGCCCGCAACAATTCGTTGAAGGTGATATGGGGGACGCCAAGCGCATCGCAAACATCGGGTATCTTGCGGCTACGTGTGCCAACCTGATTTGCGCATCGTATCTCACTACTCAGAACCGGAAGGGCAAGAGTCTTGCCAAGGATCACAACGGAGAAATCAGGTACGCTGAGCGAAGCCTTGCTTCCCCCGGTACCAGCGATAAACGGCTCATACGTAGGATGATTCTGGTCATAATGAGAGAGGTAGGCTCCCCAATCCCAATCCCCAGCACCGAGTTCCAAGACAAGCTCAGCCTTGTGATCTTTGATGCACTGACCCAGTTCGCCAGGTAGATGAGTGAGTTCCTCATAAACCTCGTCCGTTGTGGCAAAATGCCCTCGCCGGATCAAATCGCATAATTGCCCCCAGAGGCTGACATAGATGTCCTCTGGTACCGACTGGACCGGGTTGCTGAACCCAGACGTATCGAGGCAGTAGCGTTTCACTGAGTGAAATGGTCCCGAATGTCAAAGAGGTGCCTAAGGCTTTTTGTGCCCATAAGCTCAGCGGCATTGTGGTTCGTAATCCTGCCATTACCCCAAGCGTCTAGAACTAGGCCGGTGTACATATCGCCGACCGAGCCTCGGAAGCGGCTACCATAATAGAGTGATCGGCCACCACCTTTGAACTCTGCCTCCTGTTGAAGAAACTTTGGCCTCATGATCTCCCAATAGAAGCGCTTCTCAACATAACTAAGCTGCACAAGTCGAATGAGCATCGCATGACGGCTGACAGAGAACGTATTGGCAAGCTGGCCAAGTAGCTGGTCCCCAATCTGCGCGACGGGCACGTTTGGCTTTGCCCAAACCTTCGTCATGGAATCTGCGGGAACGAGAAATGCGCCAGCAAACTCGTCGCACCAACGCTCAGCCCGTTCAATTTCATTTCGCGCATCAGATGCACTCGGCGGACCGCTGATAGCGCTTTGTTGAAGCATGATATGTCCAAGCTCATGTGCCATTGTGAAAGCCTGTGCCGTGGGTGCTTCCGCGCCAAAGACAACAATGGGTAGCGGAGTCGCAAAGACCGTCATTCCCCTGACACCATATCTGCCTATGGCAGACTCCTTCAGGACCAGAACGCCCATTTCTTCGATTGAACGGCGAAGGAGCTTCGATAGCTTTCCACGCTCAGCGCCCTTCAGCGCGATCTGATTCTCTGCAGAAAATGTCGAGTGCGCGCGAGCTTCATTGGCGGCCCGTTCTGGGTTCGTGTCCAGCGTAGCGTGAAAGCCATTCGGAAGACTGGGTGGCTGCTCGCCGACCAGCGCAAACAGATCAAGCGCATTGAGGCGAATATCTTCCGCCCATGCTTGGATTACCTTAAGTTCACGGTCCCCCTTGGGGTCCGGGTGATCTCTATGCAGCCGAAAATCGGGCACGAGGTCTGACTCGGCAACATTGGGGCGGCGGGAGAGAAAGAACTCCAGGAACGGCCTATCATAGAAGCCCGCAAGGACTCTGCCTTGACGAACTGTAGGAACCGTCTCTCCGCGTTCCCAAGAAAACAGCTTCTCCTCCGAAACACCTGCCTTGTGAGCGGCTTCCGCAACAGAACGTCCACGCCATTCTCGCGCCCACCTCAGGATGTCTGGGTTGAACGGCAGCGAAGGAGGGGACAGAGCGTCTGCGTTCATAGCGTAGCCCTCCTTTGATGCGCGCGCATATCACGCTACACTAGGCTGGACTCATTGTGAATCCTTTATCGCGCACATGCGTCGAGGTAATAAACAAGCAAAAATGGCGCCCCCTCACCCCTTCACCGGAATCTCATAACGCTCGATATAATCGCGAAACCGCTCGCGCACCCCATCCACGCTCAGCCCATATTCCGCCAGATCATAGCTGTGGCTGCCGTGCTTGCCCTTGGGGTTGTGCGCCAAATAGGCCTGCATCACCGCTCCAGCCCTTGCAGAATGGCCGGATCGCCGAAGCCGTTCAGCCCGGACTGGGCGCTGGCGGCGGCGATCACTTCTTCGACAGTCATGTTGTATTTTTTCGTTTGCAGAGGCCGCCGTCATGCTATCAACGGGGCGGAGAATACAAGGCAGCAAATGCCGCGCGATGACGACAAGCCGAGTCCGGAGGATGCCGATGAACGAGATGACCAAGGTGCCGATGCGCTCGGAGCCGCATCCGATCAGCGGCGCTGTCTATACCGAGATCGGCGACGGGCTGGTCCGGGTCGAGGACAAGGCCAAGGGCAAGTCCGGCACCTTCAAGTGGGACGGCACCTGGATCGAAGGCGAGATGACCTACGCCGATCCGCATATGCTCAAATATATCGGCGGGCCGGACCTGCCGCCGGGCCGCGACATCGTTTGGGTGCTGCTGCCGGCGCTGGAAGAGGACATCCCCAAGGTCCAGGCGACATCGATGCGCAATGTCGGCGAGGAAGCGGCCCAGCGCCCCAAGATCATCGCGCCCTATGTCGGTGATCCGGGCAAGGCGACGCCCGAAGGCATGCGCTCGGCTTCGTTTACTCCGCTCGAATATATGCTCGAGAACGACCGCAAGCCCGAGCTGGTGCCGGAAGTTTACAAGAAGAGCAATCCGATGCCGGGCGGGCCGCTGAAAGTGCCCACCGCACGCTATTTCGAGAAGAAGTACCACGACCTCGAAGTCGAGCACATCTGGAAGAAGTGCTGGCAGCTGGTCTGCCGCGAGGACGATATTCCCGAAGTCGGCGACTATCACCTCTATGAGATCGCGCATCTGCAATATCTCGTCGTGCGCACCGCTCCGGACGAGATCAAAGCCCACGTCAACGCCTGCATGCATCGCGGTCGCCAGCTGCGCGAATGCCACGGCAAGCGGGCAGTCGACTTCCGCTGCCCCTACCACGGCTGGACCTGGAACATCGACGGCAGCCTCAAGCATCTGGTTGCCGAATGGGATTTCCCAGGTGTGCGCGAGGAAGCATCGCAACTGCCTGGTGCCAAGGTCGCGACCTGGGCCGGCTTTATCTTCATCAACCCCGATCCGGATTCGGAGAGCCTCGAGGACTATATGGGCCCGGAGATGATCGCGCATTATGCCAAGATCAAACTCCAGAACCGCTACAAGCAGGCCGACGTCACCATGCGCATCCGCGCCAACTGGAAGGTGGTGCAGGAGGCCTTCATCGAAGGCTGGCACACGCTGGCAACGCATCCGCAATTGCTGTTGTCGGGCGGCGACATCGGCGATTTGCGGTTCGACGTCTTCGGCAACTGGGGGCGGCTCGGCCATGTCGGGGGCACGGGATCGAGCCCGCATCGCGGCATCATCCAGACCCCGGAGGCGACACTCGAAGCCCACCGGATGATGGCCGATTTCAACCGCGAATTCCTGCGCGGGATGATCGGCGAGGAGGTTGAGCAATTCTGCGATGCCGAGCTCAACGAACAGAGCTTTAACAACCTCTTCCCCAATTTCAGCCCCTGGGGCGGCTGGGGCCGGATCGTCTATCGCTTCCGCCCGAACGGCGACAATCCCGACGAATGCCTGATGCATGTCATGCTGCTGGCACCCTGGCCCGAGGGCAAGCCCAAGCCGCCGCCCAAGGCGGCGCGCTTCCTCGGCCCGGACGATCACTGGACCCAGGCCCCCGAACTGGGCGGCCTCGCCAAGATCTTCGAGCAGGACGTCGGCAATATCCCGCAGGTGCAAAAGGGGCTGAAAACCAAGCAGCCGCCGTATGTGTGGAATTCGGCCTATCAGGAGTCGATCCTGCGCAATTTCCATCGGAATTATGCGGAGCGGCTGGGGTTGAAGGACGGGGAGTGACCATGACACCCGATCATCGCTTTCTCGATGACATGGTCGAAACCGCCAGCTGCGTCGATCACGGTGGGAGGCATGGTGGTCAATGAGGATACCGGCGAGGTCCTCTCCAGCGAGGGCGGCAAGGTGCCGGGGCTTTATGCTGCGGGCCGCACGGCGGTGGGGATATGCTCGCACTACTATGTCAGCGGGCTGTCGCTGGGCGATTGCGTTTTTTCGGGCTGCCGCGCGGCGGAGACGATCAAGGGCAATAGCGGCGCGGCCGCACTGGTCTGAGGGACAAGCATCATGGACCTGACACAAGCAAAACATGCCTTCATCACCGGCGGTGCCAGCGGCATCGGCTTGGGGCTAGCCGACGCGCTGGCCGCGCGCGGGGTGCCGGTCACCATTGCCGATATCGATGCGGCGGAACTGGAGAGCGTCGTTGCCAGCCGGGGTGCCAAGGGGAGTGGCCGCCTGCGCGGCCAGCTGCTCGACGTGCGCGACCGCGAAAGCTGGGCGCTGGCCAAATCGGAAGCCGAAGCCGCGCTCGGCCCGGTCGATCTTCTGTTCAACAACGCCGGCATCATGCCCGATGGCAAAGAGCTGTCCGACATGCCGCCTGAGAGCTTCGACCGGGTCATCGCGATCAACCTGACTGGTGTGTTCAACGGCATCTCCGCCTTTGGCTCTGGCTTTCGCGCGCTGGGCAAGGGCCACATCGTCAACACCGCCTCGATGTCGGGCATGGCCGCCGCCCATGCCGGGCTCGGCAGCTACGGCCCGTCGAAATTCGCCGTGGTCGCGATGAGCGAAGTGCTGCGCGATGAAATGGCGCCCTATGGCGTGGGGGTCTCGGTACTCTGCCCGGGCTACACGGCGACCAATCTGCCGCGCAGCACCAAACGCATCGGCGGTGCAATCGTTGACGCCAGCATCGATGTGCTGGAATCCGAAGTGAAGCCGCATCACGTCGCCGAAATGGTGCTGCGCGGGATCGCGGCGAACCGGCTCTACATCATCACCCACCCGGAACGCATGGCTGCTGTGGAGCAGCGTTTTGCCAATATCCGTGCCGATTGCGACGCAGGCTGAGCGATGGATGCCCCCCGAACTTTGGCCAGCTCCCCTCCGCGCCGCAACAGGGGTTTCGACGAGACACATCAGGAGATGATCGAAACCGCTGTGCGGCTGATCTCCGAGAAGGGTACCGACGCGCTGTCGATAGCTGCGCTGTCGCGGGCGATGGGGATCAACCGCACCACCGTCTATTACCACTTCGAGCACCGCGAAGCGCTGCTCGGTGCGGTCAAGGACTGGGCCTCGGGCGAGCTGGCGCGCGGCATGGACGTCGGCGACAGCGCGCGCGACCGCATCGGCCACATCAGCCATTTCGTGATGGAGAATCCAGAGCTGATCAAGCTATGGATCGACGATTTCGTCTCCGGCAAGGACATCCGCGACAGCTATACCCGCTGGGACGAGCTGGTCGCGGCGATGGCGGCCAGCTTCGCCGCCAAGGGTCAGGACATCGACGCCGAGGTCTATTGCGTGATGCTGCTCGCCGCCTCGATCATCGGGCCGAGGGTGTTCGCCAACAGCGTGCGTCCGGGCGAGGGCGTGGAGGCGATTGCCGAGCGGTTTTTACGCGAGGAGCAGCGGGTTTTGCGGCGGGATGGGCTGGAGTAGGGGCAAAGAAGAAAAATTGGTCTCACACGAAGGCACGAAGAGGTCCTGTTTGCGGCGAAGATTGGCTGCACG